>DFYU01000146.1 GCA_002383415.1 Geobacter sp. UBA4074
TGATCACCGGGGCCATGGCGGCAATGGCGCTGCCGCCGCAGATGGCGGTGCCGAACGAGATCAGGGTTGAGGTGCGGGAGGCAGTGCCGAACAGCCTGCCCAGCGCAAGGCCCAGCAGCATGGTCAGACCGATACTGATTGCCGTATAGACAAAGGCATCCCGACCGGTGATGATGACGTTCTGAATCGGCACACCGAAACCGAGACCCATCACAGCCCCCTGCAGCAACAGTCGGCTCCAGCGGGAGGTCTGCACCTTCCAGGGATTGCCCAACAGCAGCCCGAACACGATGCCTGCCCCCAAGGCCATTGGCGCCGTTACCACCGGCAGGACGGCTCCAACCGCCAAGGCGATAAAAAGATACGGTCGTAATTTCACGATTAGTTGCACAAAGGCCTCCTCCATCACAGCTCTGTAGCAGCTCACGATAACACAAAAAATGCAGGGACGACACGCTGAATACATAGCGTATACATGAAGCCGCATACATACGGAGCCAGACGGGCAGCATCCGCAAAAGCGCACATTTATCTATTGACATCACCCCTTGTTTCTGGTTAAGTGCCGCCACCATAAGCTTCATAACTATTCAAAATAACTAAATTTTTTCAGCTTCGCTAAAAATTTTCAATCTTACTTTCGATCTGATCGAACTCTCAGGAGGCAGTCACATGAAAAAAGTCAACAAGTTCAGAAAGGTAATGGCCGCCAACCGTGGCGAGATCGCCATCCGCATCTTCCGGGCCTGCACCGAACTGGGTATCAGCACCGTTGCCCTCTACTCGGAAGAAGACAAGCTCTCCCTGCACCGCTACAAGGCCGATGAGGCCTACCAGATCGGCAAGGGCAAGGCCCCGATCGACGCCTACCTGGGGATTGATGAGATCATCGCCCTGGCACTGAAGGCCGACGTGGATGCGATCCACCCCGGTTACGGTTTCCTGGCCGAGAACGCCGAGTTTGCCGAGAAGTGCGAGGCCGCCGGCATCACCTTCATCGGCCCGACTGCCGAGATGCAGCGCGCCCTGGGCGACAAGGTGGCCGGCCGCAAGGCAGCCATGGCCGCCGGTGTACCGGTGGTGCCCGGCACCGAGGACCCGATCGAGAAGGAAGAAGAAGCCCTCAAGTTCGCCAAGGAGCACGGCTATCCGATCATCATCAAGGCGGCTGCCGGCGGTGGTGGTCGCGGTATGCGGGTGGCACGCAACAAAAAGGAGCTGACCGAAGGTCTGGTGGCGGCCCGCAGCGAAGCCAAGGCGGCCTTCGGCAACGCCACCGTCTTCCTGGAACGCTACATTGAGAACCCCAAGCATATCGAGGTACAGGTGCTGGGGGACAACTACGGCAACCTGGTGCACTTCTTCGAACGGGACTGCTCGATCCAGCGCCGCCACCAGAAGGTGGTTGAGTTTGCGCCGTCGCTCTGCCTGACCCAGCAGCAGCGTGAGGAGATCTGCACCGCGGCCCTGAAGATCTCCGGCTTGGTCAAGTACCGCAACGCCGGCACCGTTGAATTCCTGGTGGACCAGGAGGGTGCTTTCTACTTTATTGAGATGAACCCCCGCATCCAGGTTGAACATACCGTCACCGAAATGATCACCGGCCGTAACCTGGTGCAGAACCAGATCCTGATCGCCCAGGGCTACAAGATGTCCGACCCGGAGATCAACATCCCCTCCCAGTCGGCCATCGACATGCGCGGTTATGCCATCCAGTGCCGGATCACCACCGAGGACCCGGCCAACAACTTCGCCCCGGATTTCGGCACCCTGACCACCTACCGCTCCGCTGCCGGGGCCGGTATCCGTCTTGATGCCGGCAATGCCTTCACCGGCGCCAAGATCACCCCCCATTACGACTCGCTGCTGGTCAAGGTCAGCTCCTGGGGCCTGACCTTCAAGGATGCCGCTGCGATCATGGACCGCGCCCTGCAGGAGTTCCGGGTACGGGGGGTCAAGACCAACATCGGTTTCCTGGAAAACGTGATCACCCACCCGGTGTTCCTGCACGGCAAGTGCGACACCTCCTTCATCGACAAACACCCCGAACTGTTGCAGTTCCGCGAGAAGAAGGACCGCGCCAGCAAGGTACTCTCCTTCCTGGGGGACGTGGTGGTCAACGGCTCCCCCGGCATTACCAAGCCGCTCAAGTCGGCCGAGCTGATTGAGGCGCGGGTGCCGGAGATCGACTACACCCAACGCCGTCCGGCCGGCTCAAAAGACCTGTTTATGAAGCTGGGGGCCGAGGGGCTCTCCAAGTGGATTCTGGAGCAGAAGAAACTGCTGATCACCGACACCACCATGCGGGATGCCCACCAGTCGCTGCTGGCCACCCGGGTCCGTTCCCACGACATCCTGAAGATCGCCGAACCCACCTCCTACCTGGGGGCCGATCTGTTCTCGCTGGAGTGCTGGGGTGGCGCCACCTTCGACGTCTCGATGCGCTTCCTGAAGGAGTGTCCCTGGCAGCGTCTGCACAAACTGTCCGAGGCGATCCCCAACATCCTGTTTCAGATGCTGCTGCGCGGTTCCAACGCCGTGGGCTACACCAACTACCCGGACAACGTGGTGCAGAAGTTTGTGGAAGAGGCCGCCAACTCCGGCGTGGATATCTTCCGGGTCTTTGACTCGCTGAACTGGACCACCGGCATGCAGGTGGCCATGGAGGCGGTGCGCAAATCCGGCAAGATCTGCGAGGCCACCATCTGCTACACCGGCGACATCACCGACCCCAAGCGGGACAAGTATCCGCTGGAATACTACGTCAACATGGCCAAGGAGCTGGAGAAGATGGGGGCCCATATCCTGGCCATCAAGGATATGGCCGGTCTCCTGAAGCCGATGGCCGGCTACAAGCTGGTCAAGGCCCTGAAAGAGAACATCGGCATCCCGGTGCACCTGCACACCCACGACACCTCCAGCAACGCCGGCGCCATGCTGCTGATGGCCAGCGAGGCCGGGGTGGATATCGTCGATGCCTCGCTCTCCTCCCTGTCCGGTCTGACCGCCCAGCCCAACCTGAACGCCC
>DFYU01000045.1 GCA_002383415.1 Geobacter sp. UBA4074
AGGCGATCGGACCGATCCTGATGGGGATGAATAAACCGGTCCACGTCCTGCAACGCGGTGATGATGTGAATGAAATCGTCAACATGGCCGCCATTGCCGTTGTCGACGCACAACAAATCCGCGCCTGATATCCCTCCAACCTGCCGGGGGCCCTTACCCCGTCCCCGGCAGGCCTTTGCTACGCCTCCTCCATACCAAATATTTTTTGACAGCACCGCTGTGCTGCTCTATTGTTACCACGTTGTGCTCAACGGTAACATCAACTGATACCAAGCAGGAGGCGCTTCCATGTTTCAGCTCCCAAAGGGCAATCCCCTTTTTGAAAATCTGGCTGTCACCAAGCTGAAGCTGACCGATGTAGTCACCAAACTGGCCAACGGAAGCTTCAGTGGCTATGCCAGTTTCACCTTTCCCGGCGCGACCGGCATCCTGGTCTTTGAAGCAGGCAAGCTGATCACCACCTTTTACAAAACAACACAGGGACAGCCATTAAGCGACTTCGAAGCCATGACCGCCCTGGCTGAGCAGATGGCAAACAGTGGCACCGGCACCATGGACGTCTATCGCCTTTCCAAGGACCTCACCATGTGCGTCAACTCGTTGCTGCAGGGTGAGGTGCTCTATCGCTCCCAGGAGTTGGTCCTGATCGACATCAAGAACCTGCTGGAGCGGATCAAGAACGAACGGATGAACGGTTGCCTGCGTATCTACACCGATGAAAAGTCAGCCATGATTTTTTACAAGGAAGGCAACCCGCTGGGCTTCTTCCATGATGGCTCGCAGGACATCGACTCCTCGCCGGGCGAGTCCCATCAACTGGCCCAGGACCCGAAAGCCAAACTCGACCTGTACACCTCCGTCAGCGCAGATGAGCTGATGGCCCACGACTTGCTGGATGTGATCAATGTGGCCAAGATCTGGGATGCTGCCGTGGCACGCAAGCAGGCGGAGTTGGAGCGCATGAACCGCGAGCTGGCCGAGAAAGACCGGATGCTGTCCCTCAATCTGCTCAATGATCTGGAAAACCAGATCCGCAACGTCTATGTCGAGTATGTCGGCACCGTGGGTCGCGGGATCATTGACAAGGAACTGACGACGGCAGGCGGTAATACGTGTCTGCAGGATCCAGAGCGTTCGGAACAGTTTGTGGCTGCCCTGGAAAAGGCGGCCAAACTGCTGATTAACGTCAAAAAGATCACCGAGATGAAAGAAAAGATCAACGCCCTACTGACACAAGCACGGGCCTAGAACTACAGTTTCTGTACCAACGGGGGATATGATGGAACTAGTGCTGGAGCAACTGCAAGGGATTCCCACACTCTACCTTATTCAGCTCGTTTTCTGGCTCCTGGCCGGTGTGATCAGCTTTATCTTCAGTCTCGGCAACGCACGGATCTGGACCAGTATCTCGATGGGCTTCTGCCTGATCCTGGTCAGCCAGTTCTACCTGCTGAACAAGCTCTTCTATACCCCCACTGTGGCGACCTTTACCTATATCACCGGCACCGTCGCCATCATGTTGATCACCCACGGTTTTCTTGAATACTACGTCTTTTGCCGTACCTTTGAGATTACCGGCCGCAAACAGACGATCTACCTGAGCACCATGCTGCTGTTGCTGCTGTCATGGGTCTTTCTGAGCATTAACCCGGAACCGAGCATGTTCACCGTGCGCAATGTCAAGATGGTGGAAAATGCCATCTGGGTCTTCCTGACCCTGATGAACCTGGAGATCATCCGCAAGATATACTTCTCCATCAGGGACTCGGCCATTGCCAAGGCGTTTATCTGCTTCGGCGTGGTGTTTGTGCTGATCTTCCTCTGGAAGGGTTCGGAGCTCTACCTGCAGGTCTTCCAGTGGGACCGTCTATGGGGCAACATCGCCTTTCAGCTTGATCTTGATGAACTGGAATTCGACCATGCCATCAAGCTGGACGACTCGGAAGACTACTGGCGACGGATCAGCTTTGCCCGCCAGGTGTATGATTATGCCGGTATGCTGGCAGCCATGGCGGTATCTGGAACCTTTGCCTTCCTGTACCGTCTACTCAAGTAACCACACCTCTCCGTTACAACAAAAGGCCCCGCCCACCGCAACCGGTGACGGGGCCTTTTATCGTTTCGTAGCACCAGATGCTGGGCCGTTACATCATTTCAGTTCGAAATCAAGCAGGTCATCCTCATCAAAATCAAACCCGTCGCTACCATCGCCCGCCTGCTGAAGGCGCGTCTTCACATCACGAAAAGCAGGATTGGCAGCCTCTATCTCGCCGTACATCCGGGCGGCGTCACTGGCACGACCACAGGCCTCGCAGGTTAGCGCCAATTCGTATTTGATGGCGCTGGCCTCTTCCAATGAGAGCCCCGGCGCTGCCAACAGCGACTGCAATGCGCTTTCCGCCCGCGCAAAATCACCCTTGTCACGCAGACAGGCCCCCTGCTGGATCAGGCACTCCACCCGCCGTGCAGGGTCGTCTGCCGCCTGCCGAAATTCGGTGAGCGCCTCATCAAAGAGCCCCATCTCGCGAAAGGCCATGCCCAAGTCATAGTGTGACTGCGAGTCGCCGCTTTCAAGGCCAGCCCCGTACTTGACCTTGCCCGGCGCGGTATCGACACTGTCGAAGATATCGCTGACCGTATCAAACCAGTTTTCGGTACTGACCGTCTGCACAGCTGAAGCAGGGGGGGCCGGCGCATCATCATCAAGGTCCAGCTCGATCTCGATCTCGTAAAGCTCATTGGCCGGCTGCGACGGGGCCACTTTCGGCTCTGCGGTTTCCGGAGCAGCTGGCTGCGGCACGGCTGCTTGCGGCTGCTGAGGCACAGCCTCCGGCTCCATCTCAAGCGGCAGATCAAACTCGACTTCCGGCTCTGCAGCCGGTGCGGCCGCTGGCTGCTCCTGCTGCGCCGGTTGCTGTCTTTTAGAGCCAGACAACGAGGCCAGTGACGATATCTTTGCCGCGAACTGGTCGGCCGCCTCATGTTCACCACAGGCCCGGCAGGCACGAATCAAGCCTTTGATAACACGCACATCGATCGGGAGCAGCTTTTCAAGCTCCAGATACAGCTCTTTCAGGCGCGGAGCGGCGTTGGCGGCAATAAAGGACTTTTCAGCCGCTTCCAACTGCAGCACCACGGCTTCAGCGTCCTGCTCAAGCAGCTGGCAGCGGATTAACTGCTCACGGGGAGCCAGTTCGGCGGGGAAAAACTTGATAAAATGCTGACAGGTGGCCTTGAGCTTGCCGCTGTTGTCAAGACGGTCATAGGCCAGCAACAGTAATTTCCAAACCCACAGTTGTTGCGGGTCGGACTTCAGCAGAGAGTGCAACAGCTGAGCAGCCTGTTCTCCGTTGCCTTCATCAATCTGCTGCTCAAGCACAACACGGGCCACGTCGCCCTTATCCGGAAACAGCTGGCTTACACGTTGCACCAGCCGCCGGAATGAGGCTTCGTCACGACGTTCCGCCACCAGTCCGGCCAACGCGGTAAACACCTGGTAGGCTTCATCAAGGCGGCCCAGCTGGTGCAGCACCTCGGCCAGCTTGAGTCGAATATTGACATTCTGGGGATCGGTCTTCTGCATCGACTGCAGGACAGTGACCGCTTCGGCCATGTTTTCAGTACGTTCGAAGTACTCAAAGGCCTTTTTGTACTCGGCCATGGCCTGAGCCACCAGACCATGCTGCTCGTTCAGCGAGGCCAGGGTCAGGGTAATCGTTATATCATCGGGAAACAGCTTTTCGATCTGCTTGTAGACGGCAATCGCCTTGAGGTAAAAGCCGTTAGTGGCCAATGCCTTTCCCACCGCAAGAAACTCGGTGCGTGCGTCCTCGAGCCGGTTTACGCGAATGAGCAGCTCAGCCAGGCGCTGACGGACCCGCTGATCCTGAGGATCAAGCGCCAGCGCCTCCTGATATATCTTGATCGCCTTGTCCGTCAGCCCTTTTTGTAAAAGCTTCTGGGCCTCGGCCAGCAATTTTTCTTTTTTGCTCACAGACACTCCCGACAATGCGCGGATAGCAAGGGGGCTGTCGCACCCGCCCGCTTATCACGCAAAGACTCATAAAATAATTTAATACATGGTTATTGTCAAGTTTACACGCTGCGTTATACGCTCTGCTACGACTGGGCAAACCCTTTGACATGCCCTGCGAAATACAGTACTCAATAGCCTGCATCGTGGCTGCGCAGCTTATGTACAATTCAGGAGGATGGCAGTAACCATGTTGATCCTGCCGCGGTCCAACCCGCTCTACGAAAAGATTCCAACCAACCAGGCAAAACTACCTGACATGCTGAACAAGATGGCCAGCGGCGGCTTTACCGGCTACCTCAGCTATCTGTCGCCAACGGCAGAAGCCTATGCACTCTTTGCAAAAGGGTCCCTGATCAGCATCCTGCTGCTGGAGGGACAGCGACGCAAAACCGGCTTTGACGGCATTGCGGCCCTGTGTGAACTGGCACTGCGCCACGAGGGAGTGTTCAACATCTACCGCATGACGACCGATGTCGTGATGTGCACCCACGCACTGCTGCATGGCGAGCAGGTCCTGCAGCCCCAGGAGGTGCGCACGGTCGACCTCAAGGCGGTGCTGGAGCGGATGAAGCTGCAGACCCTGAACGGCACCGTGCTGTTTGCAGCCGCTGAACGCAGCGCCATGATTTTCTACAAACAGGGCCTACCGATCGGTTTTTACCATGACGGAGCCCGTGAGGTGGAGACCTCAGCCCTGGAATCGCAACGAGTTGCGGCCCTGCCCGGCGCCACGATCGAGATTCGCAGCAGTCCCCCCGTAACCGATCTGATGCTGCACAACCTGCTGGAGATGGTGAACATCGATCGCCTCTGGGACTCCGCCCAGAAACGGACCGCAACCCAACCGACTCCCGCGGTCGCCGCTCCCCCTGCCGAGGAAAGCACAGACCACCAGGCGCCGTTGCAGGAGATGGTTGATGACCTGAGCGAGATCGCGCTTGCCTACCTGAGCCGACAGGGGTCCTCAATGCTGGAACGCCTGCTGACAGCGGCAGGAGGCAGCACGGTACTGCTTGACGCTGGCAAAACAGCGGCGTTGCTTGCCGATGTTGCCAAGGAAGGTCTGACCATCGACCCCGAGGCCAAGATAGATGAGATGGTCGATCTGATGCAGTCCGAGATTGCCGGTCGGCTTTCTGTCTAGGATCTGCGTACTGCCGCAGGAGCAATCGATGAACACGCTGTTTGACACTATCGTGGTGGTGCTGGTGGAACCACAATCGCCCGGCAATATCGGCATGGTCTGCCGCGCCATGAAAAATATGGGGCTGACCCGCCTGCGACTGGTGGCCGGCTGCGACCACCAGCATCCCGATGCCATTATGTTCGCTGTTTCCGCCCGTGATCTACTCGACCGTGCTGAGTGCTACCCAACCCTGGCAGCGGCCCTGGCCGACACCACCATTTCCGTCGGCACCACCCGCCGCACCGGCAAGTATCGCCAGGAGCTGCTGACGCCGCCCCAGGTGGCCACCACGCTGCAGCAGCGCGGCGACGGCATCGCTGCGCTGGTCTTCGGGCGCGAAGACCATGGCCTCTCGACCGAAGAACTCTCGCTGTGTACCCTCCAAGCCACCATCCCCTCCAATGACGACTGCGGTTCTCTTAACCTGGCCCAGGCGGTATTGATCTTCTGTTACGAACTTTTTGGCGTTGCCGATCACGGCCCTGCCTGCCAGCATCGCGAAACCGCCCCCTCAGGAGAGCAGGAAGCCTTTTTCACCCACCTTGAAGGCACGCTGGCGCGCATCGGTTTCCTTAACCCTCAAAATCCGGCCCATATGATGCGCTATCTACGCAGGATATTCTTTCGGGCCGGCCTCGACAGCCACGAGGTTTCCATGCTGCGCGGCATGCTCTCCCAGATTGATTGGGCAGCCGGAGGCTTTGACGGCCGAAAGAAATCGTTGTGAGCGCCACCTGGATCGGCCTGATAGCGGGACTTTTGACCAGCATTGCCAGCGTGCCGCAGGTGGTCAAGACCTGGCGCAGCCGCCATGCCCGTGATCTCTCTATCTGGCAGCCGTTACTGCTCTCGGTGGGGGTTGCATTGTGGCTGATCTACGGTATGCTGATTGGCGATACCCCTTTGATCTTGGCAAACATTACCCCATTACTCTGCAATCTGGCCCTGACCGCCATGAAGATCCGATTTCGCGGCAACGATCCCCTGCCGGCTTCAGACTGCAGACTGTGACGGTTGCAGACCAACAACACACCTGATCGATGGAGGAATCTTCTATGCGCCGCTGTATCTCTGCCGTTTTGATGACCGTAGTGGTGGGATTGCTGTCCGGTTGCGGCTACAACACCATGCAGGCCAACGAAGAGGCGGTAATCGCCGCCTGGGGTAATGTTGAGTCAACCTATCAGCGCCGGGCCGACCTGATC
The DNA here is from genome assembly GCA_002383415.1 of Geobacter sp. UBA4074. Classification (GTDB taxonomy): domain Bacteria; phylum Desulfobacterota; class Desulfuromonadia; order Geobacterales; family Pseudopelobacteraceae; genus Trichlorobacter. The sequence goes on from DFYU01000045.1 coordinate 6,428, forward strand.
CCCAACCTGGTCGAAGTCGTCAAGGGCTACGCCAAACATGAGGCCGATACCCTCAAGGCGGTCACCGAGGCCCGGGCCAAGGTGGGCTCAATGCAGCTCAGCAAGGATGCGATCAACGATCCTGCCACGCTGGCCAGATTTCAACAGAACCAGGGCGAGCTCTCCTCGGCCCTGTCGCGACTGATGGTGGTTGCCGAGCGCTACCCTGACCTGAAGGCCAACCAGAACTTCCTCGATCTCCAGAAACAACTGGAAGGGACCGAGAACCGGATTAATGTGGCCCGGGAGCGCTACAATCAAGCGGTGCAGACCTTTAACACCAGTATCCGCACCTTTCCCAACAGCCTGACCAACTCGCTGCTGCTGCACCTTACACGTAAGGAGCCGTTCAAGGCTGAACAGGGCGCCAACCGTGCCCCCAAGGTGCAGTTTTAGTCGTAACCCATTCGTGAGGCAGTCATGCTGGCAGCTCATCTTAGAAAACTGCTTATACTTGTGCTACTGCTCTGCTCAGCAACCAGCGCCCTGACGATGGAGGTGCCACCGCTTTCCGGCAGGATCAACGATTACGCCAGCATGCTCTCCGCCCAGACTGCAACTGCACTGGAACAAAAACTGGCCACCTTTGAACGTGAAACCAGCAACCAGGTGGTGGTGCTGACCGTGCCCACCCTGCAGGGCGAAACCATTGAGGGCCTGGCCATCAGGGTGGGAGATGCCTGGCAGATCGGACAGAAGGACAAGGGCAACGGCGTGATCCTGCTGCTGGCCAGACAGGAACGTAAGATCAGGATTGAGGTGGGTACCGGCCTGCAGGGGGTTCTGCCGGACATTACGGCAGCCCAGATCATCCGCAATGTGATAGCTCCCCGTCTTAAGGCCGGCAACTACGATGCCGGTATCAATGCTGGACTGGATGCCATCATTGCTGCCACCAAGGGTGAATTCAAGGCCACAGCCACGACGCGCCCGGCGGCAAAAAAAACCTCTTCCCGCTATGGTATACTGCTGGTGTTGCTGCCGCTGGCGGCAGTGATCGTCTTTGTGGCAGCCGCCTCATCACGCAGATCCGGTGCGATCGCCGGCGGTATCTCGCTCCCCTTGGCCGTTGAACTCAGCCTCGGCGCCAGTTATTCCACGGTCCTGCTGCTGGGGATACTCGGCGGGATTGCCGGCTTTCTGATCAGTCTGCTGATACGTGCTGGCGGCGGTGGCAGTCGCGGCGGCGGCGGCTGGGGCGGGCCGACCATTTTTTATGGTGGCGGCTGGGACGGACATTCCTCCGGCGGCGATTCATTTTCTGGCGGCGGCGGTGATTTTGATGGTGGCGGCGCATCCGACGACTGGTAGCTGCAACCCCGGATTGCTCAAAAAAATACACTTGGCTGACACAATCGGTAACCCGACGTAGCAATGGTCATTTTCTCGAAACCTGACCCAAGGAGGTTCGAACATGCAACGAATACTGGTACTGGCAGCAGGCCTGCTGCTGATGGCGGTCACCACGGCAACCGCCAACCCGATCACGGTCACCGGCGAGGGAGACAGCAAGGAGCACGCCCTGTCCGCAGCGTTGCGCCAGGCGGTCGAACAGGGGGTCGGCACCCTGATCAAGTCTGAAACCACCGTGGTTGATTCAGCCCTGGTGGATGACAAGATATATTCCCGCAGCAAGGGCTATGTCAAAAGCTACAAGATCCTCAGAGAGCAGAAGACCGACGAAGGGGTGGCGCTTACCGTTTCCGCCCTGGTGGACACCAGGGTCCTGAAGGAAGATATGGCCGATGTGCTGAAAATCCTCGGGGCCAGTACGGCAGTCAACAACCCGCGCATCCTGGTGGCATTCAGCACCAAGGACAAAGACCGTATCTTCAGCGACAAGGAGTTTACGGAAGAGGTCTACAACGGCATCGTTGAGTCCCTGACCGATCAGCAGTTCCGGGTGGTGGACAAGGCCGCTGCCGAGCAGTTCGGCAGACAGGTGAGCGACACCCACGCGGTCGACGTTGACCTGAACAAGGCAGCAGCCTACGGGCGCAAGTACCATGCCGAGTACACCCTTTATTACAACGTCAGCGGCGTGGTCCGCGAGGGCGCCGTGGGCAAGAGCGTACTGCTCAACATCAAGACCCAGCTGATCGACAATACCCGTGCCCAGGTCATCACCAGCAAGAAGATTGAGCAAAGCGGCATGGGCCAGACCGTTGACCAGGCCCTTGAAAAAGCAGGCCGCGAAGGCGGCAAGAAGATCGTCACCCCGATGATCGACGTGCTGCAGCAGGAATGGATGGACATGCAGCAGAACGGCGCCTTCTACACCATCGTCATCGACGGACTGGACGACCCGGAGCTGATCGCCCAGTTCACCGAGATGTTCGAGAAGTTCCCCCTGGCCAGCCAGGCCCGTGAGGTTGAATCCGGCGGCGGTATCACCACCTTCGAGGCCCGCTACAAGGGCAAGCGGGACCGGCTGGACCGCGATGTGCTGCGAACCGCCAGGGAGCTGGGCTGGGTCCTTAAAAAAGTCAGAGCTGAAGGCGCACGCAGCACCTGGAAACTGCTGTAAGCGATCGAAGATGCAACCAAGGAGGGTATGATGAAACGCATAGTGCTGGTGTTGTTTGCCCTTGGCCTGCTACTGGCGCCGCTGCTGGCGGCAGCCGAAGTCCGTACCTACACCGAAATGGTTACCGTCGCGGTGGACGATGACGAGTATACCGCCCGCAAAAAGGCTGAACAGCGGGCCCGAGAACAGGCCCTCGAACACTACCTGCGGGATGTCTATCCCGACCGGGCCGCTACCCTCAACCTGACCGGCGACGAGCAGTATATCCGCGACCTGGAGATACTGGAAAGCGCTGTCAGCGGGTTCTTCGGCAAGGAACTGCAGGCCAAGATCAAGGTCACCATCAACGAGGAGGCAGTACGTGCCTACCTGAAGCGCCAGGGCGCCGTCACCGGCAGGAATGAGGAACGGCGCATCGTGGTGATGCTGATCCCCGGCAAGATGGATTCCGGCGACGCGCCCTTCGTGCTGGACAACGTGCGGGCTGAGGTGCGACGCAGCCTGACCGCGGCCGAGTACACGGTGATCGACTCCGACGACGAGGTGGTACAGCAGGCCCTGACCGAAGAGGCCGATTACAACAAGATGGTCAAGCATATCAACAATATTGCTGACAAACTGGCCGACCGTGGCGAGTGGCTGGTGCTGGGCAAGGTGGATGTGGACGTGAGCCAGGATGGCAGCATGAAGTCGTACCACGCCCTGATGACCGGCAAGACCGTCAGCCTGGCCAGCCGTGACCTGCTGTGGGAAGGCAACGTGGATGGCCTGGCGCGGGTACGGGCCACCGAATCCCCCAAGGCGGCCCTGCGCCTTGCTGCCGTCAATGGCGGCAAGCAGTTTGCCAAGGAAGTAACCACCGCCCTGAACACCAAGACCCTCACCCAGGAACGGCGCGGCGCACGCTATGAAGTGGTTATGCCCACTGCGGGCAACTACAAGCTGGAACGCAAACTGATCAAGCTGTTCAACGACGAGATCGCCGGACTCAAGAACGTCAGCCAGAAAGGCCGTGGCAAGGGTGATCTGGTGCTTGATCTGTACTATGTCGGCAAGATCAGTGATCTGGTTGACCTGCTGCTCGATACCTTCGAGAAAGATCAGCAGCTGCAACGCTGGAACCCTCAGATTGACGGCAACAAGGTTATCTTCAAGTAATTAAAACCCCCGTGCCCCGGCCAGGGTGGCTGGGGCACGGCAATTTCCAACTACCTGTCGCAGGAACGATTTGCTATGGCTGCACACCAGACAACGCTCTGCATAAAAACTGTTGTGCTGCTGTGCGGACTGCTGCTGGCGCTCCAACTCAGCGGGTGCGCCACAGCCACCTCCGGCCTGGAATGCGGTGTTGAATCACTGAACCCGACGGTCATGGGCGCCGTCGATTCCTTTGAAAGCGCAGCCCTGGCCATCAAGCTCTCCAATCAAGTCCTGCTGGAGATGCCGATCAGCGAACAGGACAGCTGGCCCGACAAACTGTACGGCGCACCGTCCGGCAGCGGTATGCTCAAAATGGGCCTGTCACTGCTGGGCGCCTCACAGGGGGTGGCGGTGCCGTTTGAGATCGATCCCACAACCGGCCTGCCCCGCCCCACCAGCGCACTGTACCTGTTTCTCAAAGAACGGGAGCAGATGCTCAACAAAGAGGCCAGCCGCGAAGATCTGCTCTTTTTCCGTACCCAATCACCGCGGGTAATCGCCCGCGAAATTCCGTTCCACCGTCGACAACCCACCACTGCCCTGATTGATGAGCATGTCTACCGCAACCCGTTGATGGCCTTTGGCGTCGTCACCGCCAACCGTGAGGAGATGGTCAAGGTCCAGCAGGATCTGGATCTGCTGGCCCAAGGCTTCAAGCAATGCGATGCCTGGGTGCACGCATCGCGTGAAGGTGATATCAAGCCGGCCGCCTGCCGCGACCCGGCGCTCACCTCAGCTGCCCTTGGGGCGCGCATCAAAAAGGCATCCTATTCGCCTGATCAGCCTACTCCAGGTATCGCGTCAGAGGTGCCGATTGATGACCAACAGCCGGTGGTCAGTCCACCGCGCGACCTGCGCGATGCCCTTAACGACAGTAACTCCAACCGTTCGGGGCGTAAAACGTCGTCAAGCACGCTCAAGAACAAAAAGACAGCCTCTGCGCCAGCCAGGGCAAGAACCAACCACAGAGGCACCAAGCAGACAACAGCCGCAAACAAGCGCAAACAGTCGCAGCCTCCCCAAGATACAAGCCGGGGGATAATCTACGTCAGCGAACAGGACCGCCAGCTGTCGGAAAAAAGCGAAGAACTGGCCACCATGCGCCAGAATTACGGCAAACTGGCCAGCCGTGTTTACGATGCTGCCGTGGCTGGCGCCGATTTCAGCGTCGCCGCCCTGGTCAAGATCGGCTGCGCCATCGTTAATGGCGCACGGGCCTTACCCAACATTGAAGAGGAATTCAAGGGGGCTCGGGGCGTCTACAACCTGGTGCTGGTGACGTCACGGGTCAAGATGATCATCAGCGCCTTTGGCTACTACAAGAATAACCTCGGACTCCAGTATACCGCCTACACCGCCATGTACCAGCAGATCAAGGGTACCTACCCGGAGCTCAAAGACGATGACCCGAGTGCAAAAACCAAAACTGCCCAGGCGCTGCAGCGCATCCAGCTGGCAACGGCTGAACTGCAGCTGCTAGAGCCCAAGCTGCAGCTGCTGGCCCAGGGCCAGTTGAACCAGTTTAGTGATGACGATCTGGCGCGTCTGCAACGACTGGCTGCGCTCTACCCGGACCAGCACGAACTTCGTGACGACCTGCTGCTGGCCTGGTCTAATGTCTATGCCGATTAAACGACGGTACCCCACCGTGTATCGCCGTCTCTATCACCGTGTTTGGAGGGCCTGATGCAACAGATATCCTACCTTAAACTGAGCCTGACCGTTCTTTTTGCTGCCTTGATTGCCGGCTGCGCAGCTACGCCCGCCGTGGTCTATGTCAAGGAAGCCCAACAGGTCACCACCCAGGCCCTGGAGCCGGTCATGCTGGAATCGGCCGAACTGGAGGCCGACATCAAACTGCCCAGGTTCAGCAACTACTTTACAGCTGACCAGGCTGACGACTTCATGCGGATCATCCAGACCGAAATCGCCAACACCAGACGCTTCACACGGGTGCTGCTCAACGCGTCGGAAGGCGACACCTACATCATCCAGCCCCGCCTGGACCGGATCGACGAACTGGTCACGCCGATCGCCGCCGACCCTACCCGCAACCGCCTGACTGTCAAGGCCCGAACCCGCCTGGACGTGCTGCTGGTCAACCAACGCAACCAGAAGGAACTGGTCAAGTCGTTCTACGACGAACGTCGGATCGAGCAGCGGATATCCAAAAAGATTCCGATCACCCGCGAACTGAAGCAGGACTACGTGCTGCGGGCGGTCACCATCTCGTTCCGCGCAGCATCAGACCAGTTGGGCAACGCCTTCAACCCCAGCTATGAGATCGGCACCATCAGCCGGATCAACGGCAGGATCGCCTATGTCCAGATCAACACCTCCAAGCTGCGCAAGGTACCCAAGAAACAGCAGGCGATCGAGGTGATCGATGACGACAATCAGGTGTTGGCCAGCCTGGGGGAACTGCAGATCGAGGATGGTACCGTGTCGGGCAGATTTTTTGAAAAGGGTGGGGCAGCCATCAAGGAAGGGCAAAAAGTCAGGGCACGGATCAACGCCATGCTGCTTGATCAGTAACCCACGCAAGCAGCAACGGACAGACCAGAGGGGGAGGCTGATTGCCTCCCCCTCTGTTATTTCATCAACACCTTCAGGGCCTGTTTCAGCAACTCTTCCACCGAGCCGCCGGTTGCGGCATTCACCTCGGCCAAAGCCTTTTTGACCTGCGCTTCCTTATAGCCAAGATTGAGCAGCGCCGAGGTCACGTCATCCAGCAGACCCGTTGCCGGCAGGGTCCGTCCCACCGCTTCGGCCGGGCTGGCACCGGTATCCAGCTTGCCGACCTTGTCCCGCAGTTCCACCACCAGCCGCTCGGCGGTCTTTTTACCGATGCCGGGGATGGCCGACAGCTTGTGCAGATCGCCCTGCTGCAAGGCCGCTGAAAGATGTGCTGGCTGGATGTTGGAGAGGATATCCCGGGCCAGCTTGGGACCGATACCGGACACTGAAATCAGCAACTGAAAAAACCCCTTTTCGGTGCGGGTGCGGAAGCCGTACAGCTGGATGGCATCCTCACGTACACTGGTATGGATATGCAGGCTGACGGTGCCTTCTTCCGGTAGTTCGTAATAGGTGGAAAAGGGGATCATCACCCGGTAACCGACCCCATGAACGTCAACAATCAGGTGATCCGGGGATTTATGGGCGATCTGCCCGGTCAACAGTGCAATCATGGTCGGTAGTTCCTCCAGGAACCGGTGCGACGGGAAGTTAGCACCGCAGGGCCGGTCTGTTGTCGCAGACTATGGGAATTGATGTGGCAGACCGCCACCGCCAGGGCGTCAGAGGCATCGGCCTGGGCCAGCTCAGGCAAACCCAGCAAGGCCTTGACCATCTTCTGCACCTGTTCCTTGCCTGCCCTGCCCTGCCCCACCACCGCCTGCTTGACCTGCGAGGCGGTATATTCGGCCACCGGCAGGCCGGCATGCACCGCAGCAGCGATGGCGGCGCCCCGCGCCTGGCCGAGCTTGAGGGCCGCACGGACATTTTCAGAGACATAGACATCCTCGATGGCCACCGCATCGGGACGGTACTGGGCGATCACCCGGCTGAGTCCCTCGAAGATCAGCCGCAGGCGATCGGGGAAGTCCGCTGCCTTGTCGGTGAAGATGGCGCCGTTGTCCA
>DFYU01000067.1:0-10691 GCA_002383415.1 Geobacter sp. UBA4074
TGCGTCCCTGCTGGTCGTAGTAGCCCGGCGTCCGTGTGCCGTCCTTGAAGTAGAAGGCCGTGTTGGTCTGATCCTGCACGGTAAAATGGGCAGCCAGTATGCGGCCATCACCGGCCGGGGCGCCATCGCGATACCGCTTTTCAACCACCGCCTTGAAGCTGTCACCGACCTGGACGTCATGGAAAAAATCAATGTCCCAGGCAAAGATATCCGCAAGTTGCACCGCCATCCCGTCGCTGCCACCGGCATCCACCACTGCCTGAAACAGGCTTGAATCAATCGTCCCCTGCAGCACCACAGGCTCCACCGTATAGGCGATCGGCGAGCGGGTAACAGAAAAACCGTCAGCGGTGCGGGCGATGATCAGCTGTTCGTCGGAGTTGATATCATAGGCAAACCGTTCAAAGGCGCCATTGTTCACGGTCAGCTGATAGGGCTGACCAACCGCCAGCTGCCTGAGCGGGAACAGCTTACGACACTGTGCCGTGAGTACGTGGAGTTGTTGCTGATCAAGCAGTGAGCCGAAGAGGGATGAGGCGGTCTCGCCCGGTTTGACCGTAGCGCTGATGATCTTGACAGGATGTTCGGCAGGCCGGGCCGCAGACGAACCTGCAGGCCGATTGCTGCGCCACAGCATCAGGAGCAGCAGCACCAGGCCGGCCAGCACGGCAACAGCCAGCACTCTCCGCAGTATTCGGGGTCGGTGGTTGTGCGGCGACAACGGGTGGTTTGGGTAGCTATACACAACAAGATCCTTAGAGGCCACACATGTCTATGTGGCTGAAAAAAGAACAATCACATAGTCTGCAGCAGGTGCCAGCGACGCAGACAAAACTTGACGTTCCGCCAAACATTTGCAATGCTGAATGTTAGCGATGCTAACAATATGTGTCAAGACTGTTCTGGGGCAGCCATGCAAAAAGAATCAGCAACCACCATGGAAATTTTCGACAACCTGCGGCGGGTTTTTCAGGCCATCAACGAATATTCGAAGGTGGCTGAACGTACAACAGGCCTGACCGCGCACCAGCTCTGGGTGCTCAAGATTCTGGCCACTACCGCACCGATGCGGGTGTCCGATCTGGCCCGCACGATGCACCTGCGGCCTCCGACCGTGGTGGGCATTCTCGACCGGCTTGAAGCCAAACAGCTGATTCAGCGCAGCGCAGCAAAACACGATCGCAGGGTGGTGGAACTGCAGCTCACACCACAGGCGTGGGAGATCGTCACCGGGGCGCCTGAGGTTGCTCAGGACATGCTGCTGAAAGGGTTAGGCGAGCTAACAGACGAACAACTCCTCTGTGTCGAGCAGGGAATGAGGTTAATGGCACGACTGCTCAATGCAGAGCATCTCACCCCGCAACCGCTGCACAGCTGAACCATGACACCGTCGAGTACACGACCGGCTGCTGTTTATAAGCAGCGACAGATACGGCACCCAGACAAGAGAAAGGAGTGCAGATGGCATTATTGGAAGGCATCTATCTCGGCAACACCGTACAGGACTGGTTGATCGCCGTCGGCATACTGATCGGCGCCTTCCTGCTGCTGAGCAGTGTGAAACGGATACTGATCAGCAGGCTCTCCAGGCTGGCTGCGATTACCGCCCACGATTTTGACGACCTGCTGGTGGCGGTGCTGAAAAACACCAAGACCTTTATCCTCTTCGCGACCTCCACCTACCTTGCATCCACCATCCTCACGCTCAAGCCGACCCTGACGGGTCCCGGACTGAAACTGCTCGTGCTGACGCTCCTGTTGCAGGGCGGTTTCTGGGTAAGCGCCGGCATCACGTTCTGGCTTGAACGCAGCATGCAGAAACGGATGGATCAGGACAAATCCAGCGCCACCACCCTCACCTTTCTCGGTTTTCTGGCCAGGATCGCGCTCTGGACGATTGTCCTGTTGCTGATGCTGGACAACCTGGGGGTCAACGTGACCGGCCTGGTTGCCGGTCTCGGTATCGGCGGCATTGCCGTTGCACTGGCGGTGCAAAACATCCTGGGCGATCTGTTCGCGTCGCTGTCGATCGTCCTGGACAAGCCGTTTGTGATCGGTGACTTTGTTGTGGTTGATACGTTTTCTGGTACCATTGAGCATATTGGACTGAAAAGCACCAGAATCCGTTGCCTGAGCGGCGAACAGCTGATCATCGCCAACAACGACCTCCTCAAGAGCCGTGTCCGCAACTACAAACGGATGACCGAGCGGCGTATCGCCTTTAACCTCGGCGTCACCTATCAGACGCCGCTCGAAAAGCTTAGCGCTGCCAAAAAAATTGTCAGCGACATCATTGACCGTCAGGAGCACGCACGACTTGACCGGGTACATTTTCAGGCCTTTGGCGATTCAGCGCTGAACTTTGAAGTGGTCTATTTTGTAACCGACCCGGACTATGCGCTCTACATGGATGTGCAGGAGCAGATCAACCTGGCAATCTTCAGCAGCTTCGCGCAGCAGGGTATCGAGTTTGCTTATCCGACCCAAACCCTCTTCCTGCAGCGAGAGGCATAAAAGGGCTCTATGCAGAACCATCGACCCACCATCGGCGCAACACCTCTTGGAGACGGCTCAACCTGTTTCAGGGTCTGGGCTCCCCGCGCGCACGAGGTTGCCGTTGTGCTGTCGGACGGTGACCTTTCGCCGCTACCGTTACAATCAGAAGGGAACGGTTATTTCAGCGCAACCCTCCCCAACGTACCAATCGGGGCCCGTTACTATTACCTGCTTGATGCAACGCTGACACGTCCGGACCCCGCCTCCCGCCATCAGCCTGAGGGGGTGCACGGACCGTCTCAGGTCGTGGATTTGAGTCATTACCACTGGACAACGCAGGATTGGCGGGGGCTTCCGCTGGAGCAGTTCATCATCTATGAGCTGCATGTGGGGACCTTTACCCCGGCAGGCACCTTCGATGGCGTAATCAGCCGCCTGGACTACCTCTGCGAGCTGGGAATAACCGCTGTAGAATTGATGCCGGTGGCGCAATTCCCGGGGGAGCGCAACTGGGGCTATGACGGCACCTTCCCGTATGCACCACAGAACAGTTACGGCGGTCCCGATGGCCTGAGACGCCTGGTAGACGCCTGTCATGCCCGGGGGCTGGCCGTCATCCTCGACGTGGTCTACAACCACCTGGGCCCGGAAGGCAATTACCTGCACGCCTTCGGCCCCTACTTCACCGACCGCTACCAGACCCCCTGGGGTGACGCCGTCAACTTTGACGGACCAGAGTCCGATCCGGTCCGCCAGTACGTCATCACCAATGCCCTCTACTGGATTGACCAGTTTAAAATCGATGCCCTGCGGCTGGATGCCGTCCACGGCATCTACGACTTCAGCGCCCGTCACATCCTGCAGGAGCTGGCCGAAACGGTGCATGATCGTGCCGCTGAGCAGGGTCGAAAGATCTATCTGATTGCGGAAAGCGACCTAAACGATGTGCGCCTGATCAAGCCTACGGACGTAGGGGGCTTTGGGCTGGATGCCCAATGGAACGATGACTTTCACCATGCCCTGCGAACCCTGCTGACCAACGACCGTAATGGCTACTACCAGGACTTTGGCACCTTCAATGACCTGGTAAAGTCCTATCGCGAGGGCTTTGTGCTGGACGGGGCCTACTCGGCCCACAGAAAACGCCACCACGGCAGTTCCTCGGTAGACCTGCCCCCCAGCTCGCTGGTGGTCTTCTCACAAAACCATGATCAGGTGGGTAATCGGATGCAGGGTGAACGCCTCACCGCACATCTCTCGCCACACCAACTGCTGCTAGCCGCCGCCACGGTGCTGCTTTCACCCTATATACCGCTGTTGTTCATGGGCGAAGAATATGCCGAAACAGCGCCATTCCCCTATTTCGTCAACCACACCGATGCCGACCTGATAGCAGCGGTGCGGGCAGGGCGCCAGCAGGAGTTTGTCGCCTTCTCAGACCAGGGCATCCCCCCCGATCCCCAGGAGGAGGCGACCTTTCTCTCAGCCAAAATCGACCCTGAACAACGCCACCACGGTCACCAATGTCAGCTCTTCAGGGGCTACCAGGATCTGATCCGTCTGCGCAAGGAATGTCCGGAGCTGACCGATCTCAACAGGGAGCAGCTTGAGCTGCATGCTGACGAGGCAAAACAACTACTGGCGGTCAGGCGCAATGCAGGAATCAACTGGATACTCTGCCTGTTCAACTTCAGTAATCAGGAGTGCATGGTGCCCCCCTCTTTGACCAACGGCACCCTGCGGCTTCTGTTCGACTCAACCAGCCGTACGCTGCCCGGCACAGAACATACGATCTACGGGACCCGCCCCGCAAGCTACCTCTCCCTGCCCCCCTACAGCTGCCGAGTCTATCGAACTGAAGGGGGTGCCTGATGGAGCGATTTATCTGCATTCATGGACATTTCTACCAGCCCCCGCGAGAAAACCCCTGGCTGGAGACTGTCGAGATACAGGATTCGGCCTACCCTTACCATGACTGGAACGAGCGGATCACCGCCGAGTGCTACGCACCCAACACCGCCTCACGTATTCTGGACGGAGACGGAAAAATCAGGGGTATTATCAGTAATTACGCCCGGATCAGCTTCAATTTTGGACCGACGCTGCTCTCGTGGATGGAGCGACACACCCCGGAAAGTTACCGGGCGCTCCTGGAGGCGGATCGACTGAGCCAGGGCTGGCGCTCCGGACATGGCGCCGCCCTGGCGCAGGTCTACAACCACATCATCATGCCGCTGGCCAACCGCCGTGACAAACAAACCCAGGTCCACTGGGGTATCAGAGATTTTGTGCACCGCTTTCAGCGTTTTCCCGAGGGGATGTGGCTGGCTGAAACCGCCGTCGACATTGAAACCCTTGAACTACTGGCAGAAGCCGGCATCCGTTTTACCATCCTCGCTCCACGCCAGGCCAGTCAGGTTCGCAGGATCAACGCCGGCAAATGGCGTGATGTCAGCGGTTCACGGGTTGACCCATCACGCCCCTATCTCTGCCGTCTTCCCTCTGGGCGCAGCATCTCACTTTTCTTCTATGACGGGCCGATCTCGCAGGCGGTTGCCTTTGAACAGCTGCTGAAGAGCGGCGAGCAGTTCGCTGAACGGCTACTGTCAGGTTTCGCTGAATGCAGGGGCCACGCGCAGCTGGTGCATATTGCCACTGATGGCGAGACCTACGGCCATCACCACCAGTTTGGCGAGATGGCGCTGGGACAGGCCTTGAACTGGATCGAGGAAAATGGACTGGCGCGACTGACGAATTATGGCGAATATCTGGAACTGCACCCGCCTACCCATGAGGTCCAGATCATCGAGCACAGTTCCTGGAGCTGCATGCACGGCATCGAACGCTGGCGGTCAGACTGCGGCTGCCGTGCCGACGGTGGCAGCGGCTGGAACCAGCAGTGGCGGCGTCCACTGCGGGAAGCCCTGGACTGGTTGCGGGACGAACTGGCTGACTGCTATGACCAAATGGCTACGCCGCTTCTGAAGCACCCCTGGGAGGCTCGCAACGACTACATCGGACTGATGCTTGACCGCTCTGATCAGACTCTTGCCGCCTTCCTGCAGAAGCACGGGCGCGGGAAGCCTGATGACGAGCTGTCAACGACCGTCCTCAGCCTGCTGGAAATGCAACGACACGCCCTGCTCATGTACACCAGCTGCGGCTGGTTCTTCGACGAACTGTCAGGCTTGGAGACGGTACAGATTATCCAGTATGCGGCCAGAGCCGTCCAGCTGGCTGAGCAGCACTGCCGGCTCAGTATTGAGGCAGACTTCCTCACACGTCTGGCACGGGCCGAGAGCAATCTCCCCCAGCAGGGCAACGGTGCGGAGATCTACCAACATTCCGTTAAGCCGGCCATGATCGACCTGATCAAGGTTGGCGCCCACTATGCGGTCAGCACGATCTTTGAAGAATACGAGGAGCAGACCGACATTTTCAGCTTCCGGGCCTACCGGGAAGATTTTCAGAAGTTGCAGGCCGGACAGATAAAACTGACCGTGGGCCGGGTGCTGGTTATTTCAACCATCACCCGCGAGGCGGAGCGGATCAGCTTCGGCACACTCTATTTTGGCGGGCATGCCGTCAACTGCGGGGTACGCCCCTTTCTGGGGGATGAGGCCTACACAACCATGCGGCACGAGGTGACAACCGCCTTCAACCAGGCTGATTTTGCAACCATCATCCGGCTGCTGGACACCCATTTCGGTATGCACACCTACTCCCTCACCAACCTCTTTCGGGACAAACAACGCCATATCCTGCAGCTGATCATCGCCGGCACACTGCAGGAGTTCGACGACAGGTTCACGAGCCTGTATGAAAACAACCGCGGTTTGATGGGTTTTCTGCGGGAGACCGGCATGCCGGTGCCACACCGCTTCATGGCCACGGCCGAGACCTCGCTCAACCTGCAGTTGCAACGGATTTTTTCGGACGAGCTCATCGATCTGCAACGCCTGCAGGAGCTGGTCAACGAGATCAGGGATTGGCAGGTCAGCCTTGACACCGTGTCACTGGAATTCATCATCCGCCGCAGGCTGGAACGGGCAATGGCGGCGCTGCTGGAGCAACCGCAGGATGAACAGGCAGCAGAAGAGGCGCTGCAGTTGATGGCCTCGATCTCGGCCCTCCCGATCGCCGTCAACCTGTGGCAGGTGCAGAACATGTACTGGGAGCTGCTCCAGCAGGGCTGCGGCGACCAGCCCCCTGCCCCGACAACGCCAACTGACCGACCTGTATGGTGCGAAACGATCAACAGGCTCGGTCAGCTGCTGTTCTTCAACGTGCCTGCAGTGCAGGCCACCATGCGAGGCACACCATGAACGGCACCGGACTCCGTATACCAACGGCCACCTATCGCCTGCAGTTCAACAGTGGTTTTACCTTTCGCACTGCTCAGGAAATCGTGCCCTACCTGCAGAACCTCGGTATCAGCGATATCTATACCTCCCCTTATTTCAAGGCCAGTCCGGGCAGCCTGCACGGCTATGACATGCTGGATCAGAATCAGCTCAACCCTGAAGTAGGCAGCGCTGAGGAACATGCCGCATGGTGCGCAGCGCTGGCACAGTACGGCATGGGGCAGATGCTTGACATCGTGCCGAACCATATGTGCATCGAAGGCCCGGGCAACCGTTACTGGGCCGACCTGCTGGAAAACGGTCCGAGCTCGCGTTATGCCTCGTTCTTCGATATCGATTGGCACCCGGTCAAGCATGAACTGCACAACAAGATCCTGATCCCGATCCTGGGTGATCAGTACGGAACGGTGCTTGAGCAGGGAGAGTTGCAGCTGGTATTTGACGAAGGTTCGTTCCACCTCTGCTACTATGAACACCGGCTGCCGGTTATCCCCAAGACCTACAGCAGGATTCTGACACTGCGGATCACGGATCTGGAGCAGGAACTGTCGCCCGAAGCCCCCCAGTATCAGGAACTGATGAGTATCATCACCGCACTCAAACACTTGCCTCCCAACACAGAACAGGCACCTGAACGGATTGCCGAGCGCTACCGAGAGAAGGAAGTCATCAAGCGACGGCTCTGGAACCTCTATCAGAACAGTGGCGCGATCAAGGCATTCATCGACCGCAACCTGTGCGTCTTCAACGGCACCAAGGGTAATCCACGCAGTTTCGATCATCTCGATGCCCTGCTGCAGGAGCAGGTGTACCGCATCTCCCACTGGCGGGTGGCCACTGAGGAGATCAACTACCGTCGCTTCTTCGACATCAATTCACTGGGTGCCATCAGGGTGGAGGACCCGACCGTTTTTCATGCCACCCATCAGCTGATCTTTGCGCTGGTGGCGTCCGGCACCATCAGCGGCCTGCGCATAGACCACGCCGACGGCCTGCAAGACCCGGTGGAGTACCTGAAGAGGCTGCAGGCCGGCTGTTTTAGCAGTTTTTACGGTGACGGTTCGTTGCCAGAAGATGGCGATAGCGCAGAAGAATCAGGCCAGCTGATTGCAGAAAAATATGCAACCATTCTCAAGGTGGATCCTTCCTATAAACCGTTCTACATCCTGGCCGAAAAGATTCTGATCAAATCGGAAAAGCTGCCCGACAACTGGCCGGCCTTTGGAACAACCGGCTACGACTTTGCCAACCAGGTCAATGGCATCTTCGTCGAAACCGCCAACGCACGGCTGTTTGAAACCATCTATACCCGTTTCATGCACCACCGGATCGATTTCCACGATGTGGTGTACCAGAAGAAAAAACTGGTCATGCAGGTAGCCATGTCCAGCGAACTCAACACCTTGGGACACCGCCTGAACCGTCTGTCGGAGCAGAACCGGCACACCCGTGACTTCACACTCAACAGCCTGGTCAAGTCACTGATCGAAGTCATCGCCTTTTTTCCGGTCTATCGGACCTACATCGTTGGTTATGAGGTTACCGAACGTGACCGACAGTACATCGAGGCTGCCACCAGCCGCGCCAAACGCCAAAACCCGGCGGTCAGCGCCTCGATCTTTGACTTCATTCGCGACGTACTGACGCTCTGTTTTCCCGATACACTGCCCGACCAGCACCGGAGAGCATGGCTTGATTTTGTCAAACGCTTCCAGCAGCTCACTGGACCGGTCATGGCAAAGGGGGTCGAAGACACCGCCTTTTATCTTTACAACCGCCTGGTGTCACTGAACGAAGTGGGCGGTTCGCCGGAGCGCTTCGGTATCACACTGGAGGCATTCCACGGCCAGAATATCGAACGCTGCAAAAACCGCCCGCTGGCCATGTTGGCCACCTCAACCCACGACACCAAGCGCAGCGAGGATGTCCGGGCCAGGATCAACGTCCTTTCCGAGATTCCAGAGGCGTGGCGCGAAGGACTCCTTCGCTGGGGCCGTCAGAATCGCAGAATCAAACTGGTGGTGGACGGCAAACCCCGACCGAGCCGCAATGAGGAATATCTGCTGTATCAGACCCTGGTGGGAACCTGGCCCTTTTGCGGTCCGGCCGACCAGGACTTTGCCACCTACCGCACCAGAATCAAGGACTACATGCTCAAAGCGATGCGAGAGGCCAAGGTTCATACCAGCTGGATCAGCCCCAACTCGTTGCACGAAGATGCCGCGCTGTATTTTATCGAGACAATCCTCAAAGACACTCCCCAAAACAGTTTTCTGCAGGATTTCGCCTCGTTTCAGGAACTGACCGCCAATTGCGGCATTTTCAACTCATTGTCCCAGCTGCTACTGAAGATCACTTCACCGGGCATTCCCGACATCTATCAGGGTAACGAACTGTGGGACTTCAGCCTGGTAGACCCCGACAACCGGCGCTTTGTCGATTACGAACACAGAAAACAGCTGCTGGATGAGCTTATAAACAGGGAGCAGCATGACGGCCCCCTGAAGGTCGCCAACGAACTGGTGACACAGCGCCACAATGGCCGTATCAAGCTGTATCTGACCTACAAAGCGCTCAACTTCCGGCGTACCCAGCGGGCCCTGTTCGAATCGGGCCGTTACCTGCCGTTGGAGGTGGAAGGCAGCCGCCGCGAGCATGTCTGTGCCTTTGAGCGTTCATCGAATGACGGTACCGTGCTGGTGGTTGTGCCCCGTTTCTGCAGCCGACTGATCGCAGACGGCGATGGCCTGCCGTTGGGAGCGCAGGTCTGGCAGGACACCCGTGTTCTGCAACCGTTTGACACCGCCGCCAGCTCCTATTGCAACCTGTTGACCGGCGAGCTGCTCCGGCTTGAGTACCAGGATGGACAGGTAAGCCTGCCCCTGTGCAAAATTCTGTCGGCCTTTCCGGTGGCACTTCTGGTAAAAATCGACGCCGCACAGGAGCCGTCATGCTGAGTAAGCGTGGCTGCGGCATACTGCTGCACCCCACCTCCCTGCCCGGCCCCGGCGGTATCGGCAGCCTAGGGGACGATGCGCGGCGCTTCGTGGATCTGCTGCAGGCCACCGGGATGAGCTACTGGCAGGTGCTGCCGCTGTCGCCAACAGGCTACGGTAACTCGCCCTATGCAGCCTTAAGCGCCTTTGCCTGCAACCCGCTCTTGATCGATCTGGAGCAACTGGTGGCTGAAGGAGATCTGTCGTCGAACACCACAGGGGATTACCCCCGCCAGCGGGTCGACTTCGGACAGGTCATCCCCGACAAGCTGCAGCTGCTGCATCAGGCCGCCACGACATTTCTCTCCCAACCCGCCTCCCAACGCCGGGACGAATTCAAGCAGTTCTGCAACGCACACGACTGGCTTGATGACTATGCCCTGTTCATGGCCATCAAGCAGCGCCAGCTGGGTGAGCCCTGGAACCGCTGGCCAGCCGAACTGTCCCACCCGACAACGGCCACACGAGAGCGCTGCGCACAAGAACTGGCAACGGAGATTGACCAGCAGCGCTACCTGCAATGGCAGGCCTTCAGGCAGTGGCACGCCCTGCGGCAGTACGCCAACCAGCGCGGCATCGCCCTTATCGGCGATATCCCGATCTTTGTGGCCTACGATTCTGCCGATGTCTGGAGCCGCCGGGAACTGTTTCTGCTGGATACTGCCGGCAATCCGACCGTTGTGGCCGGGGTGCCGCCCGATTACTTCAGCGCCACCGGCCAGTTGTGGGGCAATCCGCTTTATGATTGGCAGTTGATGGAGCAGCAGGGCTATCAGTGGTGGATTGAGCGCTGCAGGGTGTTGTTTGAGTTGTTTGACCTGGTGCGGGTGGATCA
>DFYU01000067.1:10708-19972 GCA_002383415.1 Geobacter sp. UBA4074
CCGATCATTGCCGAGGACCTGGGGGTGATCACCCCCGCCGTGCTGGCCCTGCGTGACCGCTACCTGTTTCCGGGCATGAAGATCCTGCAGTTCGCCTTTGATGCCGACATCGACGACCGGGACCAGCCCCACAACCACGAAAAACACGGGGTGGTCTATACCGGCACCCATGACAATGACACCACAAAGGGGTGGTATACTGCCCGAACAGCGCACGAACGCGAAGAGATGCACGCCTACCTGGGTACCTCCGGCGAGGATGGTGTCGGCGACCTGCTACGAGCTGCCCTGATGTCGGTGGCCGATGTGGCGATCATCCCGCTGCAGGATCTGCTGCGGCTGGATAGCGGGGCCCGCATGAACATCCCCGGCACCCCCTCGGGCAACTGGGAGTGGCGTTTTACCTGGGAAATGATCCCGCCGGACCTGGTCGAGACNNCCATGCGCCGTAAAGATTCACTGCTTGAAGACAACCCGTTCTGGTATCGGGATGCCATCATCTATCAGGCCCACATCAAAGCCTTTGCCGATTCCAATGCCGACGGCATCGGCGACTTCCGGGGCTTGATGGGCAAACTGGACTATCTGCAGCAACTTGGCATCACGGCGCTCTGGATACTGCCGTTCTACCCGTCTCCACTGCGGGATGACGGCTACGACATCGCCGATTACTACAACGTCAACCCCAGCTACAACACCTTGCGCGAGTTCAAACAGTTTCTGCGGGAGGCCCACAACCGGGGGCTGCGTGTGATCACCGAGCTGGTGCTGAACCATACCTCGGACCAGCACCCCTGGTTCCAGCGTGCCCGCCTGGCCAAACCGGGGTCATCACACCGGGATTACTACGTCTGGAGCGACAGCCCCGAGAAATACCAAGAAACGCGGATCATCTTTCAGGATTTCGAGGCATCAAACTGGACCTGGGACCCGGTGGCCAAGGCCTACTACTGGCACCGTTTCTACAGCCACCAGCCCGATCTCAACTTTGACAACCCCAAGGTGCAGCAGGAGATGCTCAAGGTAATCGACTTCTGGATGCGGATGGGGGTTGACGGCGTCCGTCTGGACGCAGTGCCCTACCTGTTCGAACGGGAGGGCACCAACTGCGAAAACCTGCCGGAAACCCATGAGTTTCTCAAAAAACTGCGGGCCCACCTGGATCGTTCCTACAAAAACCGGATGCTGCTCTCCGAGGCCAATCAGTGGCCTGAAGATGCCGCCGCCTACTTCGGCGACGGCGACGAGAGCAACATGGCCTTCCACTTCCCCCTGATGCCCCGTATGTTCATGGCCATCGAGATGGAGGACCGTTTCCCGATCGTCGATATCCTGGACCAGACCCCGGCCATCCCTGAAGGCTGTCAGTGGGCAATCTTTCTGCGTAACCACGATGAACTGACCCTGGAGATGGTCACCGACGAGGAGCGGGACTACATGTACCGGGTCTACGCCTCCGACCCGCGGGCACGGATCAACCTCGGTATCCGCCGCCGCCTGGCGCCGCTGATGGGTAACAATCGCCGCAAGATTGAACTGATGAACATGCTGCTGTTTTCCATGCCCGGCACGCCGATCATCTATTACGGTGACGAGATCGGCATGGGCGACAACTACTTCCTGGGGGATCGCAACGGCGTGCGCACCCCGATGCAGTGGAACCCTGACCGTAACGCCGGCTTCTCCCAGGCCAGCGCCCACAAGCTGTTCCTGCCGGTAATCATCGAGGCGGATTATCACTATGAATCGGTCAACGTAGAAAATCAGGAGCGCAACCCGTCCTCCCTGCTCTGGTGGATGCGGCGCACCATCGCCATGCGCAAACGATTCAAGGCCTTTGGCTGCGGAGCGTTGGAGATGGTTCCCTCTGACAATCCCAAGGTGCTAACCTTCATCCGCAGTCATGGAGAAGAGACGCTGCTGGTGGTGATCAACCTCTCTCGCTTTGCCCAGACAGCATCGGTTGATCTTTCCCGGTATGCCGGACTGATTCCCGAAGAGGTCTTCAGTCGCAACCGTTTCCCGATGATTCAGGAGGCCCGTTACCACTTCACCCTTGGCCAATACGACTATTTCTGGTTTGCACTGCGCAGTACCGAGGCATACTCCGAGACCTGCAGTGACGAATGCCTGCAGCTCAAGTTGCGCGAGGGCCAGCCCTGGTGGGACGTGGTAAAGGGAAAAAACGGGGAACGTCTGTGTGGCGAAGTCATGCCCCACTATCTGCAGCGGGTCTTCTGGTTTTTCGGTAAAGGTCGCACCACCAGACGGATCAAGGTGCTCGACAGTTTTCAGATCCGTCAGGATGAGCACCTGTTTTTACTGACATTTTTTCAGGTAGACTACACGGAGGGCGATGCCGAGACCTATCTGATCCCGATGAACTGGCTCTCCACTGATCAGATTCAGGCCGTGGCTGACCGACATCCACTCTCGATCATCACCACGCTCAGCCTTGGCGAGGTGGAGGGGGTACTGTGCGATGCGATTTACTTCGAAGAGTTCAGAACCATCCTGTTCGGGTTGATCAGCGACCGCACGAAACTGCAGGGCACGGGCGGCTCACTGCTGCTCGGATTGCAGGGCAGCGGGGTAACCAGAACCTCGCCGCCCAGGGCAGACCTGTTCCCCAGCCGGGTCGTAGCGGTACAACAGAACAACACCAGTATCCTGTATGGTGACCAGTTGCTGTTCAAGATGTACCGCAAGCTTGATGAAGGGATCAATCCGGAGCCGGAAATTCTCAAGTTTCTGGCCGGCAAGAACCGCTTCCAGCATGTGCCGGTCTATGCCGGCAAGATCGAGTACCACACCGCTGCTGGCAAGACCTATGACCTGGGCGTGCTACAGACCTATATCGAGTGTCACGGCGACGCCTGGCGCAACACCCTGACCAGCCTGTCCCAGTTTGTTGAACACCTGCTGTCGCACCGACATGACCTGCCAAAGCTGCCGACTCAGCTGCCAAGCCTGCTCGAGGTTGTGGAGAGCGGCATCCCTGACCAGTTCCGTGATCTTGTGCGCGGCCTGCACCTTGAGATGGCCCTGCTGCTCGGTCGCCGTACCGCCGAGATGCATCGGACCCTGGCGTCCGGCACGGCAAACAGCCCCTGGACCCGGGAAGAGTTCTCCACCCTGTACCAACGTTCACTCTTTCAGTCGATGCGCGGGCTGGTGCGCAAGAACTTCCAAAAATTGACCGCACAGCTGGCAACACTGCCGGAGCAGGTTCAGGAACAAGCCACCCGGGTACTGGCTGCGGAAAAAGAACTGATCAGCATTCTCCAGAAGATCACCGGCCGGCGGATCTCTGCCATGAAGTGCCGCATCCACGGCGACCTGCACCTGGGACAGGCGCTGTTCACCGGCAAAGACTTCGTGTTCATTGATTTTGAAGGCGAACCGTCCCATTCACTCAATGAGCGGCGCCTGAAGCGCTCTCCCCTGCGGGACGTGGCCGGCATGATTCACTCGTTTCATTACGCCGCCACAACCATCCTGACCCACCATAACGCCAGCCACCCGGAAGACCGTGCACTGCTTGAACCATGGCTTGACGCCTGGTACGTCTATGTGAGCGGCACCTATTTAAAGGCATACCTGCACACCATGAAAAACTCGCCACTGCTGCCAGAAAACAAGGCCCACCTTGCGATCATGCTGCGCTGCTACCTGATCCAGCGGGTAGTTCACGAACTGGGGCATGACCTGCACAATCACCCGGAAGGCATCGAGCTCTCGCTGCGCGGCATTGAGATGCTCCTGAAGGACTAGTGCGCCGGATTACGCTCGCTGAACGAAAACGTTTTCCTGAAAGGGTACAAACATGCAATTATCCCATATTGCGACGCCTGCTCTTGCACGACAGACAACAGCCTGCGCCCGGCAGCGCGAGACGTCTGCATCAACCACCGGAGCTACCCCACTATGACCAGTGCGCAAATCCGCTACTACACCAAAAAACTGAAAGACTTTCTGGCCCTTAAGACCGAGATGGTCAACCATCAGGCTATCATCAAAGAGGTGGCCTCAGGGGTTGAACGTTCCTGGGTCTACTATCTGATGCTGCTGATGTCCGGTCTGATCGCCCTGTTGGGGCTTCTAACCAACAGCGTGGCCGTGGTGATCGGCGCCATGCTGATCTCGCCCCTGATGGGGCCGATCATCTCCTCCGGCCTGGCACTGACCATCGGCGATCTGGCCCTGGCCCGGCGCGCCTTCCGTACCATCGCCATCAGCGTCGGCCTGACCATCCTGGTAACCGCCTTCTTTACCCTGCTGTCGCCCCTCAAGGAGCCCACCAGCGAGATCCTGGCCCGGGTACGGCCCAACATCTATGATCTGTTTATTGCGGTACTATCCGGCATTGTGGGAGCCGTGGCCCTCTGCACCAAACGCAACTACCTGATCACCGCCACCGGCGTGGCGGTGGCCACGGCGGTTATCCCCCCCTTGAGTGTGGCCGGCTACGGCCTGGGCACCGGCCAGCTGATGCTGGGCATGGGCGGTTTTCTGTTGTTTTTCACCAACTTTGTGGCCATCGTGCTCACCTCGGACCTGGTATTCTTCATCATGGGTTTCCGCACCAGCCATGTGGAGACCATCCAGTACTCGCAACGCACCCGGCTGCTGGTAATCGGCGGCCTGATGCTTTTGATCTCGATCCCGCTGGTCTACACGCTGGTGGTGGATCTACGCAAGATGAACACCAGCAAACGGATCGAACGGGTATTGAAGAAACACCTTAATCAGCAACAATCATCGCGTATGACCGGCTACACCTACCAGTCCCGCAAGGACGGGGTACAGATCCGGGCAACCGTCAACACGGTCAGAAGAATTGCTAAGCCGCTTGAACAAAAGATTGAGCAGGAGTTGCAGGCCGATTTCAAACCGCCGGTCAACCTGTATCTGGAGCAGGTGCTGGTGGCCTCGGAACGGTTGCCCGAGCAGATTGAAAGCAGCAAACCCAGTGAGGAGACGCCCACCGAGATACACAACAAGGTGGTGCGACTGGTACACAACGCCGAGCGGGAACTGGCCGCCCTGCTGGCCCCGTTTCCGGTCAGAAACGTGCGGCTCAGCTTCGCCACCCAGGCACAGCCCCTGGGGCTTTCGGCAGTGGTGCGCCGTGATTGGCCGGTCAACGAGGATGAGCTGTTACTCTTAACCCGCCAACTTGAAAAAGCCCTGCAGCTGCCGCTGATTGTCTCGTTCAGGACTGCGCCCCTGCTGCCGACGCTGCTGCTTGACGACGACGGCAAGCTCAACCAGGAGAGCCAGCAGGCCTTGAGCCTGATTGCGCAATTACCGGGTGGCGTGACCGGCTACCGCCTGCAACTGGAGGCCAGCGGGCGCAATGACCGACAGCTGGCGTCCGTGGTCCGGCGCCACCTGATAACCAAGCTGGGAGTGCCGGAATCCTCCATCAGCACCCAATACAAACGCAGCACCGCCCGACAGACGGAAGCCACGCTGCGTATCATGAGACGCTGACGGCGTAGTCGCGGGTTGTGCGATCCCGACGCCGTCCACCATTGGAGAGAGATGCATGAAGGAACATTTTACTGAACAGGCCACCCTGTTTATCAGCGTTATCAAATGGTCGTGCTATGCGACACTGGTCGGCATCCTGGTGGGCTGCGGCACCACGGTGTTCCTGCGTACACTCAATTGGGCCTCCGGCACGGCTCAGCTGGTTCCCCAGCAGTACCTGCTACTGCCGTTGGTGATTCTTGCCAGCAGTGCCCTGGTGCGCTGGCTGGCCCCCGAGGCGGCCGGACACGGCACCGAAAAGGTGATCGAGGCGGTACACAAGCGGATGGGCAAGATTCCGGTGGCGGTGATACCGGTCAAACTGGTGGCAACCGTCATCACCCTTGCCGGTGGCGGCTCTGCCGGCAAGGAGGGTCCGGCAGCCCAGATCGGCGCCGGTTTGGCATCGGCCTGTGCCGACCTGCTGCGGGTCAACGATGTAGATCGCCGCAAGCTGGTGATCTGCGGCATCAGCGCAGGTTTTGCCACGGTGTTCGGCACGCCGGTGGCCGGCGCCATCTTCGGGGTTGAGGTGCTGGTGCTGGGCCAGATGTTCTACGATGTGCTGTTCCCCTGCTTTGTCGCCGGGGTGGTGGGCTACCATGTGGCCCTGCGTCTAGGGGCCAGTTTCCCCCACGACCTGCTGCCGCCGATGCCGACCTTCAGCGGCTGGAGCATGATCGAGATCATCATGCTGGGTGTCTGGTGCGGACTTGCGGCGCTGCTACTGATCGAAGTCATGAAACTGGGTGAACGCTGCTTCGCTAAACTGGGCTGGCACTGGTCGCTCAAGGCGTTATTGGGTGGCCTGCTGCTGGTAGTGATCGGGCATTTTGGATCGCAGAGCTACCTCGGCCTCGGGCTGGAAACCATGCATCAGGGGCTGCAGGGCCAGGCCCTGCCAGCCGGCGCCGTGCTCTGGAAGAGCATCGCCACCTCGATCACACTCGGCAGCGGCGGCAGCGGCGGTGTGGTCACGCCGATCTTCTTTGTCGGCACCGCTGCCGGCAACCTGTTTGCCCAACTGTTCAGCCCTGAGTACCTGGCGGCCTATTCGGCCATCGGCATGACAGCACTGCTGGCCGGCGCCGCCAACACCCCGATAGCCGCCTCGGTCATGGCCATCGAACTGTTCGGCTCAGAGATGGCCCCCTATGCGGCCCTGGCCTGCATGGTCAGCTTCCTGATCGCCGGGTATCGCAGCATTTACCCCAGTCAGATCCTGGGCGCCCAGAAAAGTGCCTCGCTGGAGGCGCCCACCGGCATGCCTATCAGCGAACTGCGGCAGGTCACCCTTAAGGCCCGGCAAACGCCGTTTACTCCTAAGCCGCGCACACCGGACAAACACGAACCGACGACCGGAACAGAACCTGATCATCGATAAGGAGATGGCCGCATGAGGATCACCCCCAACACCTGTCTCCAGCCGAATGCAACCACGTTCGAGGGGAGGTTTGATACTGCATGAAAACCCTGTTCTCGCTCAGATCGCTGCACCTGTCGCTACGCTTTGTAATTCCACTGGTGGCGGCCCTGGCGCTGTTGGCCTACGCCGTGGTTCCGCTATTCGATGACCTGACCCTGCGCTGGTTCGCCCGCGACCTGAACATGCGTTCCCGCCTGATCAGCAGCACCCTGCAGGAACCGCTGGCAGAACTGCTGCAGCGCAATGAACGGACACGCATCAATGCGCTGCTGCAGCGAGCCACCAAAGACGAGCGCCTGCTGGCGGTGGGGGTCTGCAATGACCAGCGCAAACTGCTCTATCGCACCCAGGCCTTTCCCAACGATATCACCTGTGTCAGCTATGAGCCAGACCAGCAGGAACAGCTACACCTGATCAACCTGCCCCAGGGGCCGGTGCATGTCTTCAACGCCCCGCTGGAGCAGGATGGCACCGAGATCGGCACCCTGGTGCTGGTGCATGACATGAGCTACATAGAGCGCCGCAGCGCCGACACCCGCAAATACCTGCTGCTACTGTTCGTCGTGCTGGGGGTGGTGATCTCGCTGATCACCGTGCTGGTGGCCCACTTAAGCTGGCGAGGCTGGCTGGAGGGGGTGCGAGCCATGATGCGCGGCGAAGGGATTCTGCGTCCCTTCAGCCAACCGGCCGGGGCGGAACTGCAACCGCTGGTGGGAGAGATGCGCAGCCTGCTGCGCAACCTGGAGGCCGAACGCCGCCATGCCGACGACATGACCGTCAGCTGGAATCCGGCCGCCCTGCGTTCGCTGCTCAACAAGCAACTGACCGGCGATCAGGTGCTGGTGGTCTCCAACCGTGAACCGTACATCCATGTCAAGACCGAGCAGGGTATCGTGGTGCACCGTCCGGCCAGCGGTCTGGTGACGGCGGTGGAACCGGTGATGCGGGCCTGCTCCGGCACCTGGATCGCCCACGGCAGCGGCTCGGCCGACCGTGAGACTGTGGACTCGCATGATCGTGTCGGCGTGCCGCCTAAGAAGCCGGAGTACAACCTGCGCCGCATCTGGCTGACCGCCGAAGAGGAGCAGGGCTACTACTACGGCTTTGCCAACGAGGGGCTTTGGCCACTCTGCCACAACGCCCATGTGCGGCCAATCTTCCGCAGCAGCGACTGGGCCTGGTATCAGGCCATCAACCAGCGCTTTGCCGATGCGGTGGTGACAGAGGCCCGCAGCGACGACCCGGTGGTGCTGGTGCAGGATTACCACTTCGCCCTGCTGCCGGCCCTGATCCGCAAACGGCTACCCAAGGCCACCATTATCACCTTCTGGCATATCCCCTGGCCCAACCCTGAGTCGTTCGGCATCTGTCCCTGGCGGGAGGAGCTGCTGAAGGGGATGCTGGGCAGCACCATCCTCGGCTTCCATACGCCGTTCCACTGCAAAAACTTCCTGGAGACGGTGGACCGCTATCTGGAGACCCGTATCGAGCATGAATCATCCACCATCTTCCACCGTGGCCAGCTGACCATGGTGGAAGATTATCCGATCTCGATCCAGTGGCCGCCGGACTGGCAGGGCAGCCTGCCGCCGGTGGAGGAGACGCGGGCCGAGATACTAGCAGAGCTGGGACTGCCGCAGGGACATCTGCTGGGAATCGGTGTGGACCGGATGGACTACACCAAGGGGATCCTGGAGCGGTTCAGCGCGGTGGAGCGGATGCTGGAACTGCACCCCGAGCTGGTGGGCCGCTTCAGCTTTGTGCAGATCGCCGCCCCCAGCCGTTCGGCCTTGGAGGAGTACCACGCCTTCGAGCAGCGGGTGTATGCCCTGACCGAACGGATCAACCAGCGCTTTGAACGGGCCATCATCCTCAAGGCCGAACACCATGAAGCCGACCAGGTCACCCGCTACTACCGGGCCAGCAACGTCTGCATGGTCACCAGCCTGCACGACGGCATGAACCTGGTGGCCAAGGAGTTCGTGGCCGCACGGGACGACGAGCAGGGCGCACTGGTCTTGAGCCAGTTCACCGGCGCCGCCAACGAGCTGCACGAGGCGCTGATCGTCAACCCTTACCATGTTGAACAGACCGCCGAGGCCCTCTACCAGGCGCTTACCATGCCGGATTACGAACAACAGGAACGGATGCGCAGCATGCGTTCCCTGGTGCGCGATTTCAACGTCTACCGCTGGGCCGGACGGATGCTGCTGGATGCGGCCAGGGTTCGCCAGCGGGAGAAACTGGCAGCCCGGATCGGACGGGGGCTATGATCGAACTGTTCAGCGATACCGGAATGGCGG
>DFYU01000119.1 GCA_002383415.1 Geobacter sp. UBA4074
TCTGGGGTTACAACTATGTGGGCGACACCCGTACCGTGGACACCCACGTCACCCGGCTGCGGGGCAAACTTGGCCCGGCCGGCGACATGATCAAGACCGTGCGCGGCTTCGGCTACAAACTGGAGATGACGCCATGACCTTTCGCTGGAAGCTGTTTCTTTCCTATGCCCTGCTGTCGCTTATGATGGCCGGCGCCCTCTACTTCCAGACCAACCGACTACTGGAAGGGCGGCTGGTGGATGAAAGCCGCAACCACCTGCTGAACGAGGCCCGGTTGGCCCGCATGACCTACCAGCACCTGCACACTGGCCAGCACCCCCAACGGATAGCCGAGCAGCTGGGCAGCGCCACCCGCTCGCGGGTAACCCTGATCGCCGCCGACGGACGGGTGCTGGGCGACTCTGACGTGCGTGACGACCAGGTGGCCAGTCTGGAGAACCACCGCAGCCGACCCGAGGTGCAGGAGGCGCTGGCCAGCGGCAGCGGCAGCACGCTGCGCTATTCCGAGACGCTGCGGGCAACCATGCTCTACGTGGCGGTGGCCAGCAGCGCTGCTGACGGCGTGGTGCTGCGGCTGGCCCTGCCGCTGGAATACCTGGACAGCGCCAAACGCTCACTCAACACCCTGCTGGGAGGCGCTGGCGCTGCTTTGCTGGTGCTGGCCCTGATCTTCTCGGCAGCATTATCCAACCTGACCGCACGTCCGCTGCGGGCCATAGCCGAGGCAGCGGCGCGTTTCGGAGCCGGCGAGCGCGGCGTGCGCATGCCAGCACAGGGCAGCGACGAGATCGGCTACTTGGGCAAGGTGCTCAACGAGATGGCCGAACGGATCGAGGGCCAGGTACAGACCCTGGCCGGCGAGCAGCGCCGGCTGGATACCATCCTGCGCGGCATGGGTGAGGGGGTGATGGTGCTTGATTCCCAGGGGGTGATCACCCTGGTCAACCCCGCTTTCCGCCGTCAATTTGGGCTGAGCGGCCAGGTGGAGGGACGCCCCCTGGCCGAGGTTTGCCGCCATCCCGACCTGCTGGAGGCACTCGAAGAACATCAACAGAGCGGCGCCGAGGTGGTGCGCGAGGTGCACCTGCAGCTGCCTGAGCTGGTTCTGTCCACCCATTGGGTGCCGCTGGGTGACCAGCAGGGATCGGTGGCGGTCTTTCACGACATCAGCGACCTGAAGCGGATCGAGGCAGTGCGGCGCGACTTTGTGGCCAACGCCTCCCATGAGTTGCGCACACCGGTGGCGGTGATCAAGGGCTACGCCGAGACCCTGCTGGACGGTGGTCTGCAGGACGCCGGGCGCAGCCACCAGTTTGTGCAGATCATCGCCAGCCACGCCGAACGGCTGACCAACCTGATCAACGACATCCTGACCCTCTCCAAGCTGGAATCCAAAGAAACGGCGCTGGAACGCCACCCGTTTGACGTCTGCGGCCTGATCCGCAAGGCGGGCCTGTTGATGGGAGAGCACGCGCGGCAGCAGGGCATCAACCTGGTTATTGACTGCCCTGAACAGGGGTTACCCAAGGTGCCGGCTGATCACGGCCGCCTGGAGCAGGTGCTGCTCAACCTGCTGGATAACGCCATTAAATACACCCCCTCCGGCGGCACGGTGACCATCGCGGCCGAGCAACGTGGTCAGCAAGTGGCGCTGGTGGTCAGCGACACCGGTGTCGGCATCCCGGCCAAGGACCTGCCACGGATCTTCGAGCGCTTCTACCGGGTGGACGAGGCTCGCAGCAGGGAACAGGGCGGCACCGGCCTGGGACTGGCCATCGTCAAGCATATCGTGCAACTGCACGGCGGCGAGGTGCAGGTCAGCAGCGAACCGGGCCGCGGCAGCCGCTTTACGGTCCTGTTACAGCAGGTCTGACCACAAAACTGTTGCAGTAAACCGTCTGTCTCAGTAAGGTAGCCCGGTTGTAACATGAGCGTTACAACCGGGTTATTTTGTAGATTAGGAGACAGACATGTTCGGATTGATTCCCAAGGATGAAAAGTTTTTCGAGATGTTCCGCGAGATGGGCACCATCATCACCGAAGGTGCCGAAGCCCTCTGCGAAATGATGAACGACTTCAGCGACCCGGTGGCCAGCCAGCGCAAAATCAAGGATATCGAACACAAGGGCGATCACCAGACCCACGCCATTATCAACAAACTCAACAAGACCTTTGTCACCCCCTTCGACCGTGAAGACATCTACGCCCTGGCCTCCGGCCTGGACGATATCCTGGACCTGATCGATGCCTCGGCCCAACGGTTCGTGATGTACCGGGTCGACGCCCCCACCCCGGCCGCCAAGGAACTGGCCGACATCATCCTGCGTTCCTGTCAGGCCGTGGAATGCTCGCTCAAGCACCTGGGCGGCAAAAACGAGGATATCTGTTCCTGCTGCGTCGATATCAACGCCCTTGAGAACGAGGCTGACCGGGCCTGCCGCGAGGCGATCAGCAAGCTGTTTGATGAGGAGCAGGACCCGATCCAGCTGATCAAGTGGAAAGAGATCTACGAGACCCTGGAAAAGGCCACCGACAAGTGTGAAGACGCAGCCAACGTCCTGGAAAGCGTGGTCATGAAAAATGCTTGATCTGTCGCTTGTGTTGCTGATCCTGGTGATTGTTGCGGCCCTGGCCTTCGACTACATCAACGGCTTCCACGATACCGCCAACGCCATTGCCACCTGTGTCTCCACCCGGGCCCTGTCGGTCAAGGCTGCCATCCTGATGGCCGCTTTCTTAAACTTCGCTGGCGCCATGGTCTCCACCAAGGTGGCCACCACCATCGGCAAGGGGATCGTGGATGCCAGCAGCATCACCCAGATGGTGGTGCTGGCCGGCGTGATGGGGGCCATCATCTGGAACCTGATCACCTGGTACTACGGCATGCCCTCCTCATCCTCCCACGCCATCATCGGCGGCATCATGGGGGCCGTCATCGCCCATTCCGGCCCGGCCTTGCTGCATTGGCAAGGTCTCAAAAAGATCGTGCTGGCGCTGGTGCTTTCGCCGATCGTGGGTACTATCATCGGCTTCATCTTCATGGTGATCGTGCTCTGGATCTTCCGCAACCACAGCCCAGGGCCCCTCAACAAGGGTTTTCGCAAACTACAGGTGGCATCGGCCGCCTTTATGGCCTTCTCCCACGGTTCGGCCGATGCCCAGAAATCGATGGGCGTCATCACCATGGCCCTCTTGTCCTACGGCCTGATCCCCAGCTTTGAGGTGCCGACCTGGGTCAAGATCGCCTGCGCCGTGGCCATGGCCTTAGGGACCGCCGCCGGCGGCTGGCGAATTATCAAGACCCTGGGCCGCGACTTCGTCAAGCTGCAGCCGGTGCACGGTTTCTGCGTCGAGACCGCCGCCGCCAGCGTTATCATGGGCGCCGCCACCATCGGTATGCCGGTCAGCACCACCCACGTCATCACCTCCTCCATCCTGGGGGTCGGTATCTCCAAACGGCTGACCGCCGTCAACTGGGGCGTGGCCTACCGTATCCTCTGGGCCTGGGTGCTGACCATTCCCGCCTCGGCCCTGATGGCCTTTATCACCTATCAGGGCCTGACCCCCCTGTTCGGTAAATAGCCGCAGTAATCGGACGGCAACCCCGTGTTGCCGTCCGTTCGTTCCCTGCCACTTCCCACCCGTTTTTGTCCCTCAAGGTTTGCTACAATTCCGTTACAATGCCATCACACACTTGATTCTGCCCGACTCTGCCGTACACTTACGGGAGGTGTAGAGTCTGGCCGAGGAGGTGTTCATGCAACTTTATCTGGTACGACATGCAGAGGCAATCGAACGCAGCGAAGGGCTGGCCGAGGAGCTGCGTCACCTGACCCGACGCGGACGCAAGCAGGCCGCCAAACAGGCCAAACGGCTCAAAAAGAACAGGCTGCGCCCCGGCCTGATCATTACCAGTCCGCTGATACGGGCGGTGCAGACCGCCGAGTTGCTGGCCGTTGACATCGGCAAGGAGACCGTTGTGGCAGCAGATGCCTGCCTGGCCGCCGGAGCCGATACGGATGCGGTGATGACCCTGCTGCGTGGAGCCGCCAACAAGATGTCGATCATGCTGGTGGGGCACGAGCCGCAGCTTTCCGCGCTTGCGGCACAGCTGCTGGGGTATGAACATGTCGCCCCGCTGGCAAAGGGTAGTTGCCTGGCACTTTCCTGGCGCCCCGACAAACCGGAACGCCCGGCAGCTTTTGACTGGTACATCGAGCCCGGCAAAAAGCTGGTCACCTCGGCCCGCAAGGCGCTGCTCAGGCCAGCCTGATACCATGGGCACCATCGCCCTGCCTGCAGCCCGACTGCTGCTGGAGCGCCTGGAACAGGCACTGCATGACCAGTGGCGCGAACTGCTGCAACAGCGGCAGCTGGTGCTTGACCAGTTCGAGGCTGAGGCGATTCACGACCTGCGGGTTACCAGCCGCCGCTTGCGCACCATGATCGAGCTGCTGGCCCCCCGGATCGGCCAGCACCAGCTGCGGCGTCTGCGGCGTCCGGTCCGACGGCTGACCCGTGAGCTGGGCCAGCTACGCAACCTTGACGAGGCACACCACTACCTGAGCGGGCTTGAGGATGATGGCCTGACGCCACTGCTGACGCAGCTGGAGCGGCAACGCCGGCAGGAACACAGACGGATCAGGCGTCTGCTAGCGGAGCTGCCGCACAAACGCCTGCACAAGCTGCTTGAGCTGGCTGGCCAGCAGCTGCACACCCCGGAAACAGCTGCGCCGCTTGAGGTGGTCAGCTGGCTCGCGGATCGCAATCTGACGCTGTACCGTCCCATCCACCAGTTGCTGCAGTTGCCGGAACTTGCCGAACGGGCAGAAGAGCGGCATACTCTCCGTATCGCCATCAAGAAATGGCGCTATTTCAACGAACTGCTGGCGCAGTTGTGGCTACGGCGGCACGACCGGCAGGTGGCCCTGCTCAAGCGCTATCAGGGGCTGCTGGGAGAGCTGAACGACCGTGAGGTTTTTCTGGCCATGGTCAAGGGAGCATCCGGGCTTGAACCGCAGGTGCGTAAACGGATTTCGCTGGTGATCGCTGCCCAGCACCGGCAGCTGATCAACGATTTCAAACAGCTGCTGAGCCAGCAGCCACTAAGGTACCAGCTGCACATCTGAGAGAGGGAACGTAATGAAAAACGAGCGTCTGGCCGCCATCGACATCGGCACCAACTCCATCCGCTGCATCGTGGTCGAGGCCTCCAAAAACGGCAACTACCGCATCCTTGATGACGAAAAGGAGACTGTGCGGCTGGGGGAAGGCATCGCCTCCTGCGGCGCCATCAGCAATGCCGCCATCACGCGGGCCGAACAGGCAGTCAGCCGCATGGCCAAGCTGGTCAAGGGCCTGGGTGTCAAGGGGGTCGAGGCGGTGGCCACCAGCGCGGTGCGCAGCGCAAGCAACGGACCGGACCTGGTGGCACGGCTGGAGGCGATCCTGGGGGTTGCGATCCAGGTGATCAGCGGCGAAGAGGAGGCCGGACTGGCGGCCCAGTCAGCCCTGCGCAATTTTGATATGCAGGGTCAGCGCTACGGTGTACTGGATGTGGGCGGCGGTAGCGTCGAGCTGACCTCGGCCCAGGGACAGCTGGTGGAAGAACACTACTCCCTGGAACTGGGGGCGGTGGTCATGACGGAGCGCTTCCTGAAAAGCGACCCGATCAAGGGCAGCGAGATGGAGAAGCTGCGGCGCCACATCCGCGCTGAACTGAAAAAGCGGTTTGGCGGCGGCAAGCTGCAGCTGCCGGTGCTGGTGGGCTCGGGCGGCACCATCACCGCCATCGCCCAGATGGTATTGCAGTACCGCCGCGAAGAACTGCCTTCTGTGCATGGCGTCACGGTCTTGCGTACCGAGGTGGTGCATATCCTGGCCATGCTGCAGCGCAAAACCCTGGAAGAACGCAAGACCCTGCCGGGGCTCTCCCCGGATCGGGCCGACATCATCGTGGCCGGTGTAGCCCTGGTGGACTGCATGATGGACTACTTCGGCGCCAACTCCCTGCTGGTGAATGGCCGCGGTATCCGCGAAGGGGTGATCCTGCAGGCACTGCAACGTCACGGCCTGGCCCGCCAGACATCAAACCACCGCACCTGGCGCGATGCCGTACTGGAGTTCGGCCATAGCTGCCAGATCGAGGAAGGGCACGCCCTGCAGGTCTCTCGGCTGTCGCTGGCGCTGTTCGACGACCTGGCCAAACCCTGCAACCTGAAGAAACGTGAGCGGGTGGTCCTTGAAGCGGCGGCCCTGCTGCACGACTGCGGCGCATGGATCAGCTACGAGAGCCACCACAAACACTCCTACCACCTGATCCGCCACGCCGACCTGTTTGGTCTGACCCCCCGTGAGCGGGAACTGGCGGCGCAGATCGCCCGTTACCACCGCAAGGCGCTGCCCAAGAAAA
>DFYU01000060.1 GCA_002383415.1 Geobacter sp. UBA4074
TCAGGTGCGGTGGTCCCAGCACCAGATACAGCCCCAAGAGTGCAGCACAGATTGCCGCTATGACGACGACCTGCAGCCGCGTGTTGCGTATGAAAATGCCCATCCCTTCACCCCCCTTCGGCGTAGTATGAATGTGCACATCTATACCCATTTACTTGTGCCACAGTTTTGACCGAAGTCAATTCTTCACATATTTATGGTGAATAAGGCTTGAAGGGATGATCAAGTAGCTTGACGATCGATGATTGCGCGCGTATTGATGTGAATATGAAATCACATGTGCCGACCGAAAAAAAGGCCACGCAGGTGCGGCAGGTAGAGATCGTGCAGGCGGCGCTGGAGGTGATCGGCCGTCTGGGGGTCAGCGGACTCACCATTCACGAAACCGCGGTGACTGCCAACATGAGTGAGGCCAATATCTATCGCCACTTCCGTAATAAACTGGAGATGACCAGGGCGGTGGTTGAATTCATCGGCGGCCAGGTCACTGGCCGGGCGGCGATGCTGGCCGCTTCCAACGGCTCTCCGCTGGAAAAACTGGAACGGATCGTCCTGGGCCATGCTGCCATGATTGCCAAAAATCCAGGTATTCCCAGGCTGTTATTCTCGGATGGCGGCATCGCTACCGGTGGCCGTATCGCGCAGATCATGGCCAGCCGGATTGAGAGTTTTCAGGCAACCCTGACCGGTCTGGTCGAGGCGGCGGTGGCGGAAGGCAGTCTGCGGTCGTGCATCGCTCCGCGCGAGACTGCGCTTACCATCATGGGGATGGTTCAGTTCTGTGTGCTGCGTTGGCTGTCCAACCAGTCAGAGGTCGACCTGGTCGCCGAGGTCACGGCATTGTGGCGTAATCTGAAGACACTGTTGTCGGCCTAACAAAAATTATCAAAATGTGAATTAACTTTCACATGGGAGGGCTTATGCAGATAACAGCGTTACAACGGCGCACACTGGTGTTGCTGCTGTTGATCGTGCCGCTTTTGGTGCTGTTTGGGTATGTGGCGATGCGCTCCGGTCCGCTGGCTCCGGTGGCGGTCACGGTCACCAGCGCGAAGTCTGAGCAGATCAAACCGGCCCTGTTTGGTGTCGGCACCGTCGAGGCCCGCTACAGCTATCTGATCGGTCCCACCGCTGCCGGCCGGCTCAAGCGGCTCCATGTGCAGGTGGGGGACCGGGTGAAGGCTGGTCAGCTGCTGGGGGAGATGGATGCGGTTGACCTGGCCGATCGTATCCGCGGCCAACAGGCAGCCGTGAAACGGTCTGAGGCAGCCGTGATGGAGGCCGAAGCGCGTCAGCGCTACGCCGCACGTCAGGCACAACGGTACACTGAACTGTTGGCTATACGCGGTACCAGTGAGGAGACCGCCTCCACCAAACAGCAGGAGCTGCAGATTGCCGATGCTGCCCTGACTGCCGCCCGTGAAGAACGTTTCCGGGCCAGGGCCGAGTTGGCGGCCTTGCAGGCACAACAGCGCAATCTGCAACTGGTGGCGCCGGTGGCCGGCCTGGTGGCCCAGCGTGAGGTCGAGCCGGGTACCACGGTGGTTGCCGGCCAGAGTGTGGTGGAGTTGATCGATCCCTCCACGCTCTGGGTCAATGTCCGTTTTGACCAAATCAATGCAGCCGGCATCTCGGCCGGGTTGCCGGCCAAGATCGAGTTGCGTTCACGCAAGGGGCAACCGTTGAATGGCCGGGTGATCCGCCTTGAGCCGAAGGCCGATCTGGTGACCGAAGAGACCTTGGCCAAGGTGGTGTTTGACCAGCAGCCGGACAGGCTGCCGCCGGTGGGGGAGTTGGCCGAGGTGACCGTTAGCCTGCCGCCGGTGTCTGCTGCCGTGGTGGTGCCCAATGCCGCTATCCGCAGGCAGGACAACCGGGTGGGGGTTTGGCGTATCAGTGACGGTGACGTACAGTTTGTGCCGGTCAGTCTGGGGGCTGCCGATCTGAACGGACAGGTGCAGGTGCTGGAGGGGCTGGCGGCCGGGCAGCAGCTGGTGGTCTACAGCGAAAAGGCATTGACGCCCCGCAGCCGTATCAGGCAGGTGCCGCAGATTCCCGGTACCCCGCGATGATCAGCCTTGCCGGACGGGATATCCTGCACGGCTGGGGGAAGTTTGTCTTCACCGGCGTGGGGCTGGGGCTTTTGATCGGCGTGACGCTGGTCATGGCCGGAGTCTACCGGGGCATGGTCGATGACGGCAAGGCGCTGCTCGACAACAGCGGCGCCGACCTGTGGGTGGTGCAGCGCGACACCCTGGGCCCCTATGCCGAATCCTCCAGCGTCAACGACGACCTGTATCGCGGTATCCGCTCCATGCCCGGGGTGGCCCAGGCCGCCAACATCACCTACCTGACCATGCAGGTGGGCAAAGGCGACAGTGATGTGCGTTCGATGGTGGTGGGGGTAACACCCGGTATGGCCGGTACCTTGCCGGGTTGGCCAACCTATCTGGTGGCCGGGCGCCAGATGACCCGCGGCCATTACGAGGCAGTGGCCGACCTGGCCACCGGCTTTAAGCTCGGCGATCAGCTCGATATCCGCCGCAACCGCTACACGGTTGTCGGTCTGACGCGGCGTATGGTCTCTTCCAGCGGCGACCCGATGGTCTTCATTCCGCTTAAAGATGCCCAGGAGGCCCAGTTTCTGAAAGATAACGATGCCATCTGGCAGAACAGGCGGCGCACCGAGGCCAATCCGTCACTCAACCGTCCCGGTGTACCGGGCCTGCTGGATGCCGTACAGAACTCCCAAAGCAGCAATCCTTATGTCAACGCGGTGTTGGTCACCCTGCAGCCCGGCCACGAAGCCGGCCAGGTGGCCGAGTCGATCCGGCGCTGGAAACGTCTGACGGTCTACACCCGGCCCCAGATGGAAGAGATCCTGGTGGGCAAACTGATCGCCACCTCGGCCAAGCAGATCGGCATGTTTCTGGTGATCCTGGCCCTGGTCAGCGCCACCATCGTGGCCTTCATCATCTACACCCTGACCATGGACAAGATTCGCGAAATCGCCGTACTCAAGCTGATCGGCACCCGCAATCGCACCATTGCCGCCATGATCGTCCAGCAGGCGCTGGCGCTGGGGTTGATCGGTTTTGTGGTCGGCAAGATCAGCGCCACCTTTGCGGCGCCGTACTTTCCCAAGTATGTGCTGTTGGTGCCGTTGGACTCCCTGATCGGCTTTATGGTGGTGCTGGTGATCTGTCTGTTGGCCAGCTTGGTGGCGATCCGGATGGCGCTCAGGGTTGATCCGGCTGAAGCGATAGGAGGGTAGTGATGGAGCAGGGCAGGGGTATCCGCATCGAAGGGCTGAAAAAGCGGTTCGGCAGCGGCGATACGGCCGTTGATGCCTTAAAAGGGGTCGACATGCAGGTGGCTCCGGGGGAGGTGGTGGGGCTGATCGGGCCCTCCGGATCCGGCAAGAGCACCCTGCTGAAATGCCTGGGGGCGGTGATCGATCCGACAGCCGGAAAGATGGTGTTGGGGGATGAGCTGATCTACGACAACGGCTGGCAGGTCAAAGACCTGCGGGCCCTGCGTCGCGACAAGATCGGCTTTGTCTTTCAGGCGCCCTATCTGATCCCGTTTCTGGATGTGACCGACAACGTGGCCCTGTTGCCGATGTTGGCCGGCCTCTCGAACCATGAGGCCCGCGGGCGGGCACGTGAACTGCTGACGGCCCTGGAGGTGCAGCACCGGGCCAGCGCCATGCCGTCCCAGCTTTCGGGCGGCGAACAGCAGCGGGTGGCCATTGCGCGGGGGCTGATCAACCGTCCGCCGGTGATCCTGGCCGATGAACCTACCGCACCGCTGGACAGCCAGCGGGCCTTAGGGGTGATCCGCATCCTTAACCAGATGGCCGAGCAGTACCAGACCGCCATCATCGTCGTGACCCATGACGAGAAGATCATTCCCACCTTTAAAAGGATCTACCATATCCGCGATGGTGTCACCCATGAGGAGACAGGCGAGGGGCGCGCGGTATAGCAGGCGGTAGCAAGTGCCTTTTTTTTGACCGAGGTCAAAGTGAGAACCGGATAACCGGCATATCCTGCTGAACAGATACGTCTGTTTTAGAAGGAGCCACCAGTATGATCAGTGTTTCATCTCAGACCTTACCCCGTATGCGGCAGCTACTCCAAGGGCTGTTTCTGTTGTGGATCATCGGCATCGGCATCAGATTCGGCCTGTTTGTGGCTGCTGTTGAGCAGGGTAATCCCCAGCCGTTGTTTGATCGTCCCCCTGGTGTGGAAGGTTTTTTGCCGATCGGCGCCCTTACCAGCCTGAAGCACTGGTTCGTCAGCGGCGAGATTGATCCGGTGCATCCGGCGGCGCTGGTGATCTTTCTGGCAATTGTGCTGATGAGTCTCTTGGCCAAGAAATCGTTTTGCTCCTGGATCTGTCCGGTGGGCACACTGTCCGAGGTCCTGCACAAGCTGGGTGCGCGTCTCCTGGGGCGTAACTTCAAGGTCTGGAGGCCGCTCGATCTGCTGCTGCAGGGGATCAAATACCTGCTGCTGCTGTTTTTCGTAAAGATCATCCTGCTGGATATGCCGGGTTATGCGGTTGCCGCCTTTCTGGATACCCCCTACTGGGCGGTCAGCGATGTCAAGATGCTGCGCTTCTTTACCCAGATCTCAGCTACGGCTGTTACGGTGCTGGTCGTGCTGGCGGTCTTGTCCCTGCTGTACCGCAATGCCTGGTGCCGCTACCTGTGTCCTTACGGCGCCCTGCTCGGTATCGCCAGTCTGTTCAGTCCGTTTAAGATTCGCCGCAATGTAGAGGCCTGCAGCGGCTGTCGCCAGTGCAGCCAGGCCTGCCCGTCAGGCATCAGCGTCCATGCCAAGATCACGGTCGTTTCACCGGAGTGCACCGGCTGCCTGAGCTGTGTCGCCGCCTGTCCGCAGCGGGAGGTGCTGGCCATGCGGCCCTCGTTCTGGAGACGTCCGTTACCGGTCTGGGTCTTTCCTGCAACCGCCGTGTGTGTCTTTATGCTGGTGGTCGGGATAGGTATGCTGAGCAACCACTGGCAGACCGTCCTGACCTACGATGATTACCGCCAACTTTTACCGATGTTGCCCTATCTGAGCCATTGACGCAGGACCTCAGCGTAATTTTTCAGTCGTTTTCGGCAGCTGTTACAGGGGAACTTGGATAGGTGACGGTGACGCCCTGGACCCGGGCCATGCTGTTTAGGACATGGGGCTTGGCGTGATTGAGGTCGTAAATGTCCATGACCTCGGCGCCGCGCACCAGCAGCGCATCGGCGATCAGGGAGCGGTGGCAGCGCCAAGGCACGGCCTCGGCGCACATCAGGACAACGGCTTTCTGCGCGGCGAGCTGCAGCAGGTCCGTAACGGCAGCCTCGAAGGCCGGTGTCTGCATGTAATCGGCAAATCCCCGGAATGAAGCATTGCGCCAGCCGCTGTTGGGTGAATCGGCCCGGCTGTGCCGCAAGCCCCCCAGCTCTTGTAAGTGCCGGTAGCCAATGCCTTGGGTCTGCAGAAAGGCCGGCAGGCTGTCGCCATTAAATTGGGGGTTGTGACGGGAGCGGGGGATGGTGCGGACATCCGCCAGCAGCTCGATGCCGTAGTGTTTCAGCAGCGCAGTAAAATCATCGAGCTGGTGGGTCGAGTGGCCGATCGTATAGACCCTTACCTGATTGGGCGCCGGTTTCGTCATTTTGCACGATCTCCTTGCGTCAGCGGCAGTTCGTTGTATGATCTTTCCTGTCGGCAACAGATAAAACGCCCGGGAGATCAACCATACCCATGCAACGATTAGTGCTCTGCATCGTGACGTTTGTGCTGTTCTCTCTGCCGGTTGCCGGCCTTGCCACGGAAGAGTACGCCCGGCAAACCGGCCTGGCTTGTGCTGCGTGCCACCTGGATCCTGGCGGCGGCGGCGAATTGACTGCCGACGGCAAGGCGTTCAGCGACAGCAAGCCTGCCCAGTCGCAGTCCGGTCAGTTGAGCCTGTCGGCAAAAGGCTTGCGGTTTGCAATCGGTTATCTCCATATGCTGACCGCCATCCTCTGGTTCGGCACCATCCTGTACGTCCACCTGGTATTGAAGCCGGCTTATGCCGCTGGCGGCCTGCCGCGCGGCGAAGTGCGGGTCGGCGTCCTGTCGATGCTGGTCATGGGGCTGACCGGCCTGGTCCTCACCTACTATCGCGTTCCTTCTTTAGAGGTGCTGTTGCATACCCGTTTCGGCCTGTTGCTGCTGGTCAAGGTTGGGCT
This sequence comes from Geobacter sp. UBA4074, assembly GCA_002383415.1. Taxonomy (GTDB): domain Bacteria; phylum Desulfobacterota; class Desulfuromonadia; order Geobacterales; family Pseudopelobacteraceae; genus Trichlorobacter. The sequence goes on from DFYU01000060.1 coordinate 6,242, forward strand.
GTACCTGGTGATGCTCACGTCGGCTACGGTGGTGGTCACCGTAATCGGGCCGCGGCTTAAGCGCGCGATGCACGCGCCGCCTGACCCGCCTGCGGCCGGAGATATGACAGCCGCTGAGCTTGGCGTATGCGACGGCAAGGACGGACGTCCAGCCTGCATCGCCTATAACGGCCTGATCTATGATGCAAGCGACAGCAGCATGTGGAAACAGGGGCAGCACATGGCACGCCACAACGCCGGCATGGATCTGACCGAGGCGCTTAAGTTGGCGCCCCATGGTGAGGACCGGCTACAGCGCTTGCCGGTGGTGGGCAGGCTGCTTGCCGACCGTGCCGAGAAACCCCCGCTGCACCTGCGGGTGTTTTACACCATGGCCTATATGAACCTGACCATCGTGTTTCTGATCGTGCTGATCCTGGCCCTCTGGCGGTGGGGGTGGTGATTAACCCGCCGCCAGTTTGGCTTCGCACTCAGCCAGCCGTTGTTTTAACTCTTTCTCCTTCAACCAACGCTCGGTTACATCCCGCATGATCGAGGCGCAGCCCTGCATCGCACCGTTTTCGTCCTTCAGGAGCACCATGCTGAACTCCAGCGATACCT
>DFYU01000034.1:0-2807 GCA_002383415.1 Geobacter sp. UBA4074
GCCATAAAAGCGCTGAGGGCCTTCTCGGCCTGGGTCTTGGTGATGCCTGCGCCTGCCGCCATCTTTGCAACGAGATCTGCCTTCTTCATTCGGGTCCCCCTTGGGTTTTTTACGCTGCGGACGTCTCCGTCAGCGTTGAAGCTGAATCTGGCATACAATCTTAGCACTGGTTTGAGGCTCTGCAAGTGATCAAGCAATTTTTTCTGCTTCTAACACACTTTTTTTTGTATAGCGAGCGTTCTTTGTGCTTTTAATCTGATTTTAAGCTGGCTTGCAATCAGCTCAGGAAACTGTTGACAGTCGTATCGGGCTGGCAGTAATTTTGACGTTCGGCAGAAGCCGAGTACCAGCAATTACCGGACAGACGGTGCGGCGGCCAGTGGCCGCCTTGTTTTTGGCCGTGGTCACGATCGAACAATGGAGGTTTGCAGATGGATATTTCAGTACTCCCCCTGGCAGCAGGGCAGATGAAGGCAAAGGTGGCTGACGAGTCGCAGCTTGGTTTCGGTCGTATCTTCACCGACCGGATGCTGCTGGTTGAATGGACTGCCGAAAAGGGCTGGCACAATGCCCGTATCAAACCCTATGAGCCGTTTGTCCTGGATCCGTCGGCCCAGGTGTTTCACTATGCCCAGGAGATATTCGAGGGGCTGAAGGCCTACAAGTGGGCCGATGGACGGATTGCGCTGTTCCGGCCGGAGAAAAACGCCCGGCGTTTCAATCTCTCGGCCGACCGGCTGTGCATGCCCGAGCTGCCGGAAGAGCTGTNNCCGCCATGATCGGCGTTCAGCCGGTGTTGGGGGTCAGCCCGTCTGACCATTACTATTTCTTTGTGATCCTCTCGCCGGTGGGGGCTTACTACGCCGCCGGTTTCAAGCCGGTCAACATCATGGTGGAGGATCATTACGTCCGTGCCGTGCCAGGTGGCACCGGCGAGGCCAAGACCGGCGGCAACTACGCCTCATCGCTCAAGGCTGGTCTGGAGGCCAAAAAGAAGGGGTTTGATCAGGTGCTCTGGCTGGATGGCCGCGAGCAGCGCTATATCGAAGAGGTGGGCGCCATGAACATGTTTTTCGTCTATGGCAACCGGATCGTTACCTCTGCCCTGAACGGCTCGATCCTGTCGGGCGTGACCCGTGATTCGGTGCTGGCCCTGGGCAAGAAACTGGGCTGCACGGTGGAGGAGACCAAGATCGACGTCAACGAGCTGATGGCCGACATCAAGGCCGGCAAGGTGACCGAGGCCTTTGGCAGCGGCACCGCAGCGGTGATCACCCCGGTGGGCAAGCTGCACTACAAGGGCGAGACCGTGCCGTTGGGTGACGGCGGCGTTGGTGAGCTGACCCAGAAGCTGTACGATACCCTGACCGGTATCCAGACCGGCGCCCTGCCGGACGAGTTTGGCTGGGTGACCTTTGTGAAGTAACGTGATGACCGAGGCGGGCAGCGATGCCCGCCTCGGCTGTTTCAGGAGGACAGCATGACCGCTGAGCTGCAGCTGCAGACGAGCCGGACGACCGAACTGCTGTCGGTCACCAGCCAGGTGGCTGATCTGGTCAGGCGTAACGGCTGGCAGGACGGAGTGCTGACCCTGTTTGTGCCCCACACCACCGCCGGCATCACCATCAACGAGAATGCTGACCCCGATGTGGCCCGCGACATGCTCTGGTTTACGGAGCAGCTGGTGCCGAACCTGGCCGGTTTTCGTCATGCCGAAGGGAACTCGGCCGCCCACATCAAGGCCAGCCTGTTCGGTTCGTCAGTGCAGGTGATTGTGCGGGGCGGCAGCCTCTGGCTGGGCACCTGGCAGGGGATCTACTTCTGCGAGTTTGACGGTCCCCGCCATCGGCAGCTGCTGCTGAAATTTTCTTGATCAAATTTGTAGGATAATGTGTTAGATTATTTTCATGTAAACGATCAAGGGAGGTGAAGGCAATGCTCAAAACAGCACTTCTAACAGTAGCGATGATGGCTGCCATCTCAACCCAGGCGCTGGCTGCGGGTGATTATCGTGGAGATGAACGCTGTCCATTACCCAAGGACTGGAGCAGGTATTCTGAGCCCTATAACCCGCTGGACCATCCCAGCGACTATCCGACCTTCTACAAGGCCGATTGGCCCGGTTGGTCCTGCTCATATCAGCGGGAGGATGGGGTGATCGTGCAGTATGGCGATAACCGCACACCGCAGCAGCAGTGGCAAGACCTGTGGGGTGGCGGTTCGGATAGCGGCGACGTTAACTAGTCGGCGTACTCCTCTTTCTTCAGGCCGTACTTCTTGATCTTGCGGTAGAGGGTGGCCATGTTCATGCCGGCTTCCTTGGCGGCGCTGTCAACGGCGCCGCCATGTTTTTTGAGCAGATCGCGCAGCAGATCCCGTTCAAAGCGCTCCAGCGCGGCGCTGTACGGCTCTTCGCTCATCAGTACCGGCCCTGCCTGCACCGAAGGGAGCGGCCCCTCCGGCAATTCGATCACCTGCCCCAGAGTGTCCAGACTGATGTAGTCGCTGCCTTCCATGGCCATGCAGGCCTCGATCACGTTCTTCAGCTGCCGGATGTTGCCCGGCCACTGGAAGGAGCAGAGCACCTGCATGGCATCCTTCTCGAACCCCTTGATGGTGGTGCCAAATTTAAGGTTCTGCAGGTGGATGAAGTGGGCCGCCAGCAGCGGTATGTCTTCAACCCGCTCCCGCAGCGGCGGCAGGTGCAGGTTGACGACGTTCAGCCGGTAGTAGAGATCCTCTCGAAACTCCCCTTTTTTGACCGCCTCTTTCAGGTCGGCGTTGGTGGCGGAGATCACCCGCACATC
>DFYU01000034.1:2817-61213 GCA_002383415.1 Geobacter sp. UBA4074
CAGGAACAGGGTGCCGCCGTTGGCCGCCTCCAGCAGACCCTGGCGATTCTCGGTGGCGCCGGTGAAAGCCCCCTTGCGGTAACCGAACAGTTCGCTTTCCAGGATGCTTTCCGGCAGGCCGCCGCAGTTGATGGCCACGAATTTTTTATCCTTGCGGGCTGAGTGGTAGTGTACCGCCTGGGCGATCAATTCCTTGCCGGTGCCGGACTCGCCGGTGATCAGTACCGAGGTGTCACGACCGGCCACCTTGCCCACCTTGTCCAGCACGGTCCGCAGGGCGCCCGAGGCGCCGATGATGTTGTCGAACTGGAGTTTCTCTTCTATCTCCCGCCGCAGCTCCCGGTTTTCCTCCTGCAGCAGGGCCTGCTGCAGGGCGTTCTTGACCCGGTAGACCAGCTCCTGGGGCTCGAACGGCTTGGTCAGCATGTCGTAGGCCCCCTTGCGCAGGGCCTGGATCGACATCTCCACCGTGGCGTAGGCGGTGATGATGATCACCGGCAGGTCCCGGGCCTGTTCCTTGACCCGCTGCAGCACCTCAAGGCCGGTCATGCCGGGCATCTTGATGTCGGTGATCACCAGATCCCAGGCGGCTGGGTTGAACTCCTCCATAGCCTTGACCGGGCTGGTGTAGGTCCGCACCAGGTAGCCGTTATCCAGCAGCACCTGCTCCATCATGCGGCACAGCCCTTCTTCATTATCGATCAGCAGTATCCGTTGCTTGTCGGTCATGCCAGTTCCTCATAATCAAGCGGCAGGGTAACGGTGACCGTGGTACCGTGGCCCGATTCGCTGTCGATGGTGATGCTGCCGTGGTGCATCTCGATGATCTGTCGGGTGATGGCCAACCCCAGGCCGGTGCCGCGGGCCTTGGTGGTGTAGAACGGCTCAAAGATCTTTTCCAGGCTTTCCTGGGGGATGCCGGAGCCGGTGTCGCGGAAGATGACCCGCACGGTGTCGTCCGGCCCCGGTGTGGTGGCAACCAGCAGCTCGCCGCCATCCGGCATGGCGCCGCCGGCATTCAGGATCAGGTTGATGGCTACCTGGCGCAGTTGATCTCCGTCCAGCAGCACCGGGGGCAGGTTGCGGTCGAAGCTGGTGCGGATGGTGACGCCGCGCATGTCGGTATGATTAGCTGAAAACTCGACGATCTCGGTCAACAGCTCGTTGAGGTTGGTCAGGACCAGGGTCGGCCGCGGGGTGCGAGCGTAGGACAATAGGTCCTGCACGATCTTCTTGCAGCGTTTGCTTTCGCGTTTGATCTCGTGGATATATTTGTAGTTGGGGTCATCTTCGCTGAGCTTGCCCTCCAGGTAGCCGGCGTAGCCCAGGATTACCCCCAGCGGGTTGTTGATCTCGTGGGCCACCCCTGAGGAGAGCACCCCCAACGAGGCCATCTTGCCCTGTTGTGCCAAGGATGCCTCCATCTCCTGGTTGCGCTGGATGATGTCGGTCATCCGGTTGAAGGCCGTTGCCATCTCGGCCAGTTCGTCGCTGCCGGATACGGCCATGCGGGCCTTCATGTCGCCCTTGCGTACCTTGCGGATAGTCTCGATCATCTGGTTGATCGGTCTGGTGGCCACATTCGACGCGCAGACGACCAGCAGCGTGGCAAAGCAGCCAACGATGCCGATCAGGATGATGGTACTCCAGAAGATGCGGCTCTTGATGGCGTTGGCCTCTTTGTAAAACTCATCTTCGTAGGAACCGACGGCCACGATCCAGTCCCAGACCGGAAAATATTCATAGCGCACGATCTTCATGCGAGGTTTGGCATCACCCTCGTTCTGCCAGGGATACCTGATCCAGCCGCTTTTATGCTCGATCATCTCGCGGATGAAGGGGTGGCCGTTGGAGTCCGTGGCATCGATGATGTTTTTGCCTTCCGATTCCCGGTGGATGGTCAGGGTGCCTTTGCGGTCCATGCAGTAGATGTAGCCGGTTTTGCCGACCCGCTTGTTCTTGATCTTGTCCTTCAGGTTGGCAAAGGAGGCGGAGGCCAGTTCTGTTTCCAGGTCGCCGGTAATATCGAAGCGGTAGTCCTGGAACTGTTTGTCGTAGGAGCGCAGCAGGTCGATGGTGAACTCGGCCATATGTTGCAGGTCGTCCTTGCTGGTCTGGGTGATGCCCAGATAGGCTTTCTGATTGGCGATGAAGCCGGTCACCAGCGCCACCACGATGATCGGTATGATCACCAGCGGCAGCACCAGCAGCAGCAGCTTGCTACGCAGCTTTAAGCGGTCGAAAAAAGGACTGGACATGGCAGGTCAGATATAGCCTGAAACCGCCACAGAATCAAGGGCGCTACCAGTTTCTGCTGCGCCGGACCGTTTTTCTGGTATATACTGCCAAACCATGAACCATGAAACAGGAACCAGAATCCATCAAACCCTGCAGCACCTGAACAGCAACGTGCTGCAGGGCAAGCAGGATGCCCTGCGGCTGGCCATGGTGGCGATGCTCAGTGGCGGACATCTGCTGATCGAGGATCTGCCCGGCCTGGGCAAGACCACTCTGGCTCTGGCCCTGGCCGGCAGCACCGGCCTGACCCTGGGGCGGGTCCAGTGCACCAGTGATCTGCTGCCATCCGATATTACCGGCCTGTCGGTCTTCCGGCGTGAAGAGGGGCAGTTTGTCTTTCTGCCGGGACCGATCTTCAACCAGATCGTGCTGGTGGACGAGATCAACCGGGCCATGCCCCGCACCCAGAGCGCCCTTTTGGAGGCGATGGAGGAACGGCGGGTGACGGTGGAAGGCACTACCCACCCCTTGCCGGAACCGTTTCTGGTGATCGCCACCCAGAACCCCTCCGAACAGACCGGCACCTATCCCCTGCCTGAATCCCAGCTGGACCGCTTTCTGTTGTGCACCGGTATTGGCTATCCCTCGCCTGAGCTTGAAAAGGGGATCATTGCCGGCGGCGGCATTCGCGAGCGACTGGAAGAGCTGCCGCGGCTGCTGGACAGTCAGGAGCTGCTGACGGCCCGCAACGAGGTGTCCCAGGTCCATCTAGCCGACAAGGTGCTTGACTACCTCCATCGTTTTATTGTGGCAACCCGTAGTCATCCGTCCGTGCTGACCGGCCTCTCGACCCGTGCCGCTATCGGCCTGGCTCAGGCTGCCAGGGCGGCGGCCTATCTGGAAGGGCGTGACTATGTGGCGCCGGAGGATGTCCGTGATCTGGCCGTGGCCTGCGGCGCCCACCGTCTGTTGCTGCGCCCCGAACACGAAGCCCGGGACAGAAAGGAACTGATACGGACCATCCTCGCCGAGATAGCGCTGCCTTTGGCCTGAAGCTGACGCTGGCAGGTGGTCTGTATATCCTGATCACCATCCTGCTTGGCTTCGCCGCTGTCAACACCGGCAACAACCTCCTGTTTCTGGTGGTATCCGGTCTGCTGGCCTTCATGTCGGTTACCGGGTATGCGGGGATGGTGAACCTGCAGCGCCTGCGTGTCGAGCTGCTGCCCCCTTCTGAGCTGTACGCCGGTCAGCCAGCCTCGTTTACCCTGCGGATCAGCAACAGCAAGCGGTTCATTCCGTCGTTCCTGTTGTCGTTCTCCTGTCAGCAGGGCGCTGCGGTGCTGGCCCATCTGCCGGCTGCCGCAACGGTCAATCTGCCGCTTGAGCTGACCCTGCCTGAGCGGGGTTGGACGCATCTGGCGTCGGTACGAGTCAGCTCACCCTTTCCCGTCAGTTTTTTCATCCGTTCCTGGCGTTTGACGATTGATCGCGAACTGTTGGTCTATCCCCGCCTGATACCCTGCCATCAAAGCAGTGGCGGCCGCAGCGGGACCGATGCCGCTGATGGGCGACAAGGTCAGCGGGGCAGCAGCGGCGAGGTGGAACGGATTGTCGAGTACAGCGGGCGGGAGCCGTTGCGCCAGATCCACTGGAAACTGTCGGCCCGTTCCGAGGAGCTGAAGGTCAAACAGTATCGTTCTGCCACGGCAGAACCGTTGATGGTTGATCTGGATAGCTTGCCGGGGCGGCTTGAAGAGCGGATCTGCTGCGCTGCCTGGCTGGTGCACCACTGGGCGGCCGAGCGGCCGGTGGGACTTCGTCTGGGTGATCAGCTGCTGCCGCCACAGGCCGGACTGCACCAGAGGCATCAGCTGCTGGCTGCGCTGGCGGTTTACGGCAAGGCCTGATGCCTAGTAGGGCTTGTGCGCTGCCATCAGCTCGTTCAGCTGGGTTCGCTGAGATTCGCTGATCAGTTCAAAGGTAACGCCGATGCCCGGCATCTGGTGACAGGTCCCCCAGGGGCGCACCCAGCGGATAACGCAGCTGATCAGTGTCGGGTCCGACAAGCCCACAAATTGGACCTTCACCTGCTGCCCGGGCTGATGGGTGGGGTGGGTGCTGAACAGAAAACAGCCCTGTGAGGAGACGTTCAGGGTAACGGTCTGCTCTGGCTGATCAAGGTGCTGGCCATCGAACAGCAGTGCATTGAGATGCAGCGATACCCGGTCATTGGGTCGTACCAGACGGGGTGTGAACCCGTTACAGATGGTAAGAAACTCATCCAGGGAGCGGGCCATGCCATGATGGTTGTCGGCCATCAGCAGCTTGATGGAGTCGGTGGCCGGTGCGATGTTGAGGTAGGCGCTGGGCAGGGCCCTGAGGATGTCTTCCAACTGGTTTTTTTCAGCAGTGCTGGCCTTGGTGATGATCGGCATATCCAGCAATACACCATTAAACAGTGTACGGCAGGTCAAGGCCGGCAGATCTTTCAGCTCGCTTGCCGGCTGGCAGGCAAAACCACGCAACTCCAAGGCTTCACGATAGGTCTGGGTGCGGCTCTCGCTGCGGGCCACCAGGATCAGGGTCGGTGCGTTCATCGGGCTATCCTTGTAACTGGTGAGAGGTTTGCAAGGACAGTCGTGACCTGATCTTGCCAGGGCAGCCAGGCCAGGGCAGCCTCGCGGCGGCCCCAGGGGCTTTCACATTCAAAGCAGACATCCGGCACCAGTTCCTGACAGAGCCTGGGTCGTTCAGCAAAGGGCAGCCGGCAGCCCTCTGCAGCCAGAAAGACACAGCTGCCACTGCAGGGCTGTGCCGACCATCCGTCTAGCTCCCGTTCCTGCTGGGTCGCAGGGCGTGGGTAGTGGATCAGTCTGTGCGGGTCGGGAGAAACGCCGCCCGCTTGATAGGGGATGCCGAGGTGTTCCTCCAGTACCCAGTTGCCGCTGGCAAGGGCCTGCATCAACGAGTCTGTCAGGTTGCCGTTGACGACAAAACGCTCCGGCGCTTCTATACCCGGTTTGGTCTGGCAGCATTGCCCGCCGCAGCGGGCGCAGAGGTGCATATCTTCATTCGAGGTGGTCATGACGGACGCATTGTACCGTGAAAAACTAATCAATGCCAATAGGCGAGAATACGGTCGGGCTTACGACCTGCTTCCTTTTGCAGATGAGGCCGCTGTTGCTGCGGCCAACCATGAGCGTGACGAGCTGCTGGCCTGGCTTGGCGAGCATGCCCGCTTCGGCTACGCCGGAACCAAGGTCGACTGCAATCGGCTTTCGCCCGGTTGCCAGCGCTGCGGCGAGGGCAGCTGGTCCTGCCTGTTTATTAACGGTCGTTGCAATGGTCGCTGCTTTTACTGTCCGACCTCACAGGAGGACGACGGTCCGCCGGTCACCAACGGCCTGGCCTTTTCAGCGCCCGAGGAGTATGCCGACTACGTGCAGCGATTCGGTTTTCGCGGGGTCAGTATCAGTGGCGGTGAGCCACTGCTTACGCCGCAGCTGACCCTGGCCTACCTGCGTGCGGTGCGGCAGCGCTGCGGTTCTGACCTGCACCTCTGGCTGTACACCAACGGCACCCTGCTGACCAAAGGGCTCTGCCAAGAGCTGCGTGAGGCCGGTCTGGATGAGATCCGTTTCGACCTGGGGGCGGTGCGCTACCACCTGAAAAAACTGCGGCTGGCAGTAGGCGTGATCCCCACGGTCACGGTTGAGATACCGGCAGTGCCTGAGGACGAGCTCCTGATGCAGCGCACAATGCGCGAGCTGGCCGATGCCGGCTGTAATCACCTTAATTTGCACCAGCTGCGGTTGACCCCCCATAACCTGCCACACCTGCTGGAGCGGAACTACACCTTTGTGCATGGCGAGAAGGTAACGGTGCTGGAATCGGAACTGACTGCACTGCGACTGGTGCGTTACAGCATCGAACAGGGGATCGGCCTGCCGGTCAATTACTGCTCATTCCCTTACAAGCGCCGATTCCAGCATGCCGCTGCCCGTCGGCGGGCGGCGCTGTCTGTCTGCGGTCCTGGTGAGCAGGTTACCGACAGCGGTTATCTGCGGGTGCTGGGGGAGGGGACGGTGCAGTACAGCGAGGCCGCCATTCTGCAGGCCCCCTCTATGCGTGGTCCTTTTGAAAAGATCATGCTGCAGGGGGGGCGGCCGTTGTACCTGGAACGCCAGCCGCTTACGCCGCCGCTTCCCGTGACGGAACAGGAGGCTGCCGGGCTTGCTCGCGGGGAGCTGCCTGAGCGACTCAAGACCTGGGAACTGATTACCACAGGTCTGGCACCCTATTTTTAGCATAGGCTGAAATGGATGCGGCGCGCGCACCGTTTGTTGCAAAAATGCGAATAAGGTCTGCTGCCGACAGGCATTGTTTGCAATACTGCAATAGTTGACGGCGACACTCTTCTCGTCAGCAATGCTAATCGTCCAATATCAGGGCTTTTTATCTATTTCATACAAGATGCTAGGGTTTGGCACGTCAGTTGCCTTGTAGATAGCTGGTACTCCAACTGGAACCACTATCCCTGCAAGGAGGGTTTTCATGACGAATCCGCACGAAAGTAAAGGCTGGCAGGTCGTTATTGCCGGCACCGGCATCAACCTGGCCCTGGGCGTGCTCTACGCCTGGAGTATCTTCAAAGAGGCGATTGTCAGTTCCATCAAGACCGGTGGTCCCGGCGCCTTCCAGTGGGACCTGGCTTCGGTTGGCACCCCCTACGCGGTCAGCTGTCTGGTGTTTGCCTTTGCTATGATCATCGCCGGCAAGGCCCAGGATAAGATCGGTCCGGCCAAGACGGCCCTGATCGGCGGCCTGCTGGTGGGGGCCGGCTTTGTCCTGTTGGGCTTTACCAACAGTTTCCTGGCCTGGATTATCGGCTTTGGCGTGCTGGCCGGAGCTGGTTTCGGCTTTGGCTATTCTGCCGCCACGCCGCCGGCTATCAAGTGGTTCTCCTCGGCCAAGACCGGTCTGGTGGCCGGCATCGTGGTGGCCGGTTTCGGTCTGGCGCCGGTCTATATCGCACCGCTGGCCAAGTTCCTGCTGGGGCATTTTGGTATTCAGAACTCAATGCTGATCCTGGGCATCGGTTTCCTGGTGGTGGTCTGCGGCCTGTCCTTTCTGCTGGTCAACCCTCCCAAAGGGTATGTGCCCCGTGAGGTGCTGCGTGGCTACTATCCAGCCCTGGATGCGGAAAAGAAAAAGAAGGAAGAGTCGAACGCCGAACTGGGTGAGGTATTGCGTTCTCCCAAGTTTTACGTGTTGTGGTTCTGCTTCTTTATCGGTGCTGGCGCCGGTCTGATGGTGATCGGCAGTGTGGCCGGCATGGCCAAGGCCAGTATGGGCGAGATGGCCTTTGTGGCGGTTGCCATTGCCGCCGTGGGTAACGCAGCTGGACGGATCGTGGCCGGTGTGCTTTCCGACCGGATCGGTCGTCGCGCAACATTATTCATCATGCTGGCCTTTCAGGCCTGTCTGATGTTTGCCGCCATTCCGATCACCGCCAATCCTAACGCGGTAATGCTGGTGATACTGGCCACGTTTATGGGCTTCAACTACGGCTCCAACCTGGCCCTGTTCCCTTCCTTTGCCAAGGATTACTGGGGGCTCAAGAACTACGGCCTGAACTACGGTGCCCTGTTTACCGCCTGGGGTATGGGTGGTTTCGTGCTGGTGCAGGCTGCCGACAAGATCAAGGCTATGCCCAACGGCAACACCAACGCCTTTATTGCAGCCGGTATCCTGCTGGCCTGCGGCGCCGCGATGAGTGTGTTCCTGGCAGACAAGAAGAAGGCTGTGGCCGGCGAAGAAGTGCCGTCCCGCTGGCAGGAGTTCTGGGGCGAGTTCTCGCTGGGCTTCAAGGTGTTCCTCGGCTTCGAGGAGCCTCAGGTCCGTGCTCCCCGCAACTGGGATGCCATTGAGGCAGAGCGCTCCAAGGCCTGATCGGCTCTGGAGAGAGAATAACCGCAAACGCCCCGGCCATCAGGCCGGGGCGTTTGTCATTTGGTCGTTTGTAAAAGATAGCTAGGGACAGCGTTGGGCTGCCTTTGCCAGATCGGAGCGCACCTGGCGGGCAAATTGATCAATCCGCGTCAGATGATCCCGTTGCGTGTCGTCAAGGATCCGCAGAATCCGCTCCACTTCCGGAGAATCACCGGCAAAGCGCTCAAAGACGTGACGCTCAATGAACGATTTTTCCGTGTCCACCACCAGTGAGAGCGCTTTGGGCAGGTCTAACGTCCCTGCTTCAAGGGCATCGTGTATCCCTTTGACGTATGCTATCAGGGCGTTCAGGGTGTAGGTGCGTGTTTTACCCTCACTGAATACAGCCGTGCCACTGCTGATACAGTTCTGGAGATGATCGATCCAGCCGGCATGCTCCTGTTCTTCGCTGGCCAACGCTAAAAACTGGTCTGCGTAAGTCGGAAAAGACTGGGCCAGCTTTTGGTACAGGCGGGCCATCTGCAGTTCCTGATCCTTGTAAAGCTGAAGCAGTTTTTGCTGGAACGGTTCAAGCGGCACGTTGGCTCCTCAGGTGTTTTTTTGCTGGGTGCTTCATAGCACAATCGCAGAGACGGGGCAATTGGCTTGCTTGCTTGAGCTTTTCTGGTTGTGCGCTACACTGGTAGCTGTTGTGCATTCGTGCCTGTCGAGGTTGTGATGGAACCGTACCAACTTGAGAAACTCCTGCAGCCTGAATGCTATCCGGAGCCGACCAGTGCGGTGCGCCATCTGCAGACCCATATCTCCCACCTGTTTCTGACCGATCAGTACGTCTACAAACTGAAAAAGCCAGTTGATTTTGGTTTTCTTGATTTTACCACCCTGGAGCGGCGACGTCATTTCTGTCACGAGGAGTTGCGTCTGAACCGGCGCCTTTCGCCGGATATCTACCTGGCGGTGGTGGCGCTGCGTGACGATGGCAGTGGCGGACTCTGTTTCGGTGGAGAGGGGCAGGTCATCGAGTATGCGGTCAAGATGCGCCGTCTACCCGAGGAGCGGATGTTGGACCGGCTGCTTGCTGCTGACCAGGTAACGGCAGCTGACATCGAGGCCATTGCCCATACCGTGGCTGCCTTCCATGCTGCTGCCGCCACTGACCAACTGATCGCCTCTTTTGGTTCAGTTGCCGTCATTCGGGCCAACTGGCTGGAAAATCTGCGACAAACCCTGCCCTATTGCGGCGTTACCTTGTCCCCCGCTGATCATCAGCTGATCGGTGACTGGGCGCTGACAACCCTGGACAGTGCAGCGGACTGTTTTGACGAGCGGGTGTCAGCAGGCTTCATTCGGGAATGCGACGGTGACCTGCATGCAGAAAACATCTGTCTTGATGGTCAGGTGCATATCTTCGATTGCATCGAGTTCAACGAACCGTTTCGCTACAGCGACACCGCCGCAGATGTGGCCTTCCTGGCTATGGATCTGGAGAGCCATGGCCGTCGCGACCTGGCCGAGCTGTTTGTGGCCGCCTATTGTCAGGAAAGCGGCGATACCGGGTTGCTGGCGGTGTTGTCGTTGTATCTGGTGAACCGGGCCTTTATCCGTGGCAAGGTTGAGAGCTTCAGGCTGGATGACCCGCTGATTCCAACGGCTGACAGGCAGGCTGCGGCAAACCGGGCATCACGTTTCTTTCGGCTGGCCCGGGGCTATCTGCTGCGCCGGCGATTGCCCCGCTGCCTGCTGCTGACCTGTGGTCCTACCGGGTGCGGCAAGAGCAGTTTTGCGGCTGAGCTGGCGTTTCAGCTGGGGATTGGACATCTGCAGGCCGATCGGGAACGCAAGCTGTTGGCCGGGATCCGGCCAACGGAGCGCGGCGCTGCCATCTACACCGCCGACTGGAACCGCGCCACCTATGAACGGCTGGCTGAACTGGCCGCTGCCGAGCTGGCCGCCGGCCGCAGTGTGGTGGTGGATGCTACCTTCCGGTCCGTCGCCGACCGTGCCCGTTTTGGCTTGCTGGCGGCAGAGGCGGGGGTGCCGTTGATCATCTGTGCGTTGGTCTGCCCAGCCGAGGTGGTGCGGCAGCGGCTTCTGGACCGCCAGCAATCAGATGACAGTGTCTCCGACGGTACCTGGCCGGTCTATCAGAGGCAGATGGCCACCTTTGAGCAGCCTACCGACGCAGAGGGACAATTGCTGGCTATTGACGCAACAAAGCCGGTAACGGCGATGGTTGAGCAGGCCTTGAGCGGTTTGGCGCTGCTTCACTGAAGGGGTGGTTTGTGTAACCGTCAGGTAAAAGTTGGGCCCACCTGATTTTTTTAGATACATGTCTGAAATAGTGTGCTAGGGTGTGACATCTTTTGAAGTTTACTACCCTGGAGACTTTAGAAGCTCCGGGGTTTTTGTTTAACAGATTTACGAACACTTGCGCTATCGCAGGTGCATTACACGCGAAGGTAGAAGAAGGAGAAGTACGGTATGACAACAGGTAGGGTTAAGTGGTTCAATGACAGCAAGGGGTTCGGTTTTCTGGAGCAGGAGAATGGCGAGGACGTGTTCGTACATTTCTCCGCTATCAACGCCAATGGTTTCAAATCCCTTGCTGAAGGGGATGCGGTCCAGTTCGAGGTGGTCAAGGGCCCCAAAGGGCTGCAGGCTGCCAACGTGACCCGCATTTAAGCAGGTTTAAGTGTCAGCATTCGAAAGCCCCGGCCTCTGGCCGGGGCTTTTTTTGTCTCAATCGCCACTGACTGTCAGATAGGGCGAGTCAAGCCCATGCTCTGCCAGATAGGAGCGCACAGCGGCACCCCCTGACATCAGCAGTTCATCCAGCTGGTGTTCCAGTGCCAGCCAGACCAGCCAGGGCAGGTTGCCCAGCAGTGAACAGCCGTAGTCCTGCTCCATCTCACGCAGGTGTGCCAGTTCAAGCTCCTGGGCCAGCTCCTGCAGAGTTGCGGCGTAGTGGGTCGGAAAGGCAACCACCGAGCGGTCCAACTGCTCCATGAACTGTTGTTTTTGCTCATGGGAAAGGGCTCCAAAATCGGCGGTACACCAGTGTGGCTCTCTGGTTGAAAGCAGGGAACGGCAGGAGAGGGGCCGCTGCTGGTAGACGCCGCAGCTGCCGTCCTGCTCCAGAAACGGACAGGGACCTGCCTGGTCGCGGTAGCTCTTGAGCCAGTCCTTCAGCGAACCGGCCTCTTGAGCGCATTTCGCAATAACGGGAATGGCCGCCTGCAGGCGTGCCTGTTGTTCCGGTGTCACTACGCGGGCAATGGCAATGGCCTCAGTGGCGGTGCAGTTGACAACCAGGCGGCAACAGCCGCTGCAGCCCTTGCCGCAATAGATGCTGCCGCCCCGCTGCCGGTATTCGCTTAACCATGCCCCGCAGAACTGATCGAAGCATTCCTGTTTTTGACGCACCGCCTGCATGCGTGTATCATGTGACATAGGTTGCATCTCCCTCTGCGCGATCATACGACAGCAGGGCATAACGGTGCAATCCTGCAACTGGATGTGATGAAGAAAGGAGTGATGCAGATGCAGCAAGGCTATTATGTGCCCGTTGGAATCGAGAGCATCGAGCCGGACATGTTTCCGGATGTGGCGTTGTATCTGCGCAGCGGCGGCAATTACGTGCTCTACAAGAATAACGGTCGTCTGTTCTCCAAGCAGGATGCCCAACGGCTGATGACCAACAATATCGACTTCCTGTATGTCAGCCCGGCCGACATGGAGGTGATCAACCAGTATATGGAGTCCAATGCCGAACGGTTCCTGACCAGTGCAAGCTTCGATGGTCGTACCAAAGGCAAGATTATCTACCAGACCTCGATCAACTTTGTGGGGGATATCTTCCAGAATCCCGGCAAGGCCGGCGACCTTAACCGCAGCAAACGACTGATCGAAAACCTGATGACCTATCTCTCCAGCGATCGTGATGCCCTGACTTCGCTGGAAACGGTCATGACCAAGAATTACTACACCTTTGTCCATTCGTTGCAGGTTACGGCGCTCTCGCTGCTGGTGCATGCCGAGGCCTATATGCTGGCCCACGACGAGATGGTGGACGTCGGTATCGGTACCCTGCTGCACGATTTCGGCAAGATATTCATCTCGCAAGAGATACTCAACAAGACCGGCAAGCTGAGCGACGAAGAGGTGGCGGCCATCAGGCGACATCCTATGGATGGCTACACCTACCTGAAGGAAAACACCAGTCTGAACGACATCTGTCTGGCGATCGTGCGGGACCATCACGAGCGGATCAACGGTAACGGCTACCCGCAGGGGCTTAAAAAAGAAGCTATTTCACGCAGTGCCCAGGTGGGGGGACTGTGCGACGTCTACTGCACCCTGACCATCGACCGCAGCGGCCGTACGGCCCTGCCGCCCTACCTGACGATCCAGGTGATGCGGCAGGAGATGAAAGATGCTTTTGACAAACGCCTGCTTGATATCCTTGAGGGCTTGACCTGTACCGAGGATGCACAGCAGTTGGTACTTTAAAAGCAGCACGAGGGAAATGTATGCAGAAACAGGTTTACGTTATTGGACACCGCAACCCCGATACCGACTCCATCGCCTCGGCCATCGCCTATGCCGACTTCAAGCGGCGGCTGGGATATAAACAGGTGACCGCTGCCATGGCCGGCGCACCCAATCCGCAGACCAGCTACATTCTCAACCGCCTGGGGGTGGAACCGCCCCTGTATCTGGCCGACGTACATCCCAAGGTGCGTGATGTGCTGGGTCGCGGGCCGATTACCGCCGCTGCCGGCATGCCGCTCAAGGAGGCCCTGGAGCTGTTTCACCAGCATGCCATCAGGGTATTGCCGGTGGTGGACCAGGCCAGGACGCCGCAGGGAGTGGTCTCGTTGCTCAAGCTGTCGGAGAAATATCTGGTGGCCGGCAGCGACCGTCGTCGCGGGGTGGACAGTTCGCTGCGCAACCTGTGCCATTGTCTTGAGGCCACCGTGCTTTGCGGTGAGCTGGACGATGAGCTGGAACACCTGCACCTGTTCATCGGGGCGATGACCGAACAATCCTTCAGCACCCGGATCGCCGGCTATGATCCATCGAGCCTGCTGGTGCTGACCGGCGACCGGCCCTCAATCCAGCATGCCGCCATTGAGATTGGCGTCCGGCTGCTGGTGGTTACCGGCGGGCTGCCGGTTGATGATGCTCTGCTGGCGGCTGCACGGGGCAAGGGGGTGGTGGTCATCTCTACCCCTCACGACACGGCATCGGCCACCTGGCTGGTACGGCTCTCGACGCCACTGGCCTGTTTCATGGATCAGAAGTTCGAACAGATCGGCGTGGCGGAGCCGCTGGAGCATCTGCGTCTGAAGTTGCTGCACTCCGGTGAGCCGGCGGTGGTGGCGGTGGAGGAGGATGGCTCCATTGCCGGCATTGCCACCAAATCGTCCCTGCTGACACCGCTACCCTACGCCTTGATCCTGGTGGACCATAACGAGCTGTCCCAGGCGGTGCCGGGTGCCGAGTCGGTTGATATCCTGGAAGTGATTGATCACCACAAGCTGGGCAACCCGGCCACCCACCAGCCGATCACCTTCATGGCAGCGCCGGTGGGCAGCACCTGTTCCATCGTGGCCTCCCTCTACCGTGAACGGGGGGTGGTGCCTGATCAGGCGATCGCTGGTCTGCTGCTGGCCGGCATCATGTCCGATACGATCATCCTCAAATCTCCCACCACAACGGAGCGTGACCGTGAACTGGTGGCCTGGCTGGAGCCGCTGGCCGGGCTGGAGCACGCCGCCTTTGGCAAGGATATCTTTGCCTCCTGTGGTGGTTTCTCGGCCCACGGCTCCATCGAGCAGGCGGTGCGGGCTGACTTCAAGCAGTTTAATGTGGGTGAGATCCTGTTCGGGATCGGCCAGGTCGAGGTGATTGGCTTTGACGAGTTTTACGGGCTGAAGGAACGGCTGCGCGAAACCCTGCGGCAGGTCAAGCAGGCCGACAGACTGCAGCTGGCCGGTCTGATGGTGACCGACATCTACAGTGAGACCACCCTGTTTCTGGCCGAGGGCAAGAATGAACTGGCCCACCTGATGGGCTATCCCCAGCTGGAGCCGCACCTGTATGAGCTGAAAGGGGTCATGTCCCGCAAGAAGCAGATGGTGCCCCACCTGCTGAAGGTGCTGGGTGCACTCTGATCTGCATTTCTTCAATTGACCTTGAGCAGTCGAACTGCTACTGTACAACTACTATTACACGCTGTTCCAGGAAGATAACGATTACCATCAGCATTCGTCAGCCCCGGAAACCTTCGGGGCTTTTTTCTTGTGCAGCACGAAAGAAGGAACACCCATGCCGTTTCAATCATTTAGCCTGCACCCCAAGGTGCTGAACGGCGTTTCAAGCGCCGGCTATCAAACCCCCACCCCGATCCAGTCCCAGGCCATTCCAAAGATCATGGCCGGACACGATATCATGGGCCTGGCACAGACCGGCACCGGCAAGACCNNTCGCCCCCACCCGCGAACTGGCCGAACAGATCAACGACGCTCTGCAGGAGCTGGGGCAGCAGACCCGTCTGAAGAGTATCACCGTCTATGGCGGGGTCGGCGTCAACCCGCAGATTGAGAAATTGAAAAACGGGGTGGAGATCGTGGTGGCCTGCCCCGGCAGGTTGCTGGATCATATCAGTCAGGGCACCATCGACCTGAGCCATCTGGAGTTGCTGGTACTGGATGAGGCCGACCAGATGTTCGACATGGGCTTTCTGCCCGACATCCGGCGTATCCTCAAGCATCTGCCTAGCCAACGTCAGACCATGTTGTTTTCAGCCACCATGCCGGCTGAGATTCGCGGTCTGGCCCGCGAAATACTGCGAGACCCGGTGACGGTGCAGGTGGATACGGTGGCCCCGGCCGCCACGGTCAGCCATGCCCTCTATCCGGTGGCCCAACACCTGAAGACACCACTTATGATGCAACTGCTCAAGCATACCGATACAGAATCGGTGCTGATCTTTACCCGCACCAAGCACCGTGCCAAACGGTTGGGCGAGCAACTGGAAAAGGCCGGCTACACCGCAGCCTCATTGCAGGGCAACCTGTCCCAGAATCGCCGTCAGGCAGCTATGGAGGGCTTTCGTAGTGGTGCGTTCCAGATCCTGGTGGCCACCGATATCGCTGCCCGGGGTATCGATGTTTCCCAGGTATCACACGTGATCAACTACGATATTCCCGATACCACCGAGGCCTATATCCACCGCATCGGCCGTACCGGTCGCGCTGCCAAGAGCGGAGACGCCTTTACGTTGGTAACTGACGAGGATGGTGCCATGGTGCGGGCCATAGAGAAGACGCTGGGCACCGCCATCGAACGCCGCACCATCGCCGGGTTTGACTACACTGTGCCGGCCCCGCGCAAGGATGACGAGTTTGCCCGGCCACCCCGTCAGCCGAATCCGCGACGCAAACCGGCGGCTCAGCCCGCAAAAACCGGCCATCCGGTGGATGTAAAAAAACGTGGACCCCGGCCGGCAGGCGCTTCAAGTCACGCGGGAAGAGCTCGCTAGCCAACTATCCCGCATAAATTCTGGATCAGCGAGACATACAAAAACCTTTTGTCATTTCGCGCATATCTGTGGTATTTTGTCGCTCCCTCCCACCGCGCACACTGTCCTTCGGAGAGGTTTTCCGTCTGTACGGGGGTCGTTACATGCACAGACTGCAACCATGGCTGAAGAAGCTGTTCACGCCGATCACCATCATGTTGATTCCCCACACCCGGGTGGGTACCCTCAATCTCAAACTGCCGCTGGTTGTCTTGGGGATGCTGGTAATCTTTGCCGGGGTGGGGGGGGTCTACACCCTTTCGCTCACCTACCACGCCGTTGATTATTTCGTTTTAAAGCGCAAGTACAACGATCTGGCTGGGCAGTTACAGTCGGTACAGGGCAGCATCCATTCCCTGAAGCAGGCCGAGGCTGAGTTTAAGCGCTTACTCTCACTCGGTTCGCGTAAACAGGTCCTGGATGCTGCGGTCACGGAACCGAGTGACGGTTCGATTGATATTGAGGAGCTGAAGCAGCAGATTGACGCATCGCTGAAGTCGGTGGTCGGTATCCGCACCTACCTGGCGCAACAGCGTGATCTCTATCGCTCGACACCCCAGGGATTGCCGGTGGCTGGCCGTTTCAGCTCGGGCTTTGGCATGCGGCTGCATCCCAAGTATGGTAAGCAACGCTTCCATAGTGGTATTGACCTCTCAGCGCAGCGGGGCACCCCGGTGCAGGCCACCGCTGATGGCATTGTCAGCGTGTCCGGCTACGGCGCCGGCAACGGCAACGTGGTGGTAATCGAGCACGGCCACGGTTTCAGCACCGTCTATGCCCACAACGATCGCAACACTGCCCGAGTGGGTCAGACCGTCAAGCGGGGCGAACAGATCGCGATGGCCGGCGCCACCGGTGTTGCCACCGGTGTCCATGTGCACTACGAGGTTTGGCGCCAGGGCAGGCCGGTGGACCCGGCTGACTTCATCAAAGAGTCAAACGAACGAGTAGCGCTACGATAAGGAGGCGTCTGGATGTTTTCTGCAAAGCAACAGAAGCTGGAAGTGATCATCGGTCCGGAGTCGGCGATACGTGGTGATCTGACCTCAAAGGGCACGATCCGTGTTGATGGCGCCATTGAAGGCAATGTGACCGCCGACTGTGTGATTATCGGCGAAAAAGGGCTGATTACCGGCGATGCCGTGGTGCGCCAGATGATCATCGGCGGCAGGATCGAGGGGCATGTCAGGGCTGCTGAAGGGGTGGAGATTCAGCGTACCGGCGATGTCTGCGGTGACATCAGCGCAGCTCGACTGACGATTGCTGATGGTGCCCAGTTTGACGGCCGCTCCACCATGAAGCGTGCCAACGCCAAGGAGATAGGCTACAGCGGTAGCGAGGAACTTGCCAACGTTTGATTGCCGCTGAACCTTAGCGCATGTATGCTAACGCCCCGTCAGAAGAAGGTATCTGATGGGGCGTTGGTCGTTCTGGCTGTATCGCTTGGTTATTTATTGTGGCCTCTTCCTCTGCCCTTGCCTTTGCCAGGTCTCTCGTCGCCACCGCCGCCCTGCTGGCCGGTGTAGCGCAGGTTACCGTTCTTCAGGGCATGGAAATCGGCCGAGCCCGGCTTGATACCCAGCTCCTTTGCCATCACTCCCCAACCCTTGCTCTTGCTGCTACGGTAGGTCTGCAACACCACCGGTGCCGGCTTGGCGGCCATTTGGCCCAGTTGGAAGGTCATAAAGACATCGGCCGGGGCAGCTACCTGGGCAAAGACCGCATCCACCTGGGGCAGCGGCACACCAAACTGGGCGGCGATGCCGGCCTTGAAGCCGGGCAGGTCGGCGCGGGCCTGTACGTTCAGGTTGGCGAGGAAGCCGTCCAGGCTGGCCCAGGCTGCGGTTGAGAATGTCAGGATCATGCTGCACAGTGACAGGATCAGGATACGTTTCATCGTGACACACTCCTCAAAAGATGGAAATTGTAAGGCGAACTATAGCAGCTTCGCCGGCAAGTGCAATAGCGTTAACGGCAAAAGCCCCGTCAGAGTTCGCTCTGACGGGGCTTTGTGGTGTTTGACAAATGAGTCTTACAGACCCAGCTGCTTAAAGAAGTCGTTACCCTTGTCATCAACCAGGATGAAGGCCGGGAAGTTTTCGACCTCGATCTTCCAGACCGCTTCCATGCCAAGTTCAGGGAAGTCTATGCACTCGACCTTCTTGATGTTCTCCTCAGCCAGGATGGCGGCCGGTCCGCCGATGGAGCCCAGGTAGAAACCGCCATGCTTCTTGCAGGCATCGGTGACCTGCTGTGAGCGGTTGCCCTTGGCGATCATGATCATGGAACCGCCATTTTCCTGCAACAGGTCAACGTAGGAGTCCATCCGGCCGGCAGTGGTCGGGCCAAAGGAGCCGGAGGCCTTGCCAGTCGGAGTCTTGGCCGGCCCAGCATAATAGATCGGATGATTCTTCAGGTAGTCAGGCAGCGGCTTGCCGCTGTCCAGAATCTCCTTGAACTTGGCATGGGCGATGTCGCGGCCCACCACGATGGTGCCGGAGAGCAGCAGGGCGTCACCCACCTTCAGACCGGACAGCTCTTTGAGGGTCTCGGCGATCGGCTTGGACAGGTCGATCTTGTGTCCGTGCTCATGCTTAGCCATGCGGTACTGCTCCGGCAGCAGGCGGCCCGGATCGCGGTCAAGCTGTTCGATGAACAGGCCGTCCTTGGTGATCTTGGCCTTCAGGTTGCGGTCGGCGGAGCAGGAGACCGCCATACCCACCGGGCAGGAAGCGCCGTGGCGGGGCAGGCGGATCACGCGCACGTCATGGGCGAAGTATTTGCCACCGAACTGGGCGCCGATCCCCAGCTTTTGGGCTGCAGCCAGCAGCTTGCCTTCCAGTTCCACATCGCGGAAGGCTTGGCCATGCTCGTTACCCTGGGTGGGCAGGCCGTCCAGGTCACGGGCGGTGGCCAGCTTGACGGTTTTCATGCAGGCGTCGGCCGAGGTGCCGCCGATCACAAAGGCGATGTGGTACGGGGGGCAGGCGGCGGTGCCCAGGTACTTCATCTTCTCGATCAGGTACTTCTCCAGCTTATCAGGGGTCAGCAGCGCCTTGGTCTCCTGATAGAGCATGGTCTTGTTGGCGGAACCGCCACCCTTGGCCATGAACAGGAATTTGTAGTAGTCGCCGCTGGTGGCCAGGATGTCGATCTGGGCCGGCAGGTTGGTGCCGGTGTTGGTCTCCTTGTACATATCCAGGGCCACGGTCTGGGAGTAGCGCAGGTTTTCTTCAGTGTAGGTCTTGTAGACCCCTTTGGAGAGATATTCCTCGTCGTTACCGCCGGTCCATACCTGTTGGCCCTTCTTGGCGACGATGGTGGCGGTGCCGGTGTCCTGGCAGAGCGGCAGTTCGAACTTGGCGGAAACCATGGCGTTGCGCAGGAAGGCCAGCGCAACCCCTTTGTCGTTCTGGGATGCCTCCGGGTCGGCCAGAATCTTGGCAACCTGCTCGTTGTGGCTGGGACGCAGCAGGAAGGAGAGGTCTTTCATGGCCTGATTGGCCAGTACGGTCAGCGCCTCGGGGTCAACCTTGACCACCGGCTTGCCGTCAAACTCCGACACAGAGACGTATTTTTCAGAGCCCTCGATCTTGTAATAGCTGGTCTCATCCTTGGCAAGGGGGAACGGCTCCTGATAGATAAACGGTTTGGTAGACATCGGTACAACTCCTTTCGTCAACGTAGGTTCGGACGCTGTCCGGTAGTGTATACACGAAAATATTTCGCATACTAAGCAAAACACCGGGTCTTGTCGAGTGCTAAGTTATTCTTGCTTAATTTGACGTGTTTGGTGGGGTATGGTAGGTATGCTGCGGAGTAACCAGTCCGTGTGCAGGGGAGAGCGTCATGTTCAGGCAGATCCGTGATGATATCAACTCGGTCTTTGACCGCGATCCGGCTGCCCGCAGCAGCCTGGAGGTCCTGTTCTGCTACCCAGGGCTGCACGCAGTCTGGTTCCATCGCCTGGCCCACTGGCTCTGGACCCATGAGCTGTTTTTTCTGGGGAGACTGACCTCCCACCTGGGACGTTTTCTGACCGGGATCGAGATCCACCCGGGGGCCAAAATCGGCAGACGCTTTTTCATCGACCACGGCATGGGGGTGGTGATCGGTGAGACCGCCGAGATCGGTGATGACGTCACCCTGTACCACGGCGTGACCCTGGGTGGGGTGACCTGGGACAAGGTCAAGCGCCACCCGACGCTTGAAGACAAGGTCGTTATCGGTTCCGGCGCCAAGGTGCTGGGGCCGTTTACTGTGGGGCGGGGAGCCAAGATCGGCTCCAACTCGGTGGTGGTGAAAGAGGTGCCACCCAACGCCACGGTGGTGGGGATACCGGGCAAGATAGTGCTGGCGCCGGAGGCTGCTGCTGATGGGCGGCCTGACCTTGAGCACGGCAAGCTGCCCGACCCGTCGGCCACTGCCATTGCCTGCCTGTTTGACCAGTTGAAAGGGCTCGAAGAAAAGTACGACGCACTGCTCAAAGAGCATCAGGATCTGAAACAGCGGCTCGTTGACGACGGCCCAAAATCGTGAGATAAGAACGTCTATGATCAAGCGTCAAACCACCATCAACCGTATCTTCAAACTGTCCGGCATCGGCCTGCATTCTGGCCATCAGGTGAATCTCGAGTTTATTCCCCGCCGTGAACAGGGGATCGTCTTCGTGCATAACGGTGTGCAGATTCCGGCCCGCTATGACCAGGTGGCCGATACCCGGCTTTCTACCCTGATCGCCAAGGACGGTGCCACGGTTTCCACTATCGAACACCTGATGGCGGCCTTTTACTTCGCCGGCATCACCAACTGCCTGGTCTACATTGACGGGCCGGAGGTGCCGATCCTGGACGGTTCGGCCTGGGAATTCTATCAGGGGATGTGGAAGGCCGGGGTCTATGAGTTTCCCGAGGAGCAGGTCTACCTGAAGGTGCTGCAGCCGGTGGAGGCCAGCCACGGTGATGCCTGGGTCAGGATCAAGCCGCTCAACACGCTGGACATCACCATGACCATTGAATTCCGTCAGCCGGTCGGGCTGCAGCGTCGACGGGTCTCCGATGTGGAAAACGCCTTTTCGATCCTTAACTCGCGCACCTTCACCATGCTGGAGGAGATCGAGGCCATCAAGAAGATGGGGCTTGCCAAGGGCGGCTCGCTGGACAATGCCGTGGTGGTGGGTGAGGATGAGATTCTCAACCCGCAGGGCTTACGCTACCGCAAGGAGCTGGTCAACCACAAGATTCTTGATCTGATCGGTGATCTCTATACCAGCGGTCATCGTATCCTGGGCAAGGTGGAGGCCCACAAGACCGGTCACCATCTGAACAACCTGCTGTTGAAACAGCTCTTTTCCGACCCTGCCAACTATCAGATTTACTAAGGCTGTTGCTGTCCCCCTGCCTTGGGCCGCTCCTTCTGATTCCCCAGTAATACCTCGCCGCTGTCGGTAAAGACCCGCACCGGCAGCTCAAAGACACGACGAAAGATATCCAGTGTGCCGCTGGCCATGGTCTTGACCGGGATGGCGGTGACCTGCGGGTCGGCCCAGCTGCCCTTGGCCTCGAAATAGGTGGTGATCAGGCTGCCGTCACCGCCGGTCAGAATCCAACCCACCACCGGTATCCTGCTGATTACTTTATCAACGGTCTGCAGCGGCTGCACACCGATCAGCAGGTCCAGATCCTCCTTGACGATATTGATCTTGCCTACCATCGAAAGGTGCATGGCGTTGCTGTTGATGAAGAAGTCCTGGCTGGAGAGGACACCGTCCTTGACGCCGACCGTGGTGGTGATCTGATTGAACGGCATCCCCTCACTGACCATATCCGGCAGGCTGAAGGTGAACAGCTGGGAGACGTTGAGCAGCGAAAAGACCTTGGCAAGGGTACTGAAACGACGTAGTTGGCCCCGTTCGATCGTGAGAGCGAGGGTACCGTTGGCGGTCCGTTTCAACTCGTCCAGGCTGTCCCCCGCAGCGCGCAGATTACCCTTGATGTTCATCAGGCCGCTGATTTCCCGGTTAATGCCCAGGGTCTGCAGCAGCCGGTCCGATTCAATCCGGTCCAGCGCCACCTGCAGGGCCCAGCGGTGGGGTTGTCCGCTGACCTGCTCCAGTTGGCCCTTGGCAGCAAGGTGACCGCCCAGGACGCCGGTCTGCAGGTCGTTCAGCTGTAGCAGCCCGCCTTGGTTCGTGAACTGTGCACGCAGCTTGTTGAAGGTGATGTCGCCATAGCTGCCTTTTTCAGCGCTCAACTGCCCGCGCAGGGTAAACGGTTGTGCCGGCTCTGTTCGCGTTGCGCTTTTGGTCGCAGTTGTTGGCTGTTCAGGGGTCAACAGCGGCAGCAGTTCGTCAATATCCAGGTTGCTGATGGCCATGCGCAGGTTCAGGTCGGGCACCGGCTCCGGGCTGATGGTGCCTGCCAGACTGAATGGCGTTTTGGGCAGTCGTCCCGACAGGTTGCGGATGGTGTACAGATCCTTGCGGAAGCCAAGGTTAGCGCTGAAGGAACGGATGACCGGCAATGAGGGGAGGCTGAGACCAAAATCAGCTGGATGGAGCTCCGGCGAGGTGATAAACAGTTCTGCTTCAGGGTTTTTCAGTGCAGCGATCCGCCCGCGCAACTGCAGGGCGGTCTTGCCGTAACGAACAGCAATACTCGAGGTCTCCAGGCTGTTGCCCTTGAGCGTGGCCATGCCGTTGATGGCGGTCAGCGGGGCGTGCTTCTTTAGTGGCCGTAACGAAACATTTCCTAGCCTGACAGTGCCATTATAGGACATGGCGCTCAGGTCTCGTGGATCGCCGCTGGCGCTGATATGGGCCTGGAGCGTGCCTTTGGGCTGGAACTGCTGCCAGACGGTCAGAATCGGCAGCTGCGGGGAAAGCAAAAAGCTGTTGCTTTGCAGTTCATAGTTGAGGTAGGGCACAACGCCGCTGTGTCTGAAGGTGGCCAGCCCGGAAAGGTGAAGCGGCTCCAGGATGTAGGAGAGGGCGGTTATACGTACCTGGTCTTTGTCCAGCACGCTGCTGAAGCTTAAGCTGTTGGCCATGCCGGCCGGTTTGTTGACAACGTCGGGGAAGGTGTAGGCTGCGTTGTCCAGCTGCCAGGTGCCGGCCAGTCGGTAGGCGTTGACCGGCCCTTCGCCGGTCAACTGTAACGGCGCAATGCCTGAAAAGGTCAGTTGCTCAGCGCCGACCAGCTGCGCCAGCCAGGCCACCTCAGCCGACTTGAGGTTGCTGATATCCATCTGGAAGGGATAGGTGGACGGCACACCAAGGGTGCAGTAGTCGGTGATGCTGCCCTGTTGCAGGGTGAAGGGGGAACCGCCGAACGTGCCGCTGCCCCGATACAGGTTGAAGTCGCGTCCCTTCATCTCCAGTTCGCAGCTGATGTTGTTGAAGCTGGGAATACCGGCGCCATAGTTGATGACAGCCTGTTCGGCGGTGCCGCTGATGAACAGGGCACCGGGGTTGTCGCCTTCGTCAAAGCGCGCCAGCGTGGAAAAACGGCCCTGCAGGGTGCCATTGAGCAGCTTGAAACGGCCGGCTCTGATCTTGTTTTTTATAAAGTCCGTTGCACCATCGTCGATGATGCCGAACGGGATATAGGAGCGGACCTGCTGGTAGTCGAACGGCTCGCTGTTTCCCTTGGCCGTCAGATAGGGGTCAGCGGTGTCGAGGTCGGTCAGCTTGAGGCTGCCGCGGAAGCTGAAGCCGTCTGCATCCAGTTCGATCGTCGACAGGTTGAGGCTGGAGGGGGTCCGTTTCAGGTCGAACTGAAGCTGGGCCTGCTTGGGGGCCACCGGGCCGTGGAATACGGCGGGCCAGACCACCTTGGCGTTGTTGAGCCGCAGCAGCCCCTGTGCTGTAAAATCTGCCGGGGTGCCTTTTAACTGGGCCTCCAGATCGAGGGTGCCCCCCGGCGGCCCAAAGGGGATATGCTGGCCGAGGTAGGTCCAGATGCTGGTGTAGTCGATCTTGCTAAGGGCCAGATTGGCTTTGATCAGCAGGTTGGTGTTGAACGGCTCTCCCGGAGCAGGAATCCTGATCGCACCGGCGCTCTTGATGCTGCCGTTACCCAGTTTGGCCGACAGCTTGTAGGAGCTTTTTTCACCGCGATTAACGTGATCCAGCTTCAGATCGATGGCGGTCAGCTGGATCCGTTGCACCCCGCCGCGCGGGCTTGCCTGATCCTGCCACAAGATCCGCGCCTGGCGCAGCTTGATGCCGCGCACCTGCAGGTCGATGGCGCTGGTTTTTGATGTCAGCAGGTCATCAATGTTCAGCGCCCCGGTGGCATCCCGGGTGACTCGTGCCTGCAGTCCGTCAACCACGATCGAGCGCAGAGCGACCTGCCGTTTGATGAGCGGCAGCAGCCCCAGGCGGAAGGTCACTTTTTGGGCGCTTAAAAATTCGTCGTTACTGTCCCGTTCCCGCAGATGCAGCTCGTTGATCACAAATTGCGGGCCAAGACGCCAGACAAAGCGGATGCTGCCCAGGCTTATCTTGCGTTTGAGTGAGTCCTCCAGCAGGTCTACAATCTGCTGCTGATAGGTGCTGATATCAACCAGGCGGGGGAGCAGGGGGCCGATCACCAGGAAGATGATGGTGCCGAAGATCAGCAACAGACCGGCCAGTTTGAGATACCACTGTTTAAAGGTCATGATGACGCCTGGAGCGGGGCCTCTTCAGGAGCAGGTATGATGCGTACGCGCAGTACGGCGGTGCGGGTTACCTCTTCGCAGACCAGACGGTAACCGTGCCAGACCAGCGACTCGCCCTGTTCCGGCAGGTGGCCGAGTTCATGCAGAATCAGACCGGCCAGCGTGTCGTAGGGCAGGTCGTCTTCCTGCTTGATCCCCAGCAGTTCCCGCAGGTCAAAATCCGGCAGCATACCGTCCACCAGCCAACTGCCGTCAGGCAGTTGCTGCAGTTTCGACGATTCACCGGTATCGTGCTCATCTTCAATCTCGCCCACCAGTTCTTCCAGCAGGTCTTCGGTGGTGACCAGGCCGGCCAAGCCGCCATATTCGTCAACCACCAGCGCCATATGGTTGCGGGTACGCTGCATCTCTTTCAGCAGATCATTGACCTTCTTGCCTTCCGGAACAAAGACCGGTGGTCGCATGACTTCGTGCAGCGGTACCGCCACGCCGCGCACCAGCTTGCCCAGCAGGTCCTTGGCATGCACCACCCCGACGATCTCCTCAATGCTGTCACGGTAGACCGGGTAGCGTGAGTACTGCGACTCGAGGATAATCCGCAGGGTTTCCTCGCGGGGGGTCTCCAGTTCCAGGGCTACGATGCGGGTGCGGGGCACCATCACCTCGCGGACACAGGTGTGGGTAAATTCAAAGATGTTGCGGATGTACTCGTGCTCTGCCTCGCTGAAAACGCCGCTCTCGTGACCTTCGGCAACGATGTGCTGCACCTCTTCGCGGGTGATGAAGGCGTTCTGCTCGCCATTGGCGCCCAGCAGCCTTAAGACCGCCTTGCTGGAACTGGTCAGAACCGCAACCGCGGGGGAGGCTATGCCTGAAAACAGCCGCATCGGCTTGGCCAGCCGCAGGGCGATCTGGTCGGCGTACTGCAGGCCCAGCGCCTTGGGCACCAGTTCACCGACGATCAGTGAGCTGTAGGATACCAGGCCCACCACCACAAAGGCGGCCAGCGGTTCGGCTGCGCTGCTGATCAACGGCCAGGGCAGGGAGGCGAAAAAAGGCTGCAGGTGCTGGATGGCGACAATGCCGCCCACAGTGGAAGCCGCAGTGCCGGCCACGGTGACCCCGATCTGGATCACCGCCAGCAAGGGGTGGGGGTCCCGCTGGTAGCTGTCGATAATCTGTGCGCGCTGATCGCCGTCGGCCACCAGTTGCGCAATACGTCCCTTGCGGATCGAGATGATGGCAAACTCGGCCATGGAGAAGAAGCCGTTCAGGCCGATCAAGATGGCAATGACTATCAGTTCGACAGTAATGGTGTCCATAGGTTGCACATTTTCACATTCAGGTGGGGGGTTGTCAACCGTGCAGGCAGGTCATAAATAAAAAAAACCCGCCACGCATGCGTGGCGGGTTGCAAAAAACACCGAGGTGCTGTTATCAGGAGGCGGTAACCTGCACCTTCAGGTTGGCGGTTACTTCGGGATGAATCTTGACCGGTACGGTGTAGTCGCCCAGTTGCTTAATCGGCTCAGCCAGCACCATCTTCTTGCGGTCAATCTCAAGGCCCTGCTCTTTCAGGAAGGCGGCGATCTCCATGGTGGTCACCGACCCGAACAGTTTGCCTTCTTCGCCGGCCTGGTGGGCCAAGGACACGTTGACCGCCTCCAGTTTGGCGGCCAGCAGTTTGGCAGCTTCCAGGGCCTTGTTCTTCTTGTAGGCCAGTTGACGCTTGGCGTGCTCCAGGGCCTTGGCGTTCTTCTCGGTGGCCTCAATGGCCAGCCCCTTGGGGAGCAGGTAGTTGCGGGCGTAGCCGGGTGCCACCTTGACGATGTCGCCGATCTGCCCCAGGGTGTCGATGTTTTCTTGAAGAATTACTTTCATCTGGTGCTTCTCCTTTCAAGCCTGATGAGGTTACAGGTTTTCTTCCTGCTTGGTGCGCGGGGTGCGGAAATCACCCCATAAATCGAAAATGCCGATGAAGGCGACCACGGGCGCCAGATAGGGTTGCAGCAGCAGAACTGCGATCAGCATCACCTTCAGCACACCGGCGTAGCTGGTGCGAGCGATCATGGTCAGCAGGACCGCCAGTCCCTGGCAAAAGTACAGTACTGCCAGCACAGCCACGACGTTCAGGGCCGGGGTCGTGATCAGGGGCGTGGTTGCCAGCATACTGAAGCCGGCCGCAATCAGCGGCCAGATCAGGAGATCCGGAACACTGAAGTTGCTAAACGGTTCCAGTTTGAGCGTCAGGCCGCGTTGTAGGGCCATGCGGCGCAGAAACAACAGGCTGATACTGGCAACCAGCAGCAGGTTCAGGGTGCCCAGGGCCGGCAGGATGCGCAGCAGTGTGGCCGCAATGTTCTGTAGCCCCTGCTTGATCGTCTCCAGGTCCTGGGGGCTCAACCCCTGTTGTTGCTCATACAGCTTGAGGGCCTGGCCCATGCCGTTGGCGACCTCCTGCTGTGCTATGGTGAGCAGGTTCTGCCCTGCGGTGGCGGCCATGACAAACGCCACTAACGCCGAAGCGAGTGTGGCAGCCATGGTGGTCCAGAGCAGGGCGCGACTACCGGCCATGCCTCGTAGTGCCAGTTCCGGCAGCAGCAGTCCAATTAGGCCGCACTGTGCCAGAAACCAGAGTCCGGCCAGCGGGTTGAAGCCGATGCCCACCAGCAGCGCAGCGACGGCCATTGCCAGCAGGGCAGTCTTGCGCCCGCCTTCCAGGCGGGTGTAGCAGAGCGGAGCAGCTGCCAGAAAGCCGGCAACAAAACCGATAAACGGTACTGCCAGGCTGGCAGAAAACAGCATGGCGGAACCGGCAGCGCCGAGCAGCACCGTACGAAGGTGTTGCCCGGCGCTGGTCCGTAGCTGTTCAGTGGTACTCAAAATGGTTTGTTACGGCAGCGCGTGGCCGGCTGCCAGCGGCAGCAGGGCCAGGTTGCGTGCCCGCTTGATCGCTTCGGTGATCTCCCGCTGGTGCTTGGCGCAGTTGCCGGAGATGCGACGCGGTACGATCTTGCCCCGCTCGGTGATGTAGTAGCGCAGGGTGCGGGGGTCCTTGTAATCAATGGTCATTTCCTTCTCGGCGCAGAAGCGGCAGACCTTGCGGCGCTGAAACGGACGCTTCTTGCGAGGGCCGCCAGGTCCACGATCAGGACGGGGACCGCTGGGGCGGGGGCCGGAAGGACGGGTATTTTCGGGTGCTGCAGTGGTGGTCGTGGTTTCACTCATTGGTGTCATCCTCCTGGAACGTTATTCCGCTGCCGTTTCGGCAGCTTCAGTCGTTTCGGCGGCCGGCTTGCGCTCGACCACTTTCTTCTCCGGCTCGTCGGTGATGTTGACGCTCAAATAGCGCAACACTTTTTCGTCGAGTCGCAGACGACGCTCCAGTTCTGCAACCAGGGCCGCTTCGCCGTCAAAGCGCAGGTAAAAATAACGCCCACGGGGGAACTTGCGGATCTGGTAGGCCAGCTTGCGGGACCCCCAGTCGTCCAGCCGGTGGAAATCACCCTTGTAGGATGCAACCACATCCTGAACCTTGTCGGTGATGGTCTTGACATCATCCTCACCAAGGTCCGGCTGGAGGATGAAGATGGTTTCGTACTTCCTCATGATGGTAATCCTCCTCACGGATTAGATAGCCCCGGTCTGACCGGAGCAAGGAGTTGGCGGCATCTGCTGCCGCTTTTGGCGAACGCACTATATAGGTGATGTTTTCTGAAATTGCAATAAGATTTTCCGTTCTGGCAGAATTTGTTGACAGTCGTGGTATGAAGACCTACTAACATGGACTCATACTACCGTAGCTGCGGAGAGAAGGGAGTTGGGACCATGAAGGTGCTGAAAAAGGCTTCAACGCTGGTCTGTCTGGTGGTGATGGCTGGGGTGCTTGCGGCTTGTGCGCCAGCGGATCTGGTGCTGGTGCCGAATTATAGAGCAGTGGGGGAACATAAGGGGGCTGGCCAGTTGGTGCTGGGGGTGGCCACTGGCGGTCCGGGTGCGTCAGGCGGCGTGGAGCGCGAGCAGTTTATCTATGGTGAAGTACGCACCACGGACGGTAAGATCAAGGGCAATGTGCTCGGCCCCGTGGCCCCGGCAGTGCTGGTTCGTGATGCTTTGCAACAGGAGCTGATCACGTCCGGTTACAGCGTGCAATTCGATACTGCTGCTGCCAGACAGGCCGAGCGAGGAGTGGTGCTGACCATGAGCTCCCTGTCGCTGGATGAGGTGGCGTCACTGGTCAAGATTGAGGTGGAATGCAAGCTGCAGCTGGTGGTGGAGCTCTGGCAGCAGGGTAAGCTGCTCAGCAGGCTGACCTATAGCAAGACCCTGTCGGATTTCGCAGTCAGGGACCGTGAGCAGCTCCACCAAAAGGTACTGCAGAAGACCCTGGCCACGGTGATGCAGGCCGCCACTGCCGACCTGACAGCCTACTTCAAATAGCCAGACTGTTTGAAGTAGGGGTGTCGATGATGATCTTGTCAAGCAGTGCAGGTCTGTCGTACAGTGCCGTTCCCTGAATGTCTATATCGAGATGAGGAGTAGTGTATGGCTATAGCCACCAAGATCGCCGGTCATATTTCCCGTTCGTCCTGGATCCGCAAGATGTTTGAAGAGGGCGCGAAGCTGCGGCAGCAGTATGGCGACGACAACGTGTACGATTTCACGCTGGGCAATCCCGATGTGGAGCCGCCGGCTGCCTTTGGCGAGGCGCTGCGCCAGCTGGCCAATCATCCGCTGCCCGGGATGCACCGTTACATGAACAACGCCGGCTACCCTGAAACCCGCTCGGCCGTGGCGGCCAAGCTGTCGCGTGATGCCGGGCTAGCGGTAACCGCCGAGCAGGTGGTGATGACCTGCGGCGCCGGCGGCGCCCTGAACGTAGTGTTGAAGACCATCCTGAACCCCGGTGAAGAGGTCATCATCCTGGCCCCCTACTTTGTGGAGTACAAGTTCTATATCGATAACCACGGTGGGGTGCCGGTGGAGGTCTGGACCAACCGTGAAACCTTTCGGCTCGATCTGGCGGCGATTGAGGCCGCCATTACCACCAAGACCCGTGCCATCATTATCAACACGCCCAATAACCCGACCGGCGTGATCTACCGTGCCGATGAGCTGGCAGCGTTGGGGGATCTGGTGAAGCGGGTGCAGCAACGCACCAGCCACCAGATCTATGTCATCTCTGATGAACCCTATGCCCGGCTGGCCTATGACGGGCAGCAGGTGCCCAACGTCTTTCCCTTGATAGAAAACAGTGTGATCGTTACCTCCCACAGTAAGGACTTGGCCCTGCCGGGAGAGCGGATCGGCTATCTGGCGGTCAACCCGCGCATGGCAACGGCTGACCAGTTTGTCGAGGGGGCGGTCTTCTGCAATCGAACCCTGGGATTTGTCAATGCGCCGGCCCTGATGCAACGGCTGGTGGCCGGTCTGCAGGACAGTTCGGTGGATACGGCTGCCTATCAGCAGAAGCGGGACCTGTTGTACGACAACCTGACTCGGCTCGGCTTCTCGATGGTCAAGCCGGACGGCGCCTTTTACCTGTTTCCGCAGTCACCGCTCAAGGATGATGTGGAGTTCGTCAAGCGTGCGCAGCAGCAGCGCATCCTGCTGGTGCCCGGCTCAGGATTCGGGGCGCCGGGGTACTTCCGGATCGCCTACTGTTTTGACCAAGGTATGATCGAGCGTAGTCTGCCGGCCTGGGAACAGTTAGCCAGGGAGACGATCCGCTGATGGTGTAACAGGTGCTGTAGAGCTGAAGTCGGATCGGGCCGTTCCATGTATGCAATGGACGGCCCGATTCAGTTGTGTGTGCAGTGCGTGGAGTGTGCTGAGGTTAGAAAGGGGCCGGCCAACGCTCGTCCTGCGGTTGTGCAAGAATACTGGCAATAGCCGCCAGGGTGGCACGTGTCAGGTGGGCCAGCTCTACACTCAGTCGGTCAACTGCGACGGCATCGGCCTGGTCAGCGGCATCTTCAAGTTTTTCCGCGCCGTCTGCCAGTCGAAAGGCCCCTACTGAGCCGGCCGCTCCCTTTAAGGTGTGGGCTGCCATTGTAAGGTTGGCGTAGTTGCCGGAGGCGTGTGCATTCTGGATCGTTTGCAGGTTTTGCTGGGACTGGCTTTGAAAGGTCTGCAGAACGGTTCGCAGTGCTTCGCCCAGTCCTGTCGCCACGTAGTTTTTGTGGAGATAGGCCAGGTCCAGCATCCGGTTTGGGGCATAGTGGTGTAATTCCATGTCGTCGTCAGTCCCGAAAACGTTTCGTCAGGTCCTGATAGGCGTCGATACGACGGTCCCGCAGGAAGGGCCAGATACGGCGCACCTGTTCCGTTCTGCTCAAATCCAGCTCCACCATCAGCAATTCTTCCTGGTCATTGGAGGCCTTGGCCAGCAGCTCGCCTTGGGGGCCAGCCACGAAGCTGTTGCCCCAGAAGCGGATGCCGCTGGCGGCCGGGTCGGGCGACGGCTCATGGCCAACCCGGTTGATGGACAGCACCGGCAGACCGTTGGCCACGGCATGGCCCCGCTGGATGGTTTCCCAGGCCGACCGTTGACGCTCTTGCTCTTCGGGGGTGTCGCTGGGGTCCCAGCCGATGGCGGTGGGGTAGATCAGCAGTTCGGCTCCGGCCAGGGCCATCAGGCGGGCCGCCTCGGGATACCATTGATCCCAGCAGACCAGCACCCCCAGCCTGCCAAGCGAGGTCTGGATCGGGGTAAAGCCCAGATCGCCGGGGGTGAAGTAGAATTTTTCGTAAAAACCGGGATCGTCCGGGATATGCATCTTGCGATAGATGCCGGCAATACTGCCGTCGGTTTCAAAAACCACGGCGGTGTTGTGGTATAGGCCGGCAGCACGACGTTCGAACAGGGAGGCCACCAGCACGATCTCCAGCTCGCCGGCCAAGGCGCCCAGACGCTCACTGGTGGGGCCGGGGATCGGTTCGGCCCGGTCGAACTGGGTCGTCTCTTCGGTTTGACAGAAATAGGGGCCGCTGTGCAGCTCCTGCAGCAGCACCAGGCGGGCCCCCTTGGCAGCAGCCTGACGGATCAGGTCACAGGTTTTCGTCAGTGTCGCATCATGATCGTTGGTGCAGGTCTGTTGAACCAGGGCGATGGTTAGTCTGTTCATGACAGGACCCCCGTGGGCAGCTGCATGGTAATGCAGTGCAGCGAGCCGTGCTGTTTGATCAACTCCCGGCAGTCGATGCCGATGATCTCACGTTCCGGGAAGGCCAGGCCGATCATGGCCAGGGCACCGTTGTCGGTGGGCTGACCGTAGGTGGGCACCAGTACGGCTCCATTGATTGCCAGAAAGTTGGCGTAGGTGGCCGGCAGACGATGACCGTCCTCGTCGAAACAGGCAGCTGGCCAGGGCAGCGGTAGCAGGCGGTAGGGCTGGCCGGCCAGGGTACGCAGCCCCTGCAGTTCGGCCTCCATCTGCTTGAGCGGCTGATAATGCTCGTCTCTCTGGTCGTCACAGGCCACGTAGACGATGGTGTCGGCAGGGCAGAGTCGCGCCAGGGTATCGACGTGGGCATCGGTGTCGTCACCGGCCAGGTGGCCGTACTCCAGCCAGTGGATCAGACGGGCCCCCAGCAGTGATTGCAGGGCGCTGTTCAGTTCATTACGGTCCAGTTGGGGGTTGCGGTTCGGTGAAAGCAGGCACTGGCTGGTGGTGAGGATGGTGCCGTTGCCGTCGCTTTCAATGCTGCCGCCTTCCAGGATCAGGCCGATGGTGTTGACCCGTGGCCTGAAGGCCCCCTGTTGTTTGAGGGTACGGGTCAACTGATTGTCGTGGTTGGCGGCAAACTTGAGGCCCCAACCGTTGAAGCCGAAGTCCAGCAGTACCGGCTGGTTATTGACCAGCACCGTGACCGGTCCGCTGTCCCTGGTCCAGCTGTCGTTGCTGTCGGCTGCCAGGATGATGACCCGTTCCAGCGCCACCCCGGCCTGCTGCAGCCAGCTACGAGCCTCTTCTGGAGCTGGCGCTGCCAGCAGCACCGTTTCAAAACGGGTAATCGTCCTGATCAGTTCAGCATAGACGCTGCGAACCTCAGTCAGTACGGGTGCCCAGTCAGTTGCTTCGTGGGGCCAGGCCAACAGTATGCCGTCCTGCGGCTCCCATTCAGCTGGAAGGCGGATTGCCATCGACATCGAACAGACTCCTTTGGTGTGGGTGGTGCCTACTTCAAAGCGCTAAAGTATAGCCTTGAATCCGGCTGTCCGCAAGGCCTTTAGCCTTGATTTCTCGTGGTTATTTAGGTAAGAGGATAGATTCCAAAGTGGATGCTGCGACGATTGATTTCATAAGCCGGAGAAGCGACGCTATGCTGCAGTCAATGATCATACAGGCCCCAGCCAAGGTGAACTACCGTCTTGATGTGGTGGGCCGACGTCCCAACGGCTATCACGACCTGCGGATGATCATGCAGCGGGTCAATCTGTGTGATGAGGTGACGCTGCGTCTGGTGGCGCAGCCGGGTATCCGGGTGACCTGCGGGCAGCACGGTGTACCTGAAGGAGAGGGCAATATCGCCTGGAAGGCGGCCCGTGCCTTGCTGGAGTTGTCGTGCGCCGATCAGGGGGTCGAGATCGAGATCGTCAAGCAGATCCCGGTGGCAGCCGGTCTGGGAGGTGGCAGCAGCGATTGTGCTGCAGTGTTGCTTGGGCTGAACGAGCTGCTGAGGCTGGGACTTTCCCTGGAACGCCTGATGGAGATCGGTGTCACGCTGGGGGCGGATGTGCCGTTCTTCGTGTTCGGGCAGACCGCCCTGGCCGAAGGGATCGGTGAGCTGCTGACGCCGCTTGCCAAGGTGCCGACCGCCTGGGTGGTGCTGGTGAACCCCAATCTGCCCGTCTCCACCGCCTGGGTCTATCAAAATTTGCAGTTGACACAGCGGGATCAACTGGCTAAACTTCCTAACTCTTTTGAGAATGTGGCCGAATTATGCGATATTCTCGGCAACGATTTGGAATCAGTGACTATTCCCGCCTTTCCGGTGATCGATGAGATTAAGCGTTCACTGGTTGGTCTTGGCGCGTCCGGAGCCCTGATGTCTGGCAGCGGGCCGACGGTGTTTGGTCTGTTTGAGGACGAGGCCACCGCACGTAAGGCCGCCGCAGACCTGCAGCAGCACCACAACTGGTTCTTGGCAGTGGCGGAAACCTGCTAAGACGACTATCAGAGTACTGTTAGCGTCTGGCCTGGTTTGCTCAGTACAAGTACCTAATGACGCATTACTTAAATTCTTCTCTCGTTATTCACACAGCCTGAAAGGTGGCACACGCCATGTACGATAAGATCAGGGTCTTTACCGGCAACTCCAACCCCGCATTGGCACAGAAGATTTGCGAAGGGTTGGGAGTGCCCCTGGGCAATGCCCGGGTTAAGACCTTTTCTGATGGCGAGGTGATGGTTGAGATCGGTGAAAACGTTCGTGGCCGCGATGTGTATGTGGTCCAATCCACCTGCGCCCCCACCAACAACAACCTGATGGAATTGTTGGTGATGACCGATGCCCTTAAACGCGCCTCGGCCGCCACCATCACTGCGGTAATACCCTACTACGGCTATGCCCGCCAGGATCGTAAGGCCGCGCCCCGCACCCCGATTTCGGCCAAGCTGGTGGCCGATCTGGTGACCACCGCCGGTGTGGACCGGGTGGTGACCATCGATCTACACGCTGCGCAAATTCAGGGATTTTTTAATATTCCGGTGGACAACCTGTACGCCGCACCGGTGATCCTTAATCACCTGAAGGAACGCTTTGCCGGTCAGGATCTGGTCATGGTGACCCCGGATGCCGGCGGCACCGAGCGGGCCCGCGCTTTCGCCAAGCGGCTGGAGTGCCCGATGGCGCTGATTGACAAGCGACGTACCAGTCCCAATGTGGCCGAGGTAATGCACCTGATCGGTGACGTGTCGGGCAAGATCGCCATCATCCTGGATGACATGATCGATACGGCCGGTACCCTGACCCAGGCTGCAGGCGCCCTCAAGCAGAACGGCGCCGCTGCCATCTACGCCGCCGCCACCCATGGTGTACTGTCCGGTCCGGCCATTGACCGGATCAACGGCTCGGTCATTGAAGAGGTGTTGTTGACCGACACCATTCCGCTGGGCGATCAGGCCGAGCGGACCAGCAAGATCAAGGTGGTGAGCGTTGCCGCCCTGCTGGCTGAGGCAATCCGCAGAATTCACGATGACGAGTCAGTCAGTTCGTTGTTTGTCTAGAAGACATAACCGTAACTAAAACATCGTGGTGCACGTAGCTAACGATGCCCACGTTTGGAGGAGAGACCCCATGCAAAAGACCCAGATGAAGATTGAAGTCCGTACCAGCACCGGCAAGGGTATCAGCCGCAAGCTGCGCGCTGCCGGCCGTATTCCCGGTGTTGTGTATGGCCGTGGCATGGAGCCCATTCCGGTCAGCGTTGAGCCCAAGGCCCTGGCCGCAGCCATCGCCGGTGAAGGCGGCATGAACAACCTGATCACCCTGCAGGGCGGCGGTAATCTTGATCAGGTTGTGGTGATTGTGGCTGACATGCAACGCGACCCGATCAAGCGCACACCTGAGCATGTCGACCTGCATCAGGTCAACATGAACGAGAAGGTGCGGATCAACGTGCCGATCAGCTTCGTCGGTACGGCAGCGGGCGTCAAGGAAGGCGGGATTCTGGATGTAATCCAGCATGCCCTGCACATTGAATGTCTGCCCAGCCATATCCCCGCTCACGTTGAGGTGGATGTTACCAATCTGTCCATTGGTCAATCCGTTCACGTTGAAGCGATTGCCTTGCCTGCCGGTGTCAAGTGTCTTGATGCACCGACCTCTTCCGTGATCAGTATCCACGGCAAGGCCAAGGAAGAAGCAGCTCCGGCCGAGGCCTAGGACGTTTCGAACAAGGGCCGCGATCGCCTTGCTGCGCCGCGGCCCTTGTTCATGTTCTCGCCATGGAGACGCTTGTCATTGCAGGGCTCGGTAATCCGGGCCCCAAGTACCAATGGACCCGCCACAACGCGGGTTTTCTGTTTCTTGATCGTCTGGCCCATCTGGAGGGACTCTCGATTAGCCGCAAACAGTTCGGCGGTCTGACCGCAGAATGGGAGCGCAAGGGCAAGCGGCTGGTGCTGCTCAAGCCCCAGACCTTCATGAATCTCTCCGGCCGTTCAGTCATGCCGGCCCTCCAGTTCTACAAGCTGAAGACCGAACAGTTGATCGTGGTCCACGACGAGATCGACCTGCCCCTGGGGGTTGCTCGTCTCAAGCAGGGCGGTGGTCATGGCGGTCAGAATGGACTGCGCTCCATTATGGAACAGCTGGGGCGGGGCGACTTTCTGCGTCTGCGTCTGGGGATTGGTCGGCCGCTGCACGGTGAGGTCACCGATCATGTGCTGGGCACCTTCAGCCCGACCGAGATGGAAGGCTTTGCCAAGGTGCTGGACGGTGCGCTGGAGATGTTGGAAACGGCGCTGGATGACGGGGTGCCCAAGGCGATGAGCCTCTATAACAACAGGAATTATCTGGAAGGATAACGGATCATGGG
Organism: Geobacter sp. UBA4074; assembly: GCA_002383415.1. Taxonomy (GTDB): domain Bacteria; phylum Desulfobacterota; class Desulfuromonadia; order Geobacterales; family Pseudopelobacteraceae; genus Trichlorobacter. The sequence goes on from DFYU01000034.1 coordinate 38,802, forward strand.
TTTTAACTGCGGTATCGTCGGCCTGCCCAACGTGGGCAAGTCCACCATCTTCAACGCCATTACCAGCGCCGGGGCAGAGTCGGCTAACTACCCCTTCTGTACCATTGATCCCAACGTGGGGATCGTACAGGTGCCCGACCCGCGTATTGATCAACTGTCGGCCATTGTCAAGCCGCAGAAGTGTCAGTACACCACCATCGAGTTTGTCGATATCGCCGGGCTTGTAAAAGGGGCCAGCGCCGGTGAGGGGCTGGGCAACCAGTTCCTGGGCCATATCCGTTCCGTGGATGCGGTGGTGCATGTGGTGCGCTGTTTTGATGACGACAACGTGGTGCATGTGGCCGGTAAGGTCTCGCCGGCTGACGATATCGAGATCATCAACACCGAACTGGCCCTGTCCGACCTGGATACCCTGGAGAAGAAACTGCTGCGTGCCGAGAAGCTGGCCCGTAGCGGTGATAAAAAGGCCAAAGACGAAGTGGCGCTCTACGAGCGGATTAAGGCGCTGCTGGAACAGGCCAAGAAGGTGCGCGACTGCGCCGAGAATGAGGACGAACGGATCTGGCTGCGGGATCTGCACCTGCTGACCGCCAAACCGGTGCTGTACGTGGCCAACGTGTCTGAAGACGATCTGGAGGGTAGCCACCCCTTTGTGGCTCAGGTGCGGGAAATCGCTGCTGCCGAAGGGGCTGGCGTGGTGGTGATCTGCGGCAAGATCGAGGCAGAGATCTCCGAGCTGGACGGCGATGAGAAGCAGGCCTTCCTGCAGGAGATGGGGCTGGCGGAATCGGGGCTCGATCGCCTGATCCGGGCCGGCTACGATCTGCTGGGGCTGATAACCTATTTCACCGCCGGCGTGAAAGAGGTACGGGCCTGGACCATTACCCAGGGGACCAAGGCACCCCAGGCCGCCGGGGTGATCCACTCCGATTTCGAAAAAGGCTTCATTCGGGCAGAGGTGATCGGTTTCAACGACTATATCGCCTGTCAGGGTGAGGCGGGCGCCAAGGAGAAGGGTTTGATGCGCCTGGAGGGCAAGGAGTATGTCGTCAAGGATGGCGACGTGATGCACTTCCGTTTCAACGTCTAGCACAGGTTTGTAAGCGCTACCGCTACCTTAAGTCGCCCGGCAGTTCTGTCGGGCGGCTTTTTTTGCAGGCTGTTTCTGCTGTGAGGCGCAGCAGGGCTTCTTGTTTTATTGTTTTTGTGGTATCACCCTGATGTATTTCCCGCTCATTATTCTGAGAGGTGTTCATGGCTACCGTGCTGTTTCAGGCATCGCTGCAGTTTATGTCTATTCACGATATTCTGCAGTGGATTGACATGAACCGCATAACCTGCGTGGTGACCGTCAGCCTGGAGGCTGAGTATGAAATAGTTCTGTATTGTGAACAGGGCAAGCTTGTCTTTGGCACCTCGCGCAGACAAGGCGCCAGCCTGGGCGAGGCGCTGGTGAAAAGCGGTGCGCTCAAACAGTTGGTCGCGATGCAGGCGGTGACGCAGAGCCGGGCTGGTGGTGTCTCGCTGACCCGCTATCTGCTCGAACAGAACCTGCTCTCCCTGCCCACCCTTACCAACCAGTTCCGCCAGTACCTGCTGTCACTCTTGCTGGATTTGCTGGCTGCCACGTCAGGCAGCGTTACTGTCACGACCCCCGTGCCGGCAGCGGTGCTGGGTGGCGAGCTACAACTCGATGTCAGCCGCACCCTGCTCGATGCGGTCAGGCTGTTTGATGAGCGCAGCCGTGATGCCGATACCCAGCGCAATGAGGCCTTGGAACTGCTCAGCAAGCGGCTGTACGACGAGGATTTTCAGCTTCCCGCCCTGCCTTCGATCGTTACTCAACTCAACGCGCTGCTTAACGATGAAAGCGCCACCTTCCAGGATATGGCGCGGGTGATCATGACCGACCAGGTCCTGATCTCCCGGATTCTCAAGGTCGCCAACTCACCGTTCTATGGCGGCAGCGGGCAGGTGGATTCGATCCACTTTGCCATTGTCCGACTCGGCATGCGTGAGATCATGAATATCGTGGCTGGTATTAAGTTGAGCAGCATGCAGTATGGCGGCCTGCCCCAGGAAAAGTTGCAGGCCATTCTTGATACGGCACTCAAGATCGCCTTCACCGCCACCGGCCTGGCCCGCCAGTGTCGACTCGATCCGGAGGAGGCTTTTCTGGGAGGGCTGTTGCTGGATCTGGGCAAGACGGTTATCCTCACCGTTGCCCAGGATAGCGATATTGAGCACGGGCTGCTTGATGAACTGACACATTCCCGCCATGCCGAACTGGGCGCCTTGATTGCCCAAAAGTGGAACTATCCTGAGACGATTCAGACACTGATCCGCTATCACCATGCCAAAAATTTCGGCGGCATGATTAACAAGATCCATAGCGTGATTCAGGTGGCCGATCAGCTTGTCTGCGCAGAGGGCTCTGTTGAGGCGGTTGATCCGGAGCTGCTGCAGGCGCTGCAGTTGATGCCTGAGGAGGTCAGTGAGGTTTTTGCCTCTGCGTTGACCTCCTTTGAACAGATCAAGGCGACCTGAGTCAACGAGCATAAAAGACTAATATTGTCTTTTATGCTTGCATTGTCGGAAAAATGGGCTACACTACCAACCGAAGCAGGCCCAGCGCCATACTACTTTTGGAGGAGATTCCCATGCCTAAGCGTCTTGAAGTCTACAAGTGTCAGCATTGTGGCAATATTGTTGAAGTCATGGTTGGCGGCGGCGCCAACATCGTCTGCTGTGGCGAGAATATGCAGCTGCAGGCTGAGAACACCGTTGATGCTGCAAAAGAGAAGCATGTGCCGGTGATCGAGAAGGGCAACGGCACTATCACCGTCAAGGTGGGCAGTGTTGCCCATCCGATGGAAGAGAAACACTACATCCAGTGGATCGAGTTGATCGCCGACGGCAAAGTGTATCGCCAGTTCCTGGAGCCGGGCCAGGCCCCGGAGGCTACCTTCTGCGTAACGGCTGAAAATGTCACGGCCCGTGAGTACTGCAACCTGCATGGTCAGTGGAAGGCATAAGCGAGACCTGACACGGTTGGATGCATCTCAAGGCCCCCCGGAATCCGGGGGGCCTTGTCTGTTTATGGTAGTGGCAAGATCAGTTCCTGAATGCCGTGTGGCGTCAGTGGACGGCTGAAATAGAAGCCCTGCAGCTGATGGCAGCCCAAGTCAGCCAGAAAGGATGCCTGTTCACTGGTTTCAACCCCTTCGGCCACCACGGTCAGCGACAGGCTCTCGGCCAGCGAAAGCACCGAGTTGATGATGGCCATGGCGTTTTTATCGTTTGGCAGGTGTTTGACAAAGGAACGATCGATCTTGAGTTCATTTAGCTGCATGCGTTGCAGGTAATTGAGCGAAGCAAAGCCGGTGCCGAAGTCGTCAATCGAGAGCATGACACCCAGCTGGCGGAGCCGTTGCAGTGTTGCCATGGCCAGCTCGCTGTCCTGCATGACGACGCTTTCGGTCAGCTCCAGGCAGAGCCGCTCGGGCTCGATACCGGTGGCAACGATAACTGACTCCACAAGTTCCGGCAGGTCGCCGGCATGGAACTGGACAGCAGAGATGTTGACCGATAGTTGCAGTGGTGCGTCGTTCGGCTGCTGCCAGGCCATCAATTGTCTGCAAGCGGTTTCCAACACCCAACGGCCCACCTCGATGATCAGGCCGGACTCTTCCAGGATCGGGATGAAGTCGTTCGGCTGCACCACCGCCTGCTGGTGGTGCGGCTTCCAGCGCAGCAGGGCTTCCACCCCGCATATGCGCCAACTGCCGGCAGTGACTTTCGGCTGATAGTCCAAAAAAAATTCATTGCGTTCCAGTGCGCGGTGCAGGCTGGTTTCGCGAGACATCCGTTCGCGCAGGCGCTCGCTGAGCCCGCTTGAGTAAAAGGCGTACTTGTCGCTGCCCAGCAGTTTGGCCTGTGATAAGGCGGCGTTGGCGTGTTGCAGCAGACTGTCCAGCGATTCGCCGTCGTGGGGAAAAGCGGCGATGCCCAGACAGGCCGTAATGAACAGTTCTTCATCAAGCAGTCTGAAGGGGCGTGCCAGCACCTGACGCAGCTCCTGAATGCAGCCATGCACCTCGCTGCAACCGGTCAGCAAAATCACAAACTGGTCAGCTCCCAGCCGTCCGACGGTGACGGTCGCAGATTCATGTTGCCGTAGCCGATGGGCGGTGTCCACCAGCAACAGGTCGCCGTATTCATGGCCGAAGGTCTTGTTGATCGATTTCAGATTGTCCAGGTCCAGCAGGATTACGAACAGGTCATGGGGCAGGTCACCCCGCCTGACAAAGGCATCGAACAGCTCACGCAGCTGTTGGCGCATCGGCAGCCCGGTCAGCGGGTCGCAGGAACGCAGTTGTTGCAGCTTGAGGGCACTGTCGGTCACACTGCGTTCAAGTTCTGCCTCGCGGTTCCGTTGGGCATTGATCTCGGTGACCCGTTCGTTCACCTTGTCGATCACCTGTTCCAGTGCGGTAAAGTCGTGAATCGGTTTGGTAATGTAGTCCCAGGCCCCCTGGCGTACCGTTTCGATGGCATAGCTGACCGAGCCGTTGCCCGAGATGATCACCACGGGTGTGTCGGGGGAGGTTTGTCGGATGGCAGTCACCACCCCCAGACCGTCAAGTTCGGGCATCATCAGGTCGGTTAGTACCAGGTCGGGCTTGATCTTTGCAAACAGCTGCAGGCCTTCGTGGCCGCCATCTGCCTCATGCACCTGGTAGCCTGAGTCCTGCAGGTAGGCCACAATGCTGCGACGCAGAGCAGGGTCATCATCGATGATCAGGACCGACTGAGTGGCTGGTTTAGGCATGGTTTCCGTCCTGGGTGAGCGGAAGTCGGATCATGAAGCAACAGCCCTTTCCGGGTGATGATGTGACGCTGATCAGCCCCTTGTGGTTTTTAGTGATGATGGCGTGGGAGACCGCCAGTCCCAAGCCGGTGCCTGACCCCACCGGTTTGGTGGTGAAAAATGGTTCAAAGACGCGCAGACGGGTCTCTTCACCCATGCCTGGTCCGCTGTCACACAGCGTCAGCAGGGCGTAGTTGCCGTCACGTCGGGTGCTGATACGGATGACACGCTCGCCGGACCAGTCTGTCATGGCTTGGGCAGCGTTCTTGAACAGGTTGATCAGCACTTGTTCAATCTCGGTCACGTTGATCGGCACCAGCGGCAGGTCAGGGGCGTAGCTGCGCTCGATACGCAGTTCTTGAAACCTGTGCAGCTTGCGCAGCTCATAATCACCGCCGGCCAGCTCCAGTGAGTGCTCAATCACTTCGTGCAGCGGTGCAAGCTGATGGTTGCCACTGTTCTGGCGGCTGAACTGCAGCATGTTGTCGATGATGCGCGAAGTGCGCCGTACAGCCTCGCTGATGCTGTGCAGATAGCCGGTGATCTCGCGCTCTGCCAGATAGGTCTGCAGGGTGTCAAGATCAAGCCCCAAACGCTCCGCAACCTGACGGTTGGCCGACAGGCCGGGTGTCAATCTGCGTTGCAGGTTCTGCAGGTCCTGAGCAATGATCCCCAGCGGATTATTGATCTCATGGGCCATGCCGGCTGCCAGCCCGCCGATCATCAGCATCTTTTCATGCTGCAGCAGGATTTCCTGGGTCCGGCGCCGTTCGGTGGAATCAACCAAAAACCCGTCAAAAAGCAGTTTTTTACGGTCGCTGGTTTCCCGGACGGCGCGGATATAGATGGTACCGAAGAAATGGGTCCCGTCGCTGCGCAGCAATTCCAGATCATCAGCGATCAGCGTTTCGGTGGTCTGTAATTGGCGGATCAACCGTTGCCATTGGTCGGGGTCGGCGTACAGCTGGCTGGGTATATCTTTGCTCTCAGCGATCATACGTTCGGGAGAGGGGTAGCCGAAGATGGTGGCAAAGGCATTGTTGATGCTGATCAGCCGACCGTCGGGCGTTGACTGGAAGATACCGATCGGCGCGTTGTCGAAGATACCACGGAAGGTGGCTTCGGCGTTCCTGAGTTCGCTGGTCTTGCGTTCGACCGTGCGACGTAAAAGCAGGGTGAAGCCTACCAGCAGCAGCGAGCTGGCAACCAGCGATGCAAACAACAGCTTCAGCCAGAACGGGATGCTAAAACGGTCTGCGGGACGTAGCCAGTGGGTGATGGAGCGGAAATAGAAGGAATCGGGTTGGCCCTTGAAGCGTTCCAGGTGCCTGTTGATGGTGGCCACCACCTGCGGGTCGGTCTGCTGTGCAAAGGCGAAGTGGACACGGATCGGGTTGAAGATGATCGGCGTTGCCTGTACCCGGTAGGCCGCTGCCCGCCGCATGGCGAACAGGCGTCCCACCACCGCTGCATCCACCTCGCCCTGATCAAGGGCCTTGAAGACATCGTCAAAGGTTGGGTAGTTGACCAGCGTGACATTGATGCCGAACTCGTCCAGGTGGTTGCGCAGGTAGATGGTCTGCACATTGTTGGGAACAACGCCGATGCGGCGTTGATGCAACTCCAGAAAGGAGTGGATGTGGGCGTCGGGTTGAGAGTACACCACGCCCCAGTTGGTGATGACGTCGTCAGCCGAAAATACGTAGTGTCTGGCCCGCTCGGGTAGCCAGGCCAGCGGCGCCATCAGATCGATTTGATGGTTGCCGAGCATCTCCAGGCATCTGGCCTGAGGGCAGGAGATATACTCGACCTGCCATCCCTCCAGCCGTGCAATCTCGTTCATCAGATCGACAAACAGCCCCTCCGGCTTGCCGTCGGAGGAAACACTTGCCAACGGCGGGTTTTGTTCAAGACCCATCCGTAGGGTAAGCGGATCACACGTTGCACGATCTGTAACGCTGACGAGGAGCCAGAACAGGCAGGCGAGTATGATCAGTGGTTGGCGGCGTATGGGAATTCCTTCCAAGGGCTATTTGTACGGGGCAGAAGTGTAAAATATACGGCGCAATGGTGCGGCAAGGCAAGCGGAAACATGGTGTGGAAGCCATCCGCCGCCTTTACAGGGCTGGCGCACTCATGTATCATGCCGCCCATGAAAAACCGAATCATCAGGCTCTATCTGATACGGGAAATAGCCGGCATCTTTCTGCTGGGGCTGACCATCTTCACTCTGGTGCTGCTGATGGGGCGGATGGTGAAGCTGATGGAGATGGTGGTGGCCAACGGGGTGCCGTTGCCCGATGTGCTGCGGCTGATCGGCTATCTGTTGCCCTCCTTTCTGGTGCTGACTATCCCGATGGCGTTGCTGCTGGCCGTGCTGCTGGCCTTTGGGCGGCTTTCGGCCGATAACGAGATCACCATCTTCAAGTCCAGCGGGCTCAGCCTGGCGGCCCTGCTGCCGCCGGTGCTGACCTGCGCCGTGGCCGCCGGTCTATTGACCCTGTTTGTCAGCCTGGTGGCGGTGCCGTGGGGTAACACCGGCTTCAAGCAGTTTTCGTTGGAAATCGCCCGCACCTACTCCGCTGCCGCCATCAAGGAGCGGATCTTTCGCGACGACCTGCCCGGCATCGTGATGTATGTGGATCAGTACGATGAGCAGACCCATCAGATGAGCCGGGTCATGATCCAGGATGAGCGGGACCCGGCACGCCCCTTGACGATCTTCGCCCGCAACGGTGTCGTCGACAGCGATGAAAAGACCGGCAGCATGCGCATACTGCTACGTAACGGCAGTATCCACACCCAGGACAGCAAGGGGGGCTACCGTCTGATCGCCTTTGGTGATTATCTGCTGACCACCGAACTGACCAAGACCGGCCCATTGGTACGCTCTGAGCAGGATCTGGGGGTGGGGGAACTGCTGCAGGCAGCCCGTTCGCCGGAGAGTACAGCCCAGCGTCGCAACAAGGCGTTGTCTGAGCTGCACAGCCGTTTTGCCTTCCCGGCGGCGGCCCTGGTATTTGCCATCCTGGCGCTCCCGCTTGGTATTTCTAACCGCCGTTCCGGTAAAGGGGCCGGTTTTACGGCCAGCATCCTGGTGTTGCTGGTCTACTACGTGCTGCTTTCCTTCCTGCGCACCCTGGCTGAAAAAGGCAGTTTTCCACCGGCTCTGGCGCTCTGGCTGCCCAACCTGCTGTTTTTGGTTGGCGGACTGGGACTGTTTCGTCTTGCAGTGCAGGAGCGGTCGCTGCGTGATCTGCTGCTGCCAGCCAGGAGGACTGCCTGATGAATATCGTCAGCCGTTACATTGCCGTCGCCTGGCTGCGGATGCTGCTGCTCTGTCAGGCCGGTTTTCTGGCGATCTACCTGATCCTTGATTTTATGGAAAAGTTCGGCCGCTTTATGCGTTATGGTGCGTCGTTCTGGGCTATCGGACAGTTTTTTTTGTTCAAGCTGCCGGAAATGATCGGTCAGAGTATGCCGTTTGCCGTGCTGATGGCCACCCTGCTGACCATGGGGATGCTGTCCCGCAGCAGTGAGCTGACTGCGCTGCGCAGCTGCGGCATGAGCCTGCCACGTATTGTTTTGCCCTTGCTGCTGTTGGGGCTGGGCTGTAGTGCGCTGCTGCTGATCAATTCCGAGCTGCTGGTGCCCCATGGTTACAAACGGATGGAGTACGTCGACAAGGTACTGATCAGAAAGAAGGATCGCACCACCGTTTTCAGGCTGAACAACATCTGGTTCCGTTCCAACAATCTGCTGCTGCAGGCCAAGGTGTTCGATCCTACGGCGGTGGTGCTGAAGGGGGTCACGGTCTGGGAGGTGTCGCGGCTGATGGAGCCGGTGCGGCGGCTGGATGCCGAGCGGGCGGTGTATGGCCAGGCCGGCTGGCAGCTGGAGCAGGTCAAGATCCGTCCCTTTGGCAACGGTTCCCGACAGGTACAGCGGGTGGAGCGTCTGCCGCTGGAGCTGAACCTGAAGGTGGAGGACCTGCGGATACTGGACAACAAGGCTGATAACCTGAGTTTTCGTGAGCTGCGCGAGTATGCCACCAGCCTGCAGAGCGGCGGCTACAAGGCCGACCGGTACCTGACCATGATGCACGCCAAGCTGGCATTGCCCTTTGGGGCGTTGGTGATGGTGGTGCTGGGCATCCCGTTTGCGCTGAAGACCGGCCGTACCGCCGGGGTGGCGAAGGGCATTGCCATCGGCGTTGCCCTGGGATTTGCCTACTTCATTATCAACACCGCCGTGCAGTCCTACGGCCGCAGCGGTGTGCTGCCGCCGCTGGTGGCGGCCTGGGGCGCCAACCTGATCTTCGTGTTGTCAGGCATCTGGCTGGCGATGACGGTCAAGCAGCAGTAGCAAGGCCGGCAGAAACAGCAGGAAGGCCAGCACGATGGCGGTCATCCCCAGCGACATCACCGCGCCGATGCTGAACACCCCCTGGTGGCGGGCCACCATCAGGGCGCCGAAACTGAACAGGATCGTGAGTGCATTCAGCAAGACGCCCCTGCCGGCGCTGCTGGTCGCCACCTGCACCGGCGACTCCTCACCCCGCCGGTGACGGCTGATGATGTAGATCGCCGAGTCGATTCCCACCCCCAGCAAGAGCGGCATGACGATGATGTTGGCCACGTTGAACCGCAGCCCGCACAGCCACATGCCCCCCACCATCAACAGCAGACCGACCACCAGCGGCGTCATCCCCAGCAGGGTCGAGCGCAGGCTGCGGAAGGCCAGCAGCATGATCAGCAGTACCCCGCCCAAGGCGTACAGAAAGGCCTGCAGGTAGGATTGCTTGAGGATCTTGAACGATTCGTAGACGCTGACCGGCTCACCGGTGGCGTGGGGATCAACGCTCTTGATCTGGGTGACGAATGCGGCCAGCGGCTGTTCGTTAAAGATCTCCTCCTTGGGGGCGATCTGCAGCAGCAGCCGGCCGTCCTTGCCGATGAAGCGTTGCTTCAGGATAGCCGGAATATCCGCTTCCGTTACCTGGCGTGCGTTCAGACTCTCCTTCAAGAGGGCCAGTTTTTCCGGCAGCGGGGCAAACATCCGCTGCTGGGTTTCCCGCAACATGGCCAGGGCGTTGCCGTCCTTCTCTTTTTCCAGTCCGCTGAAAAACCGGTCCAACGTCGTCAAAAAGGCGTTTGCAGGACCGGCCTCCGGCAGTTTCTGTTGCTCCAGCCGTTTGACAAGAAACGCCACCCGCTCGTGGAACCGCTCAAAGACCCCCGGCAGTTCCAGCAGCTGCAGGTTCTCCTGATAGGGGGCTGGCTGGACGGTGGCCATGACCTGCTTGATTCGTTGCAACTCAGCCAGTTTCGCCGGTTGTTGGTTCGGCACCAGGGCTGGCAGACTGACGACGTGATCAACACTGGGCAGCGCCTCAAACCGCTTGGTCAGTCTGAGCGCCTCATCACGGTCATTGGCTATGGAGACCCCGAAGTAGCCGGAGTTTTCCTTGCTCCGCATCAGCTGGTAGGCGTAGTGCACCGATTCCAGCCCCTTGGCCTGCAGGTTGAGCAGGTTGAAGTCGAATGGTACGCGGGGCAGGGCAACAGCGCCGGCCAGTGCCAACAGGGAGGTGGCTGCCACAATCAGGCGGGGACGTGCGAATAAGTGCGCAATTCCGTGCCACGTACCTGGTGCCCCGTGCCGCTCTGTTTTGTGTCCCGTGCCCCCTGCCACTTGACCCTTGTGTACCAGCACCAACATGGCCGGCAGCACGGTGAAGGTGGCCAGGAAGCAGACCCCCACGCCGACGGCGGCGATCAGCCCCAGTTCGGCAATCCCCCGGAAGTCGGTGAGAAGAAAGGTCAGGAAGGCCAGGGCGGTGGTGGCAAAGGCCAGCAGGATCGGCCGCAGGTTTGAGCGCAGGCTTTCCAGTAACGCCTCTTCAAAGGGCTGTTGCTGCAGCAGTTCCTGGTGGCGCAGCACAAGCTGAATGCCGTACTCCACCCCCAACCCCAGCAGCATCACCGCAAAGGCCATCGAGAGGATGTTGAGGTGCCCCACCAGCAGGGTGGCCAGGCCAAAGGCCACTGCAATGGCGCACAGAAGGGCCACCATGGCGGCCAGCATCGTGCGCATCCCCCGGAAGGCGAACAGCAGCAGCAAGGCGGTCAGCAGCAGCGACAGGATCGAGGCCAGCTTCATATCCTGCATGCTGGTGGCCATCTCCTCATATTCCAGCACCGGCACGCCGGTGATGCCGGCAGTCACGCCCCTGAATGCCGTATCATTGCGCAGCAGCTCCAGTTCAGCCCGTACCTTTTTGATCGCCTGTTCGGCCGGTACAAAACTGCCCGGTTGTTTAAGGGGGCGGATGGCGATTACCTGCTGCCTGCCGCTGTTTTCCAGGGCCGATGGCGTGCCGTCAACGCTGCCTGAGAGCAGTGCATCCATGGAGAGGGTGGCGTTGGTGCCGTCAAATCCGCCCAGGCCCTTGTCGAGGGTGGTGAGCATGAAGGACAGCCGTTGCAGCTTGGCCGGGGTGGGCTGTTTCAGATAGTCGTCGATCTGGTCGCTGAGGCTGCTGAACAGGGTCTTGATCGACGGATCGCCCGCCAGCTTTTGCAGGACCGGGGCAGCTAACTCGATGGTCTGCGCCAGCTGCTGCAGCTGTTCCAACGGCATGAACAACAGGCCGTTCTGGCGAAAGTAGGGCAGGCCACCCGGATAGAGCAGCTCCAGAAACAGGCGCGGCTCCTGGGACAGCCGCGCGTAGAGCCGGTCACTGAAGCGGCTGGTCAGGGCCGGATCGTCGGATTCCACCACAACGGCGATCTCCTCCTGGTCGCCAAAGCTGGCCCGATAGGCCTGGTAATCCTGCTGGAACGGGGCATGCTTCGGCATCAGGTCGTCGCGGCCGGTCAGAAATTTCAGATTGGTTGCCGTGTAGGCCACTGCCATGATCGACAGCAGCAGGGCTATTGCAAGCACCTGCCAGGGGTGACGGATAATGGCGTTGAACAGGCGGTTGGTGACGGTTGGTGCAGGCATGCGGGGGACTCCTCGGGCTCGGATAGCCTGTTGTGCTTACCGTGCCGGGAGGTAAAAGTCAATCGTACGGGGCGCTTCACAAAGGGCAGGGCATGGGGTAAGCTGAGCACCTAGTTTCTGAAACAAGGGGAGGTATGAGATGAAGATCGTCTGTCTGTTGGGATCGCCCCGCAAAGAGGGTAACAGCGCCACCATGGTGGCCCGTCTGACAAAAAAGGCCCAGGCGTTGGGGGCCGAGGTGGAGACCATCTACCTGAACGGCCTCAACTACCGGGGCTGCCAGGCCTGTTACGCCTGCAAGAACGGCTCGGAGGTCTGTGTGCTGAAGGACGATCTGGCCCCGGTGCTGGAGGCGGTGCGGACGGCCGATGCCCTGGTGCTGGCCTCGGCGGTCTACTACGGTGACGTCAGCGCCCAGCTCAAGGCATTTATCGACCGCACCTTCTGTTTCCTCAAGCCCGAATATTACGCCCGGCCTGACTGCAGCCGGCTGGAGCCGGGCAAGGGTCTGGCCATGATCCTGATCCAGGGCCATCCGGATGAGAACAGTTTTGCGGACATCTTTGAGCGCTATAATTTCTTTTTCAACTGGTACGGCTACCGTCCCGGTCACCTGCTGCGCGGTATCGGCATCTCGGAGCGCAGCGACGTCACCAAACGAGACTACCTGATGGAGGGAGCCGACCGGATCGCCGAGCAGCTGGTGGCTGGCCAGTAGCACTTGGTGCAATCGGTGGTATGGTTGCAGTGCGTGCGTTGAGCCGTACACTGCAAAGGAGGAAGAGCCATGCAAACGTTCTTGGTCGGTCTGGTTGGCCTGCTGCTGAGCTGCTGTCTGACAGGTGGCGCCTGGGCTGCCGAGGTGGTCGAGGTGCCGCTGAATGCAACCGCTTCGGTAACCACCGGGGCACATCCGGCCGGGTTGCCCTCGTTTTTTGGTCCCAGCGACTACTCGTATGCGATCTTCAGATTCACCGGCCTGACCCCAGGACAGCGTTACGAGGCCACCATCAGCTATGAGTCCGGCACCGATATCGGCTACGGCCATTCCTGGGTGGACGGCACACCCTTTGGCACGGACTACCGATCCTTTACCGGCATCGGGACCGGCACCGGCAGCGGACCGCGCCGGGAAAGCCAGCAGAAATTCCTGTTCACAATTGATCCTGCCAGTAGCTGTGGCGAGCTGTATCTGGTGCTGAAGAGCAGCCGGCCAATGCCGCTGCGGGTCTCGTTGCAGCGCCCCAGCGGGGTCACCAAGGATTCGCAGGATCGCTATGGCTATTATTACGTGACCGATTTTGATCTGGATCGCAGCGCGCCGTTCCTGCTCAAACGCTGCACTGCCAACGCCGGCACGCCAAGCAGTTCCCTTTCGTCCGGTTTTGTGGAGGTGCCGGTCAATGGTAACGCCTCGGTCACCACCGGTTTGCGTCCCGCTGGCCTGCCAAACTTCTTCGGCCCGAGCGACTATTTTTATACCCTTTTCAAGTTGGTGGGACTGGTGCCAGGGCAGCGCTATGAAGTTACCTTCAGCTTCGATTTCGGCGCCAATATCGGGTATGGCCACTCCTGGGGAGATGGCAGCCCCTTGAGCAGTAACTACCGGCATTTCACCGGGATCGGCACCGGTACCGGCAGCGGACCGCGCCGGGAAGATCAGAAAAAATTTCTGTTTACCGTTGATCCGCACAGCAGTTCCAGTGCGCTGTATATTGTCTTCAGCAGTAATCGACCGATGGCGTTGCGGGCCTCGCTGCAGCGGCCCAGTGGGGTCAGCAAAGATTCTCAGGACCGCTACGGCTATTATTACGTGACCGATTTTGATGCCGACCGCACGTCTCCATTTTTATTGCAACGGTGAAACGATGACCACGCAAACACTCTGGCATACCCTTACGTCCGAAGAAGTGCTGCAACAGCTTGGAGTTACACCCGGACAAGGGCTTGCCGCAGCCACCGCGAAGGAACGGCTGCGCCAGTTTGGCCTTAACACCCTGCAGGAGCGAGGCGGCCGCTCGGCCTGGTCGATCCTGTGGGAACAGGTCACCTCCACCATGGCCTTGATCCTGGCCGCAGCGGCGCTGCTTTCCGGGCTGGTCGGCTCCTTCAAGGATGCCGTCACCATCCTGGCGATTGTGGCGCTGTTTGCCCTGCTGGGGTTTGTGCAGGATTACCGTGCCGAACGGGCCATGGCAGCGTTGAAGCGTTTGGCTGTGCCACTGGTGCGGGTGCGGCGGGACGGCCAAGTGCTGGAATTGCCGGCCATGGAATTGGTGCCGGGTGACATCGTTTTGCTGGAGGCCGGCAGCGTGGTGCCGGCCGATTGCCGCCTGTACGAGGCCCACGCCCTGCGGGTGCAGGAGTCACTCCTCACCGGCGAATCAGAAGCGGTGGAAAAGCAGACCGCCTCGCTCCTGGAGCCAGATTTGCCGACCGGTGACCGTCGCAACCTGCTCTACATGGGCACCCTGGTGGCGGCGGGCCGGGCCGAGGCGGTGGTCACCACCACCGGTATGGCAACGGAGTTGGGGCGGATCGCGACCCTGCTGCAGCAGGTGGGGCAGGAGTGGACCCCGCTGCAGAAACGGCTGGATCGGCTGGGCAAGGTGCTGGCGCTGGTAGCGGTTGTCGTGGCGGCGGTTATCTTCGGTGTCGGACTGTTGCGGGGTGAGGGGATCAGGGAGATGCTGATGCTGGCGGTCAGCGTGGCGGTGGCGGCCATCCCCGAGGGCTTGCCGGCGGTGGTTACCATCACCCTGGCCCTGGGGGCCCAGCGGATGCTGCAACGCCGTGCCCTGATCAGGCGTCTGCCGGCGGTGGAGACACTCGGTTCAGTGACGGTGATCTGCAGCGACAAGACCGGTACCCTGACCGAAAACCGGATGACCGTCACCGAGCTGGTGTCTGCTGCAGCGGTGGTGCGGGGCAACGCGACCGCCACCACGGAACAGACGCAGCTGCTGCTGGCCCTGGGAACTCTCTGCAATGATGCGCAGCTCACGCTCGGTAGCGATGGTCGGCAGGAGGTTCTGGGGGATCCCACCGAAGGTGCGCTGGTGGTTGCGGCGGCGAAAAGCGGCCTGTTGCGCCAGCAACTGGAACTGGCCCTGCCGCGTATCGCCGAGATCCCCTTTGATTCGGTCAGCAAGCGGATGATTACGGTCCACCGCTTGTCAGAGGGGGCAGGCGCGTATCTGCCGACATTGCCCCTGGTGGCTGGCGGTAGGCTGCTGGCGGCCAAGGGGGCCATCGATAGTATGTTGCCACTCTGTACCGACCTGTTGCTGGATGGCATGACGCCGATTAACGAGCAGCATCGCCAGGCGCTGCAGCAGGCTGCTGACCGGTATGCCGACCAGGGGCAGCGGGTGCTGGCACTGGCGGTGCGGCTGATGCAGCCGGGTGACGATGACCGGCTGGAAGCGCTGCAGCAGCATTTCTGTCTGGTGGGCTTGAGCGTGATGAGCGACCCACCCCGTCAGGAGGCGGCGAATGCGGTGGCACACTGCCTGTCGGCTGGTATCCGACCGGTAATGATCACCGGCGACCATCCGTTGACCGCACGGGCCATTGCCCGTCAGGTAGGTATCGACGGCGCTTCGGGGGCGCTTACCGGTCAGGAGCTGGATCGGTTGAGTGACGAGGAGTTTGATGCCGCGGTGAATCGGGTCTCGGTCTATGCCCGGGTGGCGCCGGAGCACAAGCTGCGGATCGTGGACGCCATCCAGCGTCAGGGCGGTGTGGTGGCCATGACCGGCGACGGGGTCAACGACGCGCCGGCCCTTAAAAAGGCCAATGTGGGTGTGGCCATGGGCAAGGTGGGCACGGACGTTGCTCGCGAGGCCTCTGACATGGTGCTGCTGGACGACAATTTTGCCACCATCGTGGCGGCGGTGGAAGAAGGCCGCACCATCTATGACAACATCCGCAAGTTTGTGATCTTCTCCGTGGCCGGCAATACCGGCAAGATCCTGGCGGTGCTGCTGTTGCCCTTTATGGGGATGTCGATGCCGCTGACGCCGCTGCAGCTGTTGTGGCTGAACCTGTTGACCGACGGCCTGCTGGGGCTGGGTATGGGGGTTGAACGACCGGAGCCGGATGTGATGCTGCGTCCGCCGATCCGCTCCGACAGCCAGATATTCGATCACAGCGCACTGCAGTACGTACTGCTTACCGGCAGCTTGATCGGCGGTTGCTGTATGGCGGTGGCCTGGTTCACCTGGCGGGCTGGCGGCCCCTGGCAGACCGTGCTGTTCGTCTCGCTGTCCCTGGCTCAGGTGGCCCAGGCCATGGCGTTGCGTTCCTTCAGGAACTCGTTTGTCAGTATGGGGCTGTTCACCAATCGCTGGCTGCTGCTGATGGCGGCCAACGTCGCAGTGCTGCAGGCAGCGGTCGTCTATTGGTCACCCTTGCAGGGTTTCTTCGCAACCACGGCGTTGACCGGCAACCTGCTGTGGCTGGTGCTGCTGCCGGCAGTGGCGGTGTTTGTGCTGTTGGAGCTGGAAAAGTGGGGGCGGCGTCGGCGGGAAAAGGCTGTTGTGTGAGAAGTGTGTGAGCGGGCGCCCTGCTGGGCGCCCGCTCTGTTTAAGGGTGGGTTTAGTTGGGCAGCGCCGGCAGCTCGATGCCGGCCATCTTCTGCACCATCCGCACCACCTGGCAGCTGTAGCCGAACTCGTTGTCGTACCAGACGTAGAGTACGCAGCGGTTGCCCTGCACGATGGTGGCCAGGGAGTCCACCACGCCGGCTGCCCGTGAACCGACAAAGTCGCTGGAGACCACCTCGGGGGAAACCACATACTCGATCTGGTTCTGCAGCGGCGAGTTGAGCGAACAGTCTCGCAGGTAGCGGTTCAGTTCCTTGACGCTGGTTTCCTGGCCTAGTTCAAGGTTAAGGATCGCCAGCGAGACGTTGGGGGTCGGTACCCGGATGGCGTTGCCGGTCAGTTTGCCGGCCAGCTCGGGAATCACCTTGGCCACCGCCTTGGCGGCGCCGGTTTCGGTGATCACCATGTTCAGCGCAGCACTGCGGCCCCGGCGGGAGCCCTTATGGTAGTTGTCGATCAGGTTCTGGTCGTTGGTATAGGAGTGGCAGGTCTCCACATGGCCATGCTGGATGCCGAAGCGGTCGTAGACCGCCTTCAGCACCGGTACGATGGCGTTGGTGGTGCAGCTGGCAGCCGAGAAGATGGTCTCACTGGCGCTGATCAGCTCGTTGTTGACCCCGGCCACCACGTTGGGGATGTCGCCCTTGCCCGGTGCGGTCAGGATCACCTTGGCAACCCCTTTGGCCTGCAGATGGCGGGAGAGCCCTTCACGGTCGCGCCATTTGCCGGTGTTGTCGATCAGGATGGCGTTGCTGATGCCGTAGGCGGTGTAATCCACCTGTTCCGGGGCGTCGGCGTAGATGATCCGGATCATGTTGCCGTTGGCGATGATGGCGTTTTCCTCTTCATCCACGGTGATGATGCCGTTGAACTGACCGTGGATCGAATCGCGCCGCAACAGGCTGGCCCGTTTCATCAGGTCGTCGGCGCTGCCTTTGCGCACCACGGCGGCCCGCAGGCGCAGCTTGTCGCCGCTGCCGGATTTTTCTACCAGCAGGCGGGCCAACAGACGACCGATCCGTCCAAAGCCGTAGAGCACGATATCCTGGGGTTCGCTGATGATCGCCTGGCGGCCGGTGTTGACCTGGCCCAGTTCGCTGCGCAGGTAGTCGATCAGCGAACTGCAGACAGACTGGTTCTGAAAGCCGACCGCCAGCTTGCCGATGTCGATCCGGGCTGGAGCCAGGTCCAGCTGGCAGAGCGCCTCCACCACCGGCAGGGTCTTGTGGGCGGAAAGCTCTGTGTCGATGATCAGGCGGGCGAAACGGTGGGCCTTGAGGATGTCGATGGTGGTGCTGTGCACCACCGAGCGGCCATAGACGGTGCAGACGATGTTGCGTTCACGGTAGAGCTGGCCCAAGAGCGGCAGCATCTGCTCGGCTGCCTCTTCCAGACCTTGCCATTCCTTGAGATGGGTTTCCTGTTTGTTCTTCATGGTCATTCCCCCTCCAGATGTTAGACTGCTACATTTCACGATTATCAGGGGCCTGTCAAGGGGCGCCTATGCTTTTTTTTATATTATTTGCTTGCTATTCATCGAAACATCCAATAAGGTTGCAAAATTGTTTTCGCCTCAATTCTTCGCTGCCCGACCCCCTTCTGCATCCCGGTTAATTCCCCGATTTGTGCAGCACCGCGTTTGGTTTGCGACGAAGTGGTACCCATCAATGTGATTCAAGATCGGTACCTGAGTACTGCCGGCCATTCGTGGTGGTGTCGCTACCCCTTTCAGGGACAGTGGTTGTCCCGACGCGCCCATTCACACACCCTCTAACTCGATTTGGCATACCGGAGTGCGACCCGGCAGGTTTCCGCTCGCGCCGAATCAGGAGAATTGCATGCTGTTTACTGAACTTAATCTGCACCCGTCCATCCAGAAGGCGATCACTGCCTGCGGTTACACCGAGGTCACCCCGATCCAGGCCGAGGCCATTCCGTTGGCCCAGGCCGGCCGTGACCTGATCGCCTCGGCCCAGACCGGCACCGGCAAGACCGCCGCCTTCATCCTGCCGGCTCTGGAGCGCCTGGCCAAGCCCGGCCCTGCCGGTCACGGCCCCCGGGTGCTGGTGCTGACCCCCACCCGTGAACTGGCCGTACAGGTGGCCGATTCCGTGGCCCGTTATGGCCGTATGCTCCGTTTTCGCTACGGCACCATCATGGGTGGCGTACCCTATCCTGAGCAGTTGCGGATGCTGCGCCAGCCGATTGACCTGATCGTGGCCACCCCGGGCCGGTTGATCGATCACCTGGAGCGGGGACGGCTGGACCTGTCCCGCGTGGAACTGCTGGTGCTGGACGAGGCCGACCGGATGCTGGACATGGGCTTCACCGACGCCGTTGACCAGATCGCTGCCGCCACCCCCAAAGGCCGTCAGACCCTGCTGTTTACCGCCACCATGGACGACCCGATGGCGCGGCTGGCCCAACGGCTACTGACCGAGCCGGAGCGGATCGCCATTGCCACCCCCAAGACCACCAACCTGCAGATCGAGCAACGGCTGCATGTGACCGACAATCTGGGCCACAAGTACCGTTTGCTGCACCATCTGCTGGAGGACCCCAGCATCACCCAGGCGATCATCTTCTCCGCCACCAAGCGGGATGCCGACAGCCTGGCCCAGGAGCTGTACCAGCAGGGACATGCCGCCGCGGCCCTGCATGGCGATATGACCCAGGGGGCCCGTACCCGCACCCTGACCAACCTGCGTCGTGGCCGGGTCAAGCTGCTGGTGGCCACCGACGTGGCTGCCCGCGGTCTCGATATCAATGGCATCAGCCATGTGATCAACTTCGACCTGCCCAAGGCGGCCGAAGACTACGTACACCGTATCGGCCGCACCGGCCGGGCCGGCGCCACCGGCATCGCCATCTCCTTTGTNNAGCGGATCGAGCGTTACACCGGTCAGAAGGTGCCGGTCCATACCATCCCCGGCCTGGAGCCGGTAAGCAACCTGCCTTCCGGCAATCGCGGTGCGGCTGGCAAGGGGCGGCGTCCCTTTGTGCCGGGTGGCCAGCGCCGCCAGGGCGGTGCCCCGAAAACAGCGGGCGGCTATCAGCAGCGCAGCCGCACACAACGCTAGCCGTTTAGTTACTACTGTTACGCATGAACGCCCCGCCTTGGCAACCCAAGGCGGGGCGTTTGTTTTCTGCTATCGGTCAGTGTGTCGCCTAGCGTCTGCCCCCCAGGATAGAACCCATTACCCCCCGGATGATGGCCCGGCCCAACTGGTTGCCCACCGTACGGGCCGCGCTTTTGGCCATCGCCTCCACCACCCCCTGGCGTTGCCGGCCGCCGCCACCGCCCAGCAGATCACCCAGCACGCCGCCCAAGCCGCCTAGGCCAGCCCCTGCAGCAGGTTGCTGCGCTGCCGGCTGGGGAGTGGCCGCTGCCTGCTCGGCTCGGGCCTTGAGTAGTTCGTAGGCCGATTCGCGGTCAACGGCGCGGTCGTAGACCCCGGCCACCAGTGACGATTGCATCAGACGCTGGCGCTCCTGGGGTTCGATCGGGCCGATCTGGCCCCGGGGCGGCACGATCAGGGCCCGTTCCACCATACCGGGGCGCCCCTTCTCATCCAGGCAGGATACCAGCGCCTCGCCAACCCCCAGTTCGGTAATCACCGTTTCCTCATCAAGTGCCGGGTTATCCCGCATGGTCTCGGCTGCCGCCCTGACCGCCTTCTGGTCGCGGGGGCTGAAGGCCCGCAGGGCGTGCTGCACCCGGTTGCCCAGCTGGGAGAGCACCTTGTCCGGGATATCGGCCGGGTTCTGGGTGACAAAGTAGACACCGACCCCCTTGGAGCGGATCAGGCGCACCACCTGTTCGATCTTGTCCACCAGGGCCGGCGGGGCATCGTTGAACAGCAGGTGGGCCTCGTCAAAGAAAAAGACCAGCTTGGGTTTGTCCAGATCACCGGCCTCGGGCAGATTCTCGAACAGTTCCGACAGCAGCCAGAGCAACAGCGTGGCATACAGCTTGGGTGCCTGCATCAGTTTATCGGCCGACAGGATGTTGACCACCCCCTTGCCGCGGTCGGACTGCAGCAGGTCGTTGATGTTCAGCATCGGCTCACCGAAGATCTGTTCGCCGCCCTGGCTTTCCAGGGTCAGCAGGCTGCGCTGTATGGCCCCTACGCTGGCGGCTGAGATGTTGCCGTATTCGGTGGTGAACTGCTTGGCGTTGTCCCCCACGTATTGCAGCATGGTCCGTAGGTCTTTCAGATCAAGCAATAGCAGGCCGTTATCGTCGGCCACCTTGAAGATCAGGTTCAAGACACCGGCCTGGGTGTCGTTCAGCTCCAGCATGCGGGCCAGCAGCAGCGGCCCCATGTCGGAGATGGTGGCCCGCACCGGATGGCCGCTCTGGCCGAACGGATCCCACAAGGTAACCGGGAACCCCTGATACTGATGATCGCCCAGTTGCAGCTGGGTCACCCGTTCCGCCACCTTCTGGTTGCTGCCGCCGGGCAGCGCCAGACCGGACAGGTCGCCCTTCACATCGGACATGAAGCAGGGCACACCGATGCTGGAGAACTGTTCGGCCAGGGTCTGCAGGGTTACGGTCTTGCCAGTGCCGGTGGCGCCGGTGATCAGGCCGTGGCGGTTGGCCATGCGGGGCAGCAGATGTAGTTCGGTGGTGTCGTTTTTGGCAATCAGGATCGGTACGGTCATATGGTCTCCCTCAGGTGTGCAGCATTTGATGGTAACTCTACCACAGTGATAGCCTGCGGCAAGCCGATGCAGCAACGCCCCACCCCGGATAACCGGAGCGGGGCGTTGCTTTTGTCAGGGCAAGGTGAGAATTAGGCCATTACGATGACCAGATCCTCTTTCTCCACCTTATCGCCCTCTTTGAACTTCACCTCGGCAATCGTGCCGTCGGCCTTGGCCTTGATGTTAGTCTCCATCTTCATGGCCTCGGTCACCAGCAGCACGTCGCCGGCCTTGACCTGATCGCCGGCCTTGACGTTGACCTTGAAGACCTTGCCCGGCATCGGGGCGCCGATATGGTTGGGGTTGCCCTTGTCGGCCTTTTCGCGGAAGGCGTCGCTGTTCTGCACCGATTGGTCACGCACCACCACGGCCCGGTTGTTGCCGTTCAGCTCGAAGTAGACCTCGCGGGTGCCGTCTTCCTGCAGCTTGCCCACGGCGTTCAGTTTGATGATCAGGGTCTTGCCGGCCTCGATGTCCAGCGAGGTCTCCTGGCCCGGCTCCAGCCCGTAGAAGAAGATCGGGGTCGGGATGACTGAGGTGTCGGAGAAGTCTTGGCGATGCTTGTCGAACTCCGGGTAGACGTTGGGGTAGAGGATGGATGAGATCAAGGCCTTGTCATCCACTTTGTGGCCCAGCTTCTCCTCCAGTTTCAGGCGCTCCTCATCGAAGTCCACCGGCTCCAGCAGTTCACCGGGGCGGCAGGTGATCGGCTGCTGGCCCTTGAGGACGATCTTCTGCAGTTCTTCCGGCCAGCCCTGGTAGGGTTGGCCCAACATCCCCTTAAACATACCCACCACTGATTCCGGGAAGGCCAGGTCTTCTTTGGTGGTGAAGACATCAGCCGGCTGCAGGTTGTTCTTAACCAGGAACATGGCCATGTCGCCCACCACCTTGGAGGAGGGGGTCACCTTGACGATGTCGCCGAACATCAGGTTGACCTGATGGTACATCTCCTTGCACTCTTCCCAGCGGTCCAAAAGCCCTAGGCCTGCCACCTGCGGCTTGTAGTTGGAGTACTGGCCACCGGGAATCTCGTGGTGATAGACCTCGGCAGTGCCGCTTTTCAGGCCTGACTCGAAGGGTGCGTAGTAATCCCGCACGGTCTCCCAGTAGTTGGCCAGTTGTTGCAGGCCGGCGGCATTCAGCTGCGGGTCGCGTTCAGTACGCTCCAGCGCCGCCACCAGGGCGTTCAGGTTGGGCTGGGCGGTCAGACCGGA
>DFYU01000120.1 GCA_002383415.1 Geobacter sp. UBA4074
GGTACCTGGAGCTGTCCAAGCAGGACCTGCATGGCGATGACCAGCAACGTCGTCAGACCACTCAGTATGTGCTGTGGGCCGTGCTGGAGAATCTGCTGCGGCTCTTGCATCCCTTCATGCCGTTTATCACCGAGGAGATCTGGCAGACCTTGCCCAAGGGGGATCGCTGTGCCGTGCGTGGTTCAGGTGGCGATTGGCCGCCCTCGATCATGCTGGCCCCCTATCCGACCCCCCGTGAGGACTGGCAGTTCGCCGACGATGCCGCCCGCATGGAGCAGGTGATGGCGGTGATCTCAGCCATCCGCACCATCCGTGGTGAGATGGAGGTGCCGCCGTCGAAGGAGATCGGTGTAACGCTTTCCTGCGGCTCGGAGGTGGCGTTGGCGTTGGTCACCAAGTTTGAGTCCAAGATCAAGGGGCTGGCGCGGGTCGGTCAGTTGACCTGTGGCCTGCAGTTGCCCAAGCCGGAAGATGCCGCCATTCAGGTGGTCGGTGAGATCCAGGTCTATGTGCCGCTCAAAGGGCTGGTGGATGTGGCCGAGGAAGAGAAACGGCTCTTAAAGGAGATCGCCAAGCTGGCGAAGGAGATTGAGCTGTTCTCCAAAAAACTGGAAAACCCCAGCTTTGTGGACCGAGCTCCGGCCGATATTGTGGAAAAGGAACGGGCAAAGTTGGCAGAGGTCACCGCCAAGCAGGCGGTGCTTGAAGAGAGTCTGGAGAAGATTCGCAAGCTGCTGTAGCACGTTCTTTTGACGCAGGGCGGTACGACGCGAGGTAGGACATGGGCGAGTTTGACCGGATAGTCAGGGAGGCGGTGGCGCTGCATGAGGCCGGGCAATATCAACAGGCCTTGCAGCTGTACGACGATGCCGTCTCCCGCTGGCCCAACCTGGCACTGCTCTGGAATAACCGGGGCACCACCCTGCTGGAACTGGCCTGCCACGCAGAGGCCGCCGAGAGTTATCGCCGCGCCCTGCAGCTTGCCCCGGAACTGCACGATGCCCGGGTGGCCCTGGCCAGCTGCCTGCAATCGCTTGGCTACCTGAGCGAGGCCCAGGCGGCCTGCGATATCGTCCTGCAGGCGGTGCCCGACCATGCCGAGGCCCACTGGAATCAGGCCCTGCTGCTGTTGTTGCAGGGCAACTACGCCATGGGTTGGCAGGAGTACGAATGGCGCTGGAAAAAGCGGCGTTTCACCTCTCCACAGCGCCAGTTTATGCAGCCGCAATGGCAGGGTGAGCCGCTGACCGGCAAGACCATCCTGATCCATGCCGAGCAGGGCTTCGGCGACACCCTGCAGTTTTGTCGCTATCTGCCGTTTTTGGCGGTCAGCGCATCGCAGGTGGTGTTTGAATGCCATCCGCAACTGACCGCCCTGATGGAGACCTTGAGTCCCGGCCTCACCATTGTGGCCATGGGGCAGCCGCTACCCCCCTTTGATTGCCACCTGCCGCTCATGTCCTTGCCCCGCCTGTTTGGCACCACCCTGGAGACCATCCCCGCTTCGGTCTCCTATCTGCAACCGCCTGCAGGACGATTGCCGTTCTGGCAGAGCGTACTGCCCGAACGTAGCGGCAAACTACGAGTTGGCCTCTGTTGGGCCGGCAAGACCTATCCTGATCCCGGTCGCAGCATTCCGGCTGCGATGCTTGCCCCACTGGCCGCTTGCATGGCAGCTTCGTTTGTTTCGTTGCAAGTGGGAGAGGTGAGCGCACAGCCTGCGATTGACCTGCTCGATTTGACCATGCTGGTGCAGGATTTTGCCGATACCGCTGCGCTCGTGACTCAACTCGATCTGGTAATCACTATTGATACGGCGGTGGCGCACCTTGCCGGAGCCTTGGGGATTGAAACCTGGTTGTTGCTGCCGGCAGCTCCCGATTGGCGTTGGCTGTTGAAGCGGGAGGACAGCCCCTGGTATCCAACCCTGCGCCTGTTCCGTCAGCAGCAGCCCGGCAACTGGGCCGAAGTGCTGGAACGGGTGGCTGCTGCACTGCAGGAGCGGTAATCAGTCGAACATCACGTGCGGATTCAGCTCGGCCGGTGTACGCCAGTCAATATTGTACTTATGTTTCAGTAGTCTCTTTTTTGTTTCCCAGATGACATGAATGTAACCCCTGCCACCACCTTTTGTGGTGATACCAAGCGCTTCATCCACCTCTGCATCGATCTTGCTGAATACCTCGGCATAGCGGGGGTCTTCCTCAATCGGATCATAGTACAACCCTGATGCTCCCCGTTTTTTAGGCTCTGTCCGGCCTTCTTCGCAGAACTGCCGGCATTCTTCCAGCGTGTCGAACGGCACCACCGCTCCACAACCATCGTAGAAGTACGGCTTGCACTTCCGGCTCTGCTGGTCGAAATGGTATTTTTCAATCAGCGCCTTGCATGGCCCGTTGACCGGCTTCTCTCGGCAGCGTTCGGGGAGTTCGGCAGCCAGGGATGGTGCTGTAATGGCGATAGTCATGAAGCAGATCAACACGAGAGAAATGGTAAGACGCATGGTCATATCTCGCTTTCTTGAGAATGGGCACTGACTGAACTATAACAGCAGCGCCTGAATCTGCAACAGAAGCCTGCAAAACAAGGGCTTTGTGGTACATTTGTGTTCAGCTGCAGCAACAGGAGCCCATTGTGTCCACAAGGATCGTGGGGAGCTGTTTCTCTGCAGGTATGCGAGTAAAGCGTCAGGAGCGTGTCATGCCAGTACGGGTACAAACAATACGGTTAGCCATCGGCATCTGCTGCTCTCTTTTCTTCTGGTTGGGGGCACCAGCTTCGCTGTCTGCTGCAACCCTGGAGGTGGCTCCCCGTCTGGGGCATACCGATTTTGTCAACGCGGTGGTTTTTTCGCCCGATGGCCGATATATCTTGTCTGGCAGCAACGACACGACCATGCGGCTCTGGGAGGTGACTACCGGCAAGGAATATCGGATATTCAAGGGCTTTCCCTCTTTTGTCCTCGCCGTCGCCATTTCTCCGGACGGCAGGTATGTAGCCGGCGCCGGGCGCGATACCACCATTGCGCTCTGGGAGGTGGCATCCGGCAAGCTGGTGAAAACGCTTCGAGGCCATACCGGTTCGGTGCATGCACTCGCCTTTTCCCCCGATGGCCGTCATCTGGCATCGACCAGCTGGGATAAGACCGTCCGCCTGTGGGAGGTACAAACCGGCAAGCAGCTACGAACGTTTAAGGGGCATACGGAAGAGGTTATGGCGGTGGCCTTTACACCGGATGGCAAGGCCCTGGTTTCGGGCAGCTGGGATATGACGCTGCGGCTTTGGGATATCGGCACAGGGAAAGAAACCAGGCGTTTTATCGGGCACAAACAGCCACCTGCTCCGAAGGGGTACACCAATAAAATCAGTTCGGTTACTTCGGTAGCAGTCTCACCAGATGGTACGTTGATCGCTTCAGGCAGTGGGGGTGAAGATAAAACGGTGCGATTGTGGGAACTGCGGACCGGCCGTGAGTTGCATAAATGCACGCTGGATAGCAGGGTTACCTCGCTTGCCTTCTCACCTGACGGTATGACCGTTGTGGCAGCAGCAGGTCCATTCAGTCGTGGTAATATTCGCCTGATCAATGTCGCTGGCTGGAAAGAGGTGCGTGCCTTTGGTAATCAGCCTAGCGATACCACCTCGGTGTCGTTCTCGCCTGACGGCCGACAGATCGCCTCGGGCGATTGGAGCGGTGTGGTGCGCCTGTGGGATGCTGCTACAGGGGCGTTGCTGCGCAGCTATAATGGTGAAACCGGTCGTGTATCTGCCGTGGCCCTTGCCCCCGATGGTCGTTCACTGGCCATCGCTCAAAACGAACT
>DFYU01000080.1 GCA_002383415.1 Geobacter sp. UBA4074
GAACCATCCCGTGAGCAAGGGCTGGCCGACCTGCTGGAGGCCTCAGGTTTTGCCTACGGCGGCCGCTCGGCCACCAACCTGTTGCTGTTGCAGAGCAGCTTTTCGGTGGAAAGCCTGCTCAGGATCAGCCTGGCGGCTCTGCACGCCCCTTCGCCCGATCTGGCACTGAACGGTTTTGAACGGCTGGCCGGGGTGCTTGAGCCGGAAACCATGACCAGCCTGCTCAAGAACCGCAAGCGGCTGACGCAGGCCTTGTTCTTGTGCGGCTCCTCCCCCTTTCTGGTCAATCTGATCTACAAATCGCCCTGCCTGTTGTCCCGGTTGTTGCTGAACCAGGAGCTGGATCAGGCCCGCAGCTACGAAGAGCAGCTGGCCGCGTTGCGCTTGACGCTGCCAGCGGATGCCGATCAGGCGTCCCTGATGAAGGCCCTGCGCTGCTTCAAACGGGCCGAAATTCTGCGGATTGCCGCCCGCGACCTGTGCGGACTGGCCTCACTGGAGGAGGTGACCCGTGAGCTGTCAGATCTGGCGGCGGTTTCGCTACAGGTGGCCTATGAAACCTGTCGCCGCCTGCTGGAGCGGGAGTACGGCACGCCGTTGATGACCAGCGACCACGGCAGCCGCGCAGCCGAGATGACCATCATCGGTATGGGTAAGTTCGGTGGCCAGGAACTGAATTTCTCGTCCGATATCGACATCATCTACTTCTATGAGTCGGACAAGGGCGAAACCAGCGGCGTTGACGACGGTCGGGGCGGCCGCAAGGGTGTGGTGTCGCTGCACGCCTTTTTCAACAAGCTGGCCGAACAGGTCACCAAGGCGCTGCACCAGGTCACCGAAGACGGCTTCGTGTTCCGGGTGGATGTGGGCCTGCGCCCTGAGGGCAAGTCGGGCGATATGGCGGTCTCGCTGCGCTCGGCCGAGGTCTATTACGAGTCCTGGGGCCAGTCCTGGGAACGGACCGCCATGCTCAAGGCCCGGCCGGTGGCCGGTTCGCTGGAGCTAGGTGAGCAGTTGCTGCAGCTCTTGTCCCCCTTCATCTACCGCAAGTACCTCGATTATAACCTGATCGAGGATATGAAGCTGATGAAGCAGAAGATCGACGCCTCCCTGGCCCGTAACCGTGAGGGGGAGCTCAACCTTAAGCTGGGACGGGGAGGCATCCGCGAGATCGAGTTCTTCATCCAGGCCCTGCAGCTGGTCTATGCCGGCAAGACGCCCCGCCTGCGGGAGCGCAACTCGCTCAGGGCGCTGCAGCTTTTGCACGAGGCCCGCATCATCAGCGAGGATGACCGCCGCCAGCTCAGCGAGGCCTATCGTTTCCTGCGTACTGTCGAACATCGCATTCAGGTGGTGCAGGAGCGCCAGACCCACAGCCTGCCCACCAGCGATGAGGAGCTGAAGGCCCTGGCGCGGCGTTGCGGTTTTCTGCGGGATAACGGGCAAGAGCGTTTTGCAGAGACCCTGGAGGGACATCGTGGCCGGGTTTCGGCCATTTACGGTGGCCTGTTTCACAGTCGTGACGAACAGTTGCAGCAGGCGGTGCCGCCGGAGGTACTCTGCCTGCTGGACACCAAGGCCGACCCCGATCTGGTCAAAGACCTGTTGGCCGAGCGGCGACTGGAGGATGTGGACCGGGCCTTTGATAACCTGAACCTGCTGCGGGGCGGCAGGGTGCGGGGCAACATCACTGAGCGCAGCCGGCGGGTGCTGGCCCAGATCGCGCCGCCGCTCTTGCAGTACCTGCTGGAATCCCCGGACCCGGATATGGCGCTGACCAACGCCGATCGGTTTCTGGCAGTGGTGGCCGGCCGCTCCTCGTTTTACGCCCTGCTGGCCGAGAACAAGGAAACCCTGCGCCTTTTGGCCACCCTGTTCGGCACCTCCGAGTTCCTGTCCAAGATCCTGATCAGCCACCCCGAGCTGCTGGAAAGCATGGTGGCCCGCACCTACAGCTCGATGCTCAAGCCGCGCGAAGTGATGCATGAGGAGTTGGGCAGCCTGCTGCAGCAGGCCGAAGATTTTGAGGAACAGCTGGACGTGTTGCGGCGCTACCGGAATGAGGAGTTCCTGCGGATCGGCCTGAACGACATTCATGGCAAGGTGGGCCAGGGCAGTATCGCTGGTCAGTTGAGCGGCCTGGCCGAGGTCTGCCTGGAGGCGGCCTATCAGATTGCCGTTGGCGAGTTGTCCCGCTTTGGGCGCCCCTGCTGGAAGAACGGTGCGGACTGTCTGCAAGCCCACCTGGCGATCATCGGCATGGGCAAACTGGGGGGCGGTGAACTGAACTACCACTCCGACCTGGACATCATCTTTATCTACGACCACCAGGGAGAAACCGACGGCGATAAGCAGATCAGCAACCATGAATACTTTGCCAAGCTGGCCCAGAAACTGATCTCGGTGCTCTCCACCCAGACCCGCGAAGGGTATGTCTACAAGCTGGATACCCGGCTACGGCCCTCCGGCAATGCCGGACCACTGGTCACCTCACTGGAATCGTTCTTGAGCTACCACCGCAGCGAGGCCCAGACCTGGGAGCGCCAGGCCCTGACCAAGGCGCGGGTGGTGCTGGGCGATCTGGTGCTGGCCGATAAGATCAGCGCCGTGGTGCGGCAGTCGGTCTTCGGCAACTCCCTCGATGATGAGGGCCGCCGCGAGATCCACCGCCTGCGGATGCGGATGGAGAACGAGATCGCCAAGGAGAGCGAAGGCAGCTACAACATCAAGACCGGCCGGGGCGGCATGGTGGATGTGGAGTTCATCGCCCAGTACCTGCAGCTGCGCCACGGCTGCCAACAGCCTGACCTGCGCAGCGCCAACACCGTGGCCGTGCTGAAAGGTGGCCGCAGTTGCGGACTAGTGAACAGCGCTGACGCCGACACCCTGATCAACGGCTACAAGTTTCTGCGCAAGCTGGAGAACCGGTTACGGCTGCTGCATGATCATTCCATCAACGACCTGGCCGGCGACCAGCGCTATCTGGACAAGCTGGCCCGCCGGCTGGGCTATGACGCTAAGCTGCGGCACCCCGGCCAGGCCCTGATGCAGGATTATGAGACCACCACCGAGGCGATCCGTGATGTCTACGAGCGGACCCTGGGTGAGCGGGCCGACGCGACACCGACTGAGGAGACAACATCATGACCATTGCCGAACAGGTTGCCACTATTGCCCATAATGCCCGTCAGGCATCCTTTGCCCTGGCACGGCTTTCCACCAGCGACAAAAACGAGATGCTGCTGCAGATGGCCCACGGTCTGGAGGCAGGCGTGGCGCATCTGATAGCGGAAAACGCCAAGGATCTGGCCGCAGGCCGCGAAAAGGGGCTGTCCGACGCCATGCTGGACCGCTTGATGCTGGACGACAAGCGGATCAAGGGAATGGCCGACGCCCTGCGCGAGGTAGCGGCCCTGCCTGACCCGGTTGGTGAAGTGACTAAAATGTGGAAGCGGCCCAACGGGATCATGGTGGGCAAGATGCGGATACCGCTGGGGGTGATCGGCATCGTCTACGAATCGCGGCCCAACGTGACCGCCGATGCCGCCGCCCTGTGCCTGAAGTCCGGCAACGCCGTGGTCCTGCGGGGCGGTTCCGAGGCGATCCACTCCAACCGGGCCATCGCCGCCATCCTGCAGGGGGTGATGCGGCAGCTGAACATCCCGGAGGCGGCCCTGTCGTTGATCCCGTTCACGGAGCGGGAAGGGGTGCTGGAGATGCTCAAGCAGGAGGAGCTGATCGACCTGATTATCCCCCGCGGCGGCGAGAGCCTGATCCGTTTTGTGGTGGAAAATTCAAGGATTCCGGTGATCAAGCATTACAAAGGGGTCTGTCACGCCTTTGTGGATGCCTCGGCCGATGTTGAGATGGCCATCCGGATCATCCTCAACGCCAAGACCCAGCGCCCCGGCGTCTGCAACGCCTTGGAAACGCTGCTGGTCCACAGGGATGCGGCGGCACGCTGTGTGCCGCAGATCGCCAAGGCCCTGGCTGAGGCGGGGGTTGAACTGCGAGGGGACGAGGAATTCAGAACCTATGCCCCCGCTGCCAAGCCGGCCACGGAAGAGGATTGGGCGGCTGAATACCTGGAACTGATCCTGGCCTGCAAGGTGGTGCCCGACATGGATGCGGCCATCGCCCATATCAACCGTTATGGCTCGCTGCACAGCGAGGTGATCATTACCAGTGATTACGGCAATGCCCAGCGCTTCATCCGCGAGGTCAACTCGTCCTGCGTGCTGGTCAATGCCTCGACCCGCTTCAACGACGGCGGCCAACTGGGGCTGGGGGCCGAGATCGGCATCTCCACCACCAAGCTGCACTCCTTCGGGCCGATGGGGCTGGAGGACCTGACCACCACCAAGTTTATCGTCTACGGCGACGGCCAGGTGCGGGGGTAGCAGGCTTCGTGCCTGCTATGGGTGTGTGGGCTTAATAGCAGCTAGGTAGCTGTCGTGGGTGTTTCCGCTCCGTTCCGGATGCCGCTCGAGCCGCCGCTGCACGGCTCATTACGTTGCCGGCCCGAAACTCACCCCTGCGGGGTTCAAACAGTCGGCCCGGCGGTCACTTCATTCGCCTGCAGCGGCTGGCCCTCGGGCATAGTCACTGCGCAGGGCACACCCACGACCTGCGGCACGGTTCATCATTGCAACTGCTCCGCGATCTTGTCGGCGATCCGCACCCCGTCCAGGGCGGCCGACATGATGCCGCCGGCATAGCCGGCCCCCTCGCCGCAGGGGTAGAGTCCCCGCAGGCCGGGGGCCTGCAGCTGGTCGTCGCGCATGATCCGCAGCGGCGCCGAGGTGCGGGTCTCCACGCCGGTCAGGGTGGCCTCGGCGGTCACAAAGCCCTTCATCTTCCTGCCAAACGAGACGATCCCTTCCCGCAACGTGGCGGTTACATAGTCGGGCAGCACGGTTGCCAGATCGGCGGCCACGGTGTCGGGCCGGTAGCTGGAGGCATGCTGGCCTCCGCCCTGCCCCAGAAAGGCCAGCAGGTTCTGGCCCGGTGCCCGGTAGCTGCCGCCGCCGGCCTCGAAGGCCAGCCGTTCCCAGTGCTGCTGGAAGCGTACCCCGGCCAGCGGGTCGCAGCCGTCAAAGTCTTCCGGCCGCACATTGACCACCAGGGCACTGTTGGCCAGCCCCGAATCCCTGCCCAGGTTGCTCATACCGTTGGTTACCACCATCCCCGCCTCAGAAGAACTGGCGATCACCAGTCCGCCGGGACACATGCAGAAGGAGTAGCAGCTGCGTCCGGTGGCGTCGTTGTTGTAGGTCAGGGCGTAGTCGGCCTTGGGCAGTGCCGGGTGGGGGTGGCCGTACTGAATCCGATCGATCTGTCCCTGGGGATGTTCCACCCGCAGACCGATGGCAAACGGCTTGGGCTCCATCAGTAGCTTGTGCCGGGTAAGTTCGGCGTAGGTATCGCGGGCGCTGTGGCCGATGGCCAGCACCAGGTGCTGGCAGGCCAGCTGGTCCTGATCGTTGCAGCGGGCGGCGATCAGTTGGTTGTGGTTGCTGACCAGGCCGGTCAGGCGGGTGCCGAAGCGGATGTCGCAGCCCTGTTGGAGCAGCTCTGCACGGATGGCGGCCACCACCCGGCGCAGCCGGTCGGTGCCGACATGGGGTTTGGCCTNNGCTCCAGCACCCAGGCGGTGTTGGGATCCCGTAGCCGGCAGGTCAGTTTGCCGTCGGAGAAGGTGCCGGCACCCCCCTCGCCAAACTGGACGTTGCTCTCCGGGTCCAGCTTGCCGTGCTGCCAGAAGCTGGCCACGTCCCGTACCCGCTGTTCCACCGGCTGGCCCCGCTCAATGACGGTGGCGGCAATGCCGTGGGCTGCCAGCCGCAGGGCGCAGAACAGCCCGGCTGGCCCCATGCCGACCACCACCACCGGCTCGTTGCGGCGCGGTGTGTAAAATATGGGCGCAGCGTCAGGGACGAGCCGTTCCAGGTGCGGTATGCCTGGTTGTTGTGACCAGAACCTATCCTCATCGGCCAGGCTGAAACGTACGCTGTAGACCAGCAGCACCTTGGGCTTTTTACGTGCATCGACCCCTTTGCGCAGGATACGGAAATCGAGCAGGGCATCTGGTGACAGGCCGCAGGCGTGGGCGGCCAGCAGTTGCAGCCGGCCTTCGTCATCGTCGGGACGGAGGGTCAAGTTTCGTAGGATAAGGGGCATGGTTCAGACCGGTTTAGTCGCCGAACGTTGCTGGCTCAGCAGCTGCTCAACCAGAATCACGACATCCAGCGCCGGGCTGGATTTGGGGATGTGGTAGCGGGCGCCCATGTCGGGCACCTCGTGCTGGTGGGGTGGCTCGTGGATCATGGAGGTCAGCAGGATGATGATCGGTTCCTGGTCGTCCCGTTCCAGTGCCAGGCGGCGAATCTCCTTGCAGGTGCTGACGCCCCCCAGACGCGGCATGATCAGGTCACTGATCACCACCTGCGGCAGTTTCTCCAGATAGAGCTTGATCCCCTCAATGCCGTCGTGGGCGGTGAGGACGGTGTAGCCGTTCTGGCGGAAGGTACCAGCCAGCACCCGCAGGAAGAACGGGTCATCGTCGATCAGCAGGACCGTGGTGGCTGGTGCAGTGGTCATCCTTTCATGCACCGGTCAGGGCCGGGAAGCAGACCCGGAAGATGGTGCCGTTGGCCGAGGTCTCTTCGATGGTTACGTCGCCGTGATAGAGCCGGGCAATGCGACGCACCACCGGCAGGCCGATGCCGGTGCCACGGTTTTTGGTGGTGAAGAACGGCTCGAACACCTTTTCCTGCAGCTCAGCCGGAATCCCTTTGCCGGTATCCCTGACCCTGACGACGATCTGGTTGTCGGCAGTGGTGATGGCGATCGCCAGTTGGCCGCCGTGGGTCATCTCTTGCAGGGCGTTCTGGAACAGGTTGGTAAAGATCTGCTCCAGTTCAGCCGGGTCGGCCTTGAGCGTCGGCAGCGGCTGGTTGCACTCCAGAGAAACCATGATGTGGTGGCTTTCTATCTGGGGTTTGAAGATCTCAAGTGCGGTCTGGATTACCTCGAGTACCTGAACTGCTGGCTGGACAGTCCGGCTGCGTCCAGCGGCATCCACCAGGCGGCGGATGATACCATCAATTCGGTCGACCTCTTTCATCACCTTATCCAGGTACTCCTGCTGCTCCTCATCCTGGGCCCCCTGCTTCAGAAGCTGGGTGAAGAGGGAGATCGAATTGAGCGGATTGCGGATTTCGTGGGCCATGCCGGCCGACAGGTAGCCCAGTGCGGCCAGTTTTTCGGTCTGGGTGATCTCGGTCTGGGCCCGCTGCAGGGCCTCGGTCTTTTCGCGCACCCGTTCCTGCAGCTCACGGTTCCAGGCCTCAATCTCCAGCAGCAGTCGTTCCCGCTCGATTTGTAAGGCACGATTGGCCTGTTCGATCTCGCGCAGCCGCAGCACACCGTCGACCCGCTCCACCAGTGTGCGATTGTTGAACGGTTTGAGCAGGTATTCGGCCGCGCCGGCCTTCATCAGTTCGACAACGATCTCTTCGCTGCCTTGGCCGGAGAACATGATCACGTAGCTGTCGGGGAACTGGTCCCGCAGGGTACGCAGGGTGGTCAGCCCGTTGCTGTCCGGCAGCATGTAGTCCATCAGCACCAGTTCGGGGCGCTCGGATGCGACCAGACTGAGGGCGGTCTGTGAGTCGGTAGCGGTCAGCACCTGATAGCCGCGCCGGGCCAGCAGCAGGCTTACCAGTTCAAGGATGGCAGGATCATCGTCAACAACGACGATCTTGCCCATCGGCGCTGGGCCATCGGCGGTATCAAGTGGCATGCAGGTACGCTAGTTGCTGCTGGCGAGGCGGATGGTCAGGACCGGGCAGGGTGCGCTGCGCACCACCCGCTCGGCAGTACTGCCGAAGATCAGGTGGTCGAGGCCGCTGCGACCGTGGGTGCCGATCACGATCAGCGAGGCATCCTGTTCCTGAGCGGTGCGGGTAATCTCTTCGTAGGGGACACCACTGACGACCGTGGTGGTGAAATTGCTGAAATCAGGGAGGTTCTCTTTGCAGAAACTGTCCAGCATGCTGACGGCGCCGTCGGCGATCTCTTTTTCCAGTTGGTCGAAGGAGATGTGTGGCACATAAAAACCACGCAGGTCAACCGGCTCGTTAATCACGTGCACGATCTGCAGCGAGGCGTCAAACTTGCGGGCCAGGGTCAGGGCATAGGCACAGGCCTCCACCGAGCAGTCTGAAAAATCGGTGGCCACCAGAATCTTTGTAAATGGTTTCATAACATTCCCTCCTCACTGGTGCCGGCCGGCTCGTGAAACATCTTGCGCATCACCTTTTTCAGTTCATCCAGCTTGACCGGCTTGTTCAGGTATTCAAAGGCACCCAGATTAAGCGCCTCAAGGTACGATTCCACCTCACCGAAGGCGGTGATCATGATTACGTTGCTGGCCGGCTGTTCTCGGTTCAGTTCCCGCAGAAAGGTCAGGCCGTTCATGACCGGCATATTCAGGTCGGTGATGACCAGTTCCACCGGTTGGATGCGGATCTGGTTTAACGCCTCGCTGCCGTTGGCGGCGGTCTTGACGTCATATCCCTCGCGGGCCAGTAGCCGCGTCAGCGCCAGGCGAGTATTTTCCTCGTCGTCAACCACCAGTATCCGTTTTTGTGCTTTGGCCACACCTGACTCCGTTCGCTTGGTACGTGGTGCAAGTCTAGCACGGAGTCAGGGGCTGTCAAGGCGGCGCCGGTAGCAGTCGTTCTGCGGCAGTTTCTCGCGTCGGTATGCTCAGGGCGTTACGCCCTGTTCGGTGAGGGAAAGTGAAAGCGATGCACCGTTTTGAACAGACGGCCGGTACGGTCTGCCATTCACCTCCAATTCCACGCTGCCTGGGTCGTTCAGTTCCAGGTGGATGCTGCGGTCGGCACGCCATTCAATCAGGTCGCCGGCCGTCAGGTCGTAATCCTGGGTGGTGACGGTGTCCAGGGTGATCAGCAGGCTGCCCTTGCGTAGTGCCTTGATCCGCAGGGTAACACCACTCTGTACAGGGGGTGGTGCAACCGTTGTGGCCGGGTCGGTGCTGGCAGCATCGCCCGGTGGGGGCAGCGGCAGTTGCTGTGCGCTGGAGAGCTGAGGCTGAACCGCTGGTGCCGGCGTTGGCGTCGCAACGGGTGGCACAGGCGGCGGTGTCGGCTGATCCGCAGGACGCATCAGCAACGCCACCACGATGATGATCGCCAGCAGTGCCGCCGGCAGCAGCAGACGCTGCCAAGTGAAGCGGCTCCGCTGAAGCTGCTCCTCCAGCGTGATGCTGGCGGCGGAATGTTCTTCGGTTTGCTCAGGTTCGATCATGCTGAGCAGATCATCGGCATCAAGGCCGAGATGGTTGGCGTAGGTCCGTAGGAACCCCTTGAGATAGGCCGGGCTGGTGAACTCCTGATGACGGTCTTCTTCCAGTGCCCGCAGGTAGTTTTTGCTGATCTTGGTGGACTCGGAAGCATCTACAAGGCTCATGCCGCGCTGCTCCCGGCGCGCACGCAGGATCGGCCCAGGGGTGTGCTTCATCGTTTCGGTATCCTGAACAGTCTGGTCTGGTTCCATGTTGGCTCCTACTTGAGCAGTTCCAGATACTCCTGTGCACTCCGGCTGATCTCTGCATCGGGGGCCAGCCGCACCACTTCCTTAAAGGCATGGCGGGCTGCCACCAGATCGCTCTTCATCAGGCTCAAGCCCAGATGGTAGTGGGCCATCGGGTAGTCGGGGTAGTAGTCAAGCGCCTTGCGAAATTCGGTGATCGACTGGTCGGTCTTTCCCTGGGCAGCCAGCACACGACCGATGGCAACCCGCACCACCGGGCTGCGGGGGTTGGATGCCCGCACATCGTTGAGCTCGTCCAAGGCCTTATCGTAGTCACCCTTGCCCAGGTAGGCCAGCCCCAGATTGATCACGGCACTGTCGTGCTGCTCGTAGAGCAGGTCATCCTTTACCATCTTGAATTGCTGAATGGCCTGATCCCAGCGCTTAAGCTCCATGTAGGTCACGCCCAGGTCGTTGCGGGCCGTAGAGTAGTTGGGTTTGAGGCTGATCGCCCTCAGAAATTTTGGCTCGGCCAGGTCGGGTCGACGCTTGCCCAGATAGGCCAGGCCGAGGTTGTAGAGCAGCTCCGGGTTATCGTCTTCGAGCTTTTCTGCCTCCAGCAGCTCCTGCAGGGCCGAGGTGTAGTTGCGCTCTCCCAGGTGCATGGCGCCCATCTGCAGGTGGTACGAGGCGGTTTTTCCGGTGGGTGAAGTGGTGGTGCACCCGTTTAGCAGCAGGGGCAGTGCCAGGGCCAGCAACAGCATGGTTCGAAGCATGCAATCCCTCCTAGACGGGATAACCGTGCGAAACGGCAGGCAAAAGGTAGCAAAAGGCGGCATGGTTGTCAATCAGGCCCGTGATTTAGCCGTTTGTCGAGAGGTCGCGGAAGGTGGTCAGCTGCCGGAAGCTGCGATAACGGGTCTCGATCTCCTGATATTCCAGGCGCTTCAAGCGTTCAAGGCTGAAATCCTCCACGTTGAAGGAGGCCATCACCGAGCCGAACACCAGGGCCTGACGGATTCCTTCTTCGCTGAGGTCGCCGGTGTTGGCCAGATAGCCGATGAAGCCGCCGGCAAAGGTGTCGCCAGCACCGGTGGGGTCGAAGACCTCCTCCAGCGGGTAGGCCGGTGCGGCAAAGACCGAATCGCTGGTGAACATCAGCACGCCGTACTCGCCGCGCTTGACCACCAGACGTTTGCAGCCCAGAGCGATGATCTGGCGGGCAGCCTTGATCAGGTTCGGTTCGCCGGTCAGCATGCGGGCCTCACCCTCGTTGATGATCACGATATCCACCCGCTTGATAACCTCTTTCAGGGCGGCCGGCTTGGAGGATATCCAGAAGTTCATGCTGTCGCAGGCCACCAGCCGGGGCTTTTTCACCTGGTCCAGCACCTCCAGCTGCAGTTCCGGGTCGATGTTGGCCAGGAACAACACGTCGGTGTCGCAATAGGTCTCAGGCAGCTGCGGTTTGAAATCCATCAGTACATTCAGCTGGGTGTCCAGGGTCTGGGCCTCGTTCAGGTCATAGCCGTACTTGCCAGTCCAGTGGAAGGTCTTGCCCGGCAGGCGCTGCAGACCCTGCAGATCGATCTCCCGCGAGCGCAGGAACTGCAGATGCTCTTCGGGAAAGTCCTCCCCCACCACCGCCACCAGCGAGACATCGCTGAAAAAGCTGGCCGAGGTGGAAAAGTAGGTGGCCGAGCCACCCAGCACGTTTTCGCCCTTGCCAAAGGGGGTCTCTACGGTATCAAAGGCCACGGTGCCGACAACGACGATACCCATCAGGTTACACTCCTTTTTTCAGATACTTGCCGATAATCGGGTCCAGCTTTTGCGCGGTTTCGGTCGGGATCAGGCCGCGGTCGGTGACGATGGCGTACTGCAGGGCGCTGCCGCAGCCGCAGCCGCAGCCGCGTGTTGCCAGTGCCTCGGCGGCAGCCAGCCGGATGATCTGCTTGGCCATGGTCACATTCTGGTGCATCACGGCCAGGATGGCATCAACGCTGACAGTCTCATGTGAATCATGCCAGCAGTCGTAGTCGGTGGAAAGGGCGATCACGCCGTAGCAGATCTCAGCCTCGCGGGCCAGCTTGGCCTCGGTCAGGTTGGTCATGCCGATGATGTCGCCCCCCAGGCTGCGGTACATGAACGATTCGGCCCGGGTCGAAAAGGCCGGCCCTTCCATGCAGATGTAGGTACCGCCACGGTGCACGGTGGCGCCGGCTGCCAGGGCTGAACGCATCAGGACGTCGGAGAGGCAGCTGCAGGTCGGGTCGCCGAAACCGACATGGGCCACCACGCCGTCGCCAAAGAAGGTATCCTTGCGCAACCCTTTGGTGCGGTCGATGAACTGGTCCGGGATCACGATGTGTCCCGGCACGATCGCCTCCTTCAGGCTGCCCACGGCCGAGACCGAGATGATCCGCTCCACCCCCAACAGCTTCATGGCGTAGATGTTGGCCCGGTAGTTGACCTCGGAGGGCAGGTAACGATGGCCGCGACCGTGGCGGGGCAGAAAGACCATCGGCACACCGTTCAGGATGCCGGTAATGAACTCGTCCGAAGGGTCGCCAAAGGGGGTCTGCAGCCGGACCCGTTTCACCTGTTCCAACCCTTCCATCTCGTATAACCCGCTGCCGCCGATCACGCCGATCATGCCCTGTCTCCCCCTTGATGTCGCATTCTACGGTTCGCGCTGTTTTTTGCGCAGCTGCTTTTCGGCCGCCATGGATGCCGCGGCCTCCCGCTGGGCCCGCTGCAGCTCGCTGGCGGTATGGGCCGTGCCGGCTCCCAGGCAGAGAAAGACCTCCGGTTCGTTTTGGGAGGCGCTGACCAGCTGGTTGCGAAAGCGGACCAGACAGGCAGCGGTCTGTTGCTCATCCAAGCCGGGCAGGATGATGGCAAAGCCGTCACCGCCGGTGCGGGCCACCAGGTCTTCGGGCCTGAAGGCCTCACGCAGCAGGCGGGTGGTCTTCATCAGCAGCAGGTCACCGGCCTCGCGCCCCTCAAGGTCGTTGACCTGTTGCAGGTTGTCCAACGAGGCGATCACCACGCTGACCGGAAATCTGCGGCCGCGGCTGATCCGGTCCAGTTCGGTGTCATAGTAGGCCCGGTTGTAGAGGCCGGTCATCGGATCGTTGACCGTCAGGTAGGCCAGCTGCTGCTCACGCTGACGGCGCTCAGAGACGTCATGACCGACGCTCAGGATCTCGATCAACTGCCCCTTGTTGTTATAGGCAGGTGCATTGGCCCAGGAGATCCAGGCCCGGCTGCCGTCCCAGCGGCAATTTTCGTGCTCGGCACTGGGAAAGGCCTCAGGATTGTTGCCGATTTCGTTGATCAGCATGCGCAGGTTCTGGCCGGTGCTGCCGCTTTCCGGCACGATGGTTCCCACCAGATGCCGCCCCACCAGCTCTTCGGGCAGAAAGCCGAAAAATTCGCAGGTGTAGGCATTGGCAAAGGTGATGATCCCGTCCGGCGACCAACGCAGGATAAAGCTGTTGGTCCGTTCCACCATCTCGCGGTAGTCGCGCTCGTTGCGCCACATCCGTTCGTCGATCCGTGTCCGGTCTGAAACGTCCCGAATCGCGCCCTGAAAGCCGATCGGCGTGCCATCTGACCCCCGCACCAGATTGATGCTGACCTCGGCATGCACGGTGCGGCCGGAGGCATGGCTCATCTTCAGTTCCAGCAGCCGGGGTAAAGGTCTTTTCGGTGTTTCCCGGTCAGTGATATGGCTCAACAGCCGGGCTGCGGCGAACTCGCGGGAGGTAGGCGCCAGCAGATCCAGTAGACAGCGGCCCGCCAGGCTGTCCGCTTCATAACCCAGGGTGCCGGTCACGGCAGGGCTGATGTAGGCCAGCTGCAGCTCCAGATCAGTCAGCCAGATGACTTCGATACTATTTTCTACCAACAGTCGAAAGCGATCCTGGCTGAGCAGTGGCATGGCAGCTACTCCTGACCGGTCTTCGGCTCAAGCCGACCCTTAAGTTGACCACAGGCGGCCGAGATGTCGCTGCCCCGGCTGTCACGGGTAATGACCGTGAAGTGTCGGTCCAGCAGGAATTTGTGGAAGGCGTCCAGCGCCGCCCTGGTGGGTGGTCTGAAGTCGGCTCCCTCGTGGGGGTTGAACGGTATCAGGTTGATCTTGCAGGGGATATCCGACAGCAGCCGCACCAGCCGTTTGGCATCCTCCGGCGTATCGTTCAGGCCCCCCAGCAGCACATACTCGATGGTGATCTTGCGGCGTCCCGGCAGCGGGAACTTCTTGAGGGCCGCCAGCAGGGTGGCAATCGGGTAGCGCTTGTTGACCGGCATGATCCGGTCCCGCAGCTCGTCGGTGGTGGCGTTCAGGGAGACGGCCAGGTTGACGGTCACTTCCCGTCCCAACCGTTCCAGTTCCGGCACCAGTCCGCAGGTGGAGACCGTCACCCGTCGGCTGGAGAGCTTGAGCCCGTTGTCGTTGACCATGATCTTGAGGGCGGCGATCACGTTTTCCAGGTTGTGCAGCGGCTCGCCCATGCCCATCAGTACGATGTTACGCACCTCCACGTCCCGTTTCACCGCCAGGATCTGGTTGACGATCTCGGCCGTGGTCAGGTTGCGGGTCAGCTTGAAGGTGCCGGTCAGACAGAAGGCGCACTGCATGGCACAGCCGGCCTGGGTGGAGATACAGAGCGTATTGCGATCCTCGTCCGGAATCAGCACGCTCTCCACCGCATTGCCGTCTTCCAGTCGAAACAGATACTTGCGGGTGCCGTCGTTGCCGATCTCCACCGCTTCCGGTTCCAGGCTGCTGATACAGGCCGTCGTTGCCAGCTCTTCCCGCAGCGCCTTGGAGAGGTTGGTCATCTCCTCGAAGCTGGCGGCATCCTGCTGATAGAGCCATTTAAAGAGCTGGGTGGCGCGGTAGCGCTCCTTGCCCTGGCCCGCCAGGAACTGGATCAACCCCTCCAGGGTCAGATTTTTGAGGTCGGTTGTGTGCATAAAAAAAGGCCCTTCCGTGGTTGGAAGGGCCTCCGATGGTTCTCGTTAGCCCACCAGCTCAAGGGCGCTGAAGAAGTAAGGAATTTCGAAGGCGGCGGTTTCCGGGGCATCGGAACCGTGGGCCGAGTTCTCTTCGATGTTCTTGGCGAAGTCCTTGCGGATGGTGCCCGGCTCGGCGTTGGCCGGGTTGGTGGCCCCCATCAGGGTGCGCCAGTCGGCGATGGCGTTTTCCTTCTCCAGACAGAGCACCACCACCGGGCTGCGGGACATGAAGCTGCACAGGTCGTTGAAGAAGGGGCGCTCCTTGTGGACATAGTAAAAGCCCTGGGCCTGGGACAGGCTGAGTTGAATCTTCTTCATGCCGACGATCTTGAAGCCTTTTTCTTCGATGCGGCTCAGGATCTGGCCGGCCAGGCCCCGCTCGACGGCGTCCGGCTTGATAATGGCAAAGGTGCGTTCCATACTGTTCTCCTTGCTGAATTCAAGTTTAATGAACGGTTTCAGTAGCATGTGAGGCAGGAAATGTCAATGTATTGCGGGGTGATGTGAGGGTGTCGACAAAATTACGACACCTTGCCCTGCAGGCGGGCCAGTTCGGCATACCGGCCGCCGCGCTGAAGCAGTTCCGCTGGCGAACCTTGCTCCACAATCCGCCCCTCATCAAGCACCAGCACCCGCTGACAATCCCGAAAGGCCGACAGACGCTGCGATACCAGCACCACGGTCTTGTCGTGCCAGTTGGCGGCAAGGGCATCCAGTATCTCATCTTCTTTGCCGGCATCAACGCTGGCCAGCGGGTCGTCCAGCAGCAGCAGGGCCGGCTGCCGCACCAAGGCACGGGCCAGGGCAACCCGCTGCCGCTGGCCACCGGAGAGGGTCACCCCCCGTTCACCTACCAGGGTCGCCAGGCCTTGGGCAAAACCGTTCAGGTCAGAGGTCAGGCCGGCCTGCTCTGCCCCACGCAACGCATCACCGTCACCGCCATAGACGATGTTTTCTTGAATGCTGCGCGAGAAGAGAAAGGCCTCCTGGGGCAGATAACCGGTCAAACCACGCACCGACGCCAGCGAAAGCTGGTTGACATCGTGGCCATCCAACAGGAACTGTCCCGGCGCCACCGGCAACAAGCGGGCCAGGACCCGCAGCAGGGTGGTCTTGCCGCTGCCCACCGTACCGGTTACTCCCAGCCGCTCGCCGGGACGGATGCTGCAACTGATCTGCTGCAGCACCGGCCGGTCACCGTAGCTGAACGAAAGCTGGCGCAGCTCGAGGCTCTGCTGGAAGGTGGCAGTCTGTTCAGCGTCCGTCTCCAACAGCGGTGTGGCGGTCAGCAGTTCATTCAGGCGACCCATGGAAGCGGCGCCCCGCTGCAGCAGGGTCAGGATCCAGCCCATCACCGCCGTAGGCCAGGCCAACAGTGCCAGGTAGCCGGAGAAGGCCACAAAGTCACCCAGTGACATCGTGCCGGTGATCACCTGGCGACCGCCGATAAACAGCACCGCCAGGGTACCGATGCCGGTTGCCGCCACCATGATCGGCATCACCAGCCCCCGCACCCGGGCCAGCTCGAGATTCTTATTCAGGCAGTCACGGGAGATCTGTTCAAACAGACGATCGAAGTGCGGTTCACGGCAGTAGCTTTTCAGCAGCCGCACCGCCGAGACGCTCTCTTCAGCCAGCGACGACAGCCGTGCCAGTTCCTCCTGCGCCTCGCGGGACAGATTAAAGACCCGCCCGCTGATACGTCGCACCAACAGCACCATCAGCGGCAGCGGCCCCACCGCCGCCAGGGTCAGCCAGGGCGATATCAGCAGCATCAGCCAGACCGCTGCCAGATAGATGATGGCGGTGTTCAGCAGGCTCATGCTGCCGAAGCCGACCAGCATCCGCACGTTGCCCAGATCATTGCTAAAACGGGACAGCAGATCGCCGGTCCGTTCGCGGTTGTAAAAGGAGAGATCCAAGGCCAGCAGCCGTTGAAATAGCGCCTCGCGCACCCGGAACTCGACAATCCTCGCCGCATGCAGGATGGTGGTGCGGGACC
>DFYU01000106.1:0-3921 GCA_002383415.1 Geobacter sp. UBA4074
CGGCAAACACCGCCACCATCCGGTCGAAGGAGAGCTCGCCCACCGGCTCCACAAACTGGCCGGTTGGCCCGATGGAGGCGGCCACGTAGGCCTTGTTGCCAGCCACTTCACGGGCAATTGCCACTGCCTTGGCGTTGATCGCCACCAGCTTGTCTTGCAGACCGAAATGTTCCAGCTTGCAGCGGCTGCCGCCGAAGCTGTTGGTGACTATGATA
The DNA here is from genome assembly GCA_002383415.1 of Geobacter sp. UBA4074. Classification (GTDB taxonomy): domain Bacteria; phylum Desulfobacterota; class Desulfuromonadia; order Geobacterales; family Pseudopelobacteraceae; genus Trichlorobacter. The sequence goes on from DFYU01000106.1 coordinate 216, forward strand.
TCGGCGCCGGCCGCCACATACTCACGGTGCACCGAGGCCACCACCTCGGGCATGGTCAGGTTCAGCTCTTCCGGCGATTGTCCCGGCTTAAGACCACGCTCCTGCAGCAGGGTGCCCATGGCACCGTCCAGAATCAGGGTGCGCTCGGCAAGTGCGTTCAAAAACGGTTGCACGGCTAGCTCCTTTCCTGGCTCGGCTGAAGCTGTGGGGCCTCCAGCTCACGGTACGGCACCAGGGGGTCCGACAGGTCCAGGTGACGCAGGCGGGCCTGGCGATTGCCATCGATGCTGATCTGCACCTTGGTGATCTCGGGCAGATTAGTACAGACCGTGTTAACGATGCCATACACCGCCAGCATCTCGGCCGAGCTGCCCGCAGCCAGCCCTTCCACAAAATCGCCACCCAGGTCAATCACGGCCAGATCGTTCTCGATCTTCGCGTTATTCACCGTGGTCCATTCAGGGTAGATGTTGGTCAGATCGGATATGGGGCCGCTGAACAGTTCCTCCAGCAAGGAACGCAGACAGTTACTACGGTCTCCGCAACGCTCCACCTCCCGCGCCTCGCGGTAGAGCTGCCCCTCGTCGTTGGCGTAGAACAGCACCACCTTCTGTACCAACGCAGCGCCTTGCTGGCCCGGGGGTGCGTCAGGCAGTTGACCGGCCTCGCGATACTTCTGCCAGACCAGTCCGCCAAATACCAGTGCCACCAGTACAAACGGCACAATGACATCAATCCCAATCCGCCGACGGTGTTTCATGATTCCTGTTCCTTGTCTGTCAAACGGCAATCGTCCAGGGAGACCTGGTAGACATCCCCCAGCTTGCCCCCCAGAAAGCGGTTACCGACCCGGATAAAGCCGGCCGGCACATCGGTAACGTAGTAGTGGTGGTTGCCCTGCTCGGCTGCCGGCCGCAGCAGTTTTTTCTCCTGCAGAATGGTTGCCACGGTACGGGCAGTCTCCTCGGCCGAATCCACCAGGGCCACCTGGGGGCCCATGGCCTCGGCAATGATCTTTTTGAGCAGCGGGTAGTGGGTGCAGCCCAACACCAGCGAATCGACCCCCGCCTGCCGCAGTTCATCCAGATACTGATGGGCGGTCAGCCGGGCGATCTCGTTATCAGTCCAGCCCTCTTCCGCCAGCGGCACGAACAGCGGGCAGGGTTTGGCCAGCACAGAGATAGTCGGGTTCAGGCGTTTGATGGCGCGGGAATAGGCCGAGCTGCGGATGGTGCCGGCCGTGCCGATCACCCCCACTACACCGGACCTGGTCACCTCCACCGCCCGCCGGGCGCCGGGCTCGATCACCCCCACCACCGGGATCGGCAGTTGACGACGCAGCGCGGGCAGCGCCACCGCCGAGGCGGTGTTGCAGGCCACCACCAACAACTTGATGTCGCGAGTCATCAGGAACGAGGCGATCTCCTGGGAGTAGCGGATCACCGTATCCGGCGACTTGGTGCCATAGGGCACCCGGGCCGTGTCACCGAAGTAGATGGTATCTTCCTGGGGCAGCGCACGGGCCAGCTCCCGCAGTACGGTCAAACCGCCCACCCCTGAGTCAAATATGCCGATCGCCCGCCAGGACACGCACCCTCACCTCGCTAATAGATTAGAACAATTCTATATATAGTGTTTAGACACTTCAGGCAAGCCATTTGCCCCTTTTTTAGCCAATGTTTCCGACCGCTGCCCCGGCACTATGGCCTTGACAAAACCCTGACCGCTGATTACCTTGTGACCTGCTAGCACTCATCTGGACAGAGTGCTAACCCAGGGGGCACTCGGTGGTAGACCTGACCCTATCACAACGCAGCAGACAGATTCTGGAAGCGATCGTCGAGGACTACATCGCCACGGCCGAACCGGTGGGCAGTAGTGCCGTTGCCAAACGCCACGCCATGTCGCTCTCGTCGGCCACGGTCCGTAACGTGATGGCCAGCCTCGAGGAGCTGGGGCTGTTAACCTCGCCCCACACCTCGGCCGGTCGCGTACCGACCGAAAAAGGGTTCCGCTTCTATGTGGATTCGCTGGTTGCGCTGCGCCAGATCAGCCCGCAGGAAAAGAAGGAGATCCTGCGGCGCTACCGCGAGACCGGCACCAACCTGACCGATGTGTTACGGGAGACCAGCCGCACCCTTTCCTCGCTCTCCAACTATACCGGTCTGGTGGTGGCTCCCCGCTTTACCAGCTGCCTGTTCCGCCACATGGAGTTCGTCAAACTGGGCAGCCGCAAGGTGTTGGCGATCCTGGTTTCCTGCAACGGAGCGGTGCAGAATCGGATCATCGAGACAGAGCAGGAGTTCTCCACCGACGATCTGGTCAAGATGGCTAACTACCTGAACAGCGTCCTGGAGGGATTGACCATTGACCAGGTGCGCCAGAAGATCCTGGCCGAGATGCAGTCGGAAAAAAACCGTTACGACCAATTGCTGAACAAGGCCTTGAGCCTCTCGCAGCAGGCGCTGCCCGATGTCGAGCAGGATGTCTACATCGCCGGCCAGTCGCGCATCTTCGACCAGCCCGAGTTTGCTGACCTGAGCAAGATGCGTGAGATTTTCGCGGCCTTTGAGGAAAAGGGCCGTCTGGTGGAACTGCTGGGCCGCTGCATGCAGGCCGACGGCGTGCAGATCTTTATCGGCGCCGAGACGCCCTTGAAGGAGATGGCCGGCATGAGCCTGATCACCTCCACCTACCTGACCGGCAATGACACCATCGGCCTGTTGGGTGTGGTCGGACCAACCCGCATGGGTTACTCCAGCGTGATCCCGATCGTTGACTACACTGCCCGTCTGGTCAGCCAACTGTTGACCACCGACTAGGCATTGCACAAGCAGCACGACGCACAAGAAAACCACACAAGGATGCAGACGTCATGGAAGAAAACCAACCGCAGGAAACCGTCGCCGAACAGACCAAGACCGAATTAACCCCCGAGGAGCGGATCAGCCAGCTGGAGGAGGCGCTCTGCGCCAAGGAGCAAGAGGCCCGGGACAACTGGGATAAGCTGCTGCGCGAGCGGGCTGATCTTGAAAATTACAAAAAGCGGGCCTCCCGTGAAAAGGAAGAGCTGCTCAACTACGGCGTCAAGTCGATCATTGAGGAAGTGCTGCCGGTGGTGGATAACCTGGAGCGGGCCCTGGAGCATGCCAGTGAAGACGGTCTGCCGGCCCTGGTGGAAGGTATCCGCATGACCCACGGCATGCTGCTGACTGCCCTCAAAAAATACGGCGTCTGCGCCGTGGAGGGCACCTGCGGCACCCTGTTCGACCCGGCCTTTCACCAGGCCATGAGCCAGGTGGAGACCGCCGATCAAGCGCCCAACACCATTGTGCAGGAGTTTCAGAAGGGCTACCTGCTGAAAGAACGCCTGCTGCGGCCTTCGATGGTCTCGGTGGCCGCACCGCCAAAATAAATGGTTACCCCCCTTGTTTTTCCGGAAACCACTACTTAGCTTACAGACAGAAGATTTCTCACGGAAGGAGAGTTAGATCATGAGTAAAGTTATCGGTATCGACCTGGGCACCACCAACTCCTGCGTCGCCATCATGGAGGGCGGTGAGCCGATTGTCATAGCCAACTCCGAAGGAAGCCGCACCACGCCGTCGATGGTGGCCTTCACCGAGGCCGGCGAGCGGATCGTCGGTCAACAGGCCAAGCGTCAGGCAGTCACCAACCCGGAGAACACCCTGTTCGCCATCAAGCG
>DFYU01000106.1:3961-4081 GCA_002383415.1 Geobacter sp. UBA4074
TGCAGAAGATGAAGAAGACCGCCGAAGATTACCTGGGCGAGACCGTCACCGACGCCGTGATCACCGTACCGGCCTACTTCGACGACTCGCAACGTCAGGCCACCAAGGACGCCGGCAAGA
>DFYU01000053.1 GCA_002383415.1 Geobacter sp. UBA4074
CCGCCGCCGATGATGATCGCCTGTTTCATGGCGCCTCCTCTAAGGTACAATGGGCTGCATACTACGGCTGGCCCCGATGCCTGTCAAGGAACGTTGACAGGGCGCCAAAAGGTGCTTAAATTCTTGATCGTACGTCAGAAAGGAGCCGCAGTATGGCGCAGCGCGACTATTATGAGATTCTGGGGGTAGACAAAAAGGCCCCGGCTGATGAGATCAAGAAGGCCTTCCGCAAGCTGGCGGTCAAGTACCATCCCGACCGCAATGCCGGCGACACGGCGGCCGAGGAGAAGTTCAAGGAGATCAACGAAGCCTACGCGGTACTCTCCGACCCGGAAAAACGCCAGCAGTACGACGCCTTCGGCTCCAGCGGCTTCCACCAGCAGTACAGCCAGGAAGATATCTTCCGCAACTTCGACTTCTCCGGCACCTTCAAGGATATGGGCATGGGGGGCGGTGAGGATATCTTCTCGCGCCTGTTCGGCGGTGCCTTCAGCCGCGGCGGTGCACGGGGTTTCAGCCGTGGCCCGCGGCCGGGGGCTGACCTGTCGTTGGCGGTGGAGGTCGGCTTCCGCGAGGCGGCCAATGGCTGCGAAAAACAGGTGGCCTTCCGCCGCAACGGCAGCCGCGAAGAACTGAAGGTCAAGATACCGGCCGGGGTGGACAACGGCAGCCGGATCAGGATAGCCGGCAAGGGTTCGGCCGGCGAGAACGGCGGTCCCAACGGCGACCTGTACCTGGAGGTACGGCTGGCCCGCGACCCGGTCTTTACCCGTGACGGCGGCGATCTGTTCGTGGAACGGACCATCCGTTTCAGCGAGGCCTGCCTGGGAATCAGCATCGAGGTGCCGACCCTGGAAGGAGACAAACGGATCAAGGTACCGGCCGGCATCCAGCCGGGCACCAAGATTCGGCTAAAGGGTTGCGGAGTCAAGGCGTTGGGCTCCAACGCCAAGGGCGATCTGTACATCAAGATCGGCATTCATGTGCCGGAGGGCCTAAACAGCAGCCAGAAGAAGCTGGTGGAGGAACTGGCCAAGAACGGCCTCTAAACTTGTTGCGGCCAACAGCCAGGATTCTGTATAGTTTTACTATGAAAATCTAACCGTGGGCTAAGGAGCGGGTAATGATGGACCCCCTCAGCATCGTCAGTAGTGGTCAGGGGTACGGCAGGGCGCACCAATCTTCCGCACTGCCGCCAAACCCAACCGGCCAGACACCACCAGCAGCTGCTGTGGAGACTACTGGAACGCCCACCGAACGCCAAGCGATCAGGCTGCCCGAAGACCGGGTCAACCTGTCCGGCCAACGCCCTGATACGAGCCAGCAAGGCCAGCCGAGCGCCGCAGAAAAACCCTCCACCAGCGAGCCTGCCGCCAAAGAGCCCAGGCCGGGTGAGCCAACCACCCCCGACGGCAAGAGCGTTGAAGATCCCCAGGTCAAACAGGTGGTGGAGCGGCTGAAACAGACCGAGGTAAAGGTCAAGGCCCACGAGGCGGCCCACAAGGCTGCCGGCGGCAATCTGGCCAGCTCCGCCTCCTACAGCTACACCCAGGGACCGGACGGCCGCAACTACATCACCGGCGGCGAGGTGCAGATTGATATGTCGCCCGGCAAGACCCCTCAGGAGACCATCAGCAAGATGCAGCAGGTGATCCGGGCCGCCCTGGCACCGGCCGACCCCTCAGGCCAGGACCGGGCCGTGGCAGCCCAGGCCGCCAGCCAGATGGCCCAGGCCCAACAGCAGAAACTGCAAGCCGAATCACCACTGGCCGAAGACGATGCGGCATCACCCCAGCAGCAGACCCAGGCCCGGCAAGCCTATGCCGACCCGGCCGTCCAAGCCAACGGCACCACCGCTTCCGGCACCTCCAGCGACACATCCCTGCAGCCGTCAGCCACCAGCCGACCCGATGCGGCTGCGGCCCTCTCCGCCTACGCCTAAGCCTTGTAAAATCCGCCAAATGTTCTAGACTGACTGCTGCGGGACACCTCCCGCCCGGAGTTGCCGTGTCTGCTGTCCACCCCACCGCCCTGGTCTATTCTTCAGCCTTCGATGCCTACAGCTACGGTGATGACCATCCATTCAAACTCCACCGCTATGGTCTGGCCCTGGAGCTGATGGAGGCCTATGGCCTGCTTAAGCTACCCAACGCCCGGCGCTGCGACTGCAGCCCGGTCAGCGACCAGCAGATACTCACCTTCCACAGCCCGGCCTATCTGGCCCGCCTCAAGGAGTTCAGCGCCTCTGACCAGCCGCGGGCCGACTTTCTGTTCGGCCTGGGTGATGCCGAATGTCCGGTCTTCAAGGGGCTCTACGACTACGCCGCCCTGGGGGCCGGGGCCACCCTGGAGGCCTGCCGCCTGGTGACCGAGGAAGGGCTCGGCGCGGTACTCTCGCTGGCTGGCGGCTGGCACCACGCCCACCGTGCCAAGGCATCCGGCTTCTGTTACCTCAACGACGCGGTGATCGCCATCAACTGGCTGCTCACCCAGGGTAGACGGGTAGCCTACCTGGACCTGGACGCCCACCACGGCGACGGCGTGCAGGAGGCGTTCTACGACAGCGACCAGGTGCTGACCATCTCGCTGCATGAGAGCGGCATCTACTTCTTTCCCGGCACCGGCTTCGAGGACGAGACCGGCAGTGACCAGGGTCAGGGCTACACGGTGAACCTGCCGCTGTTGGCCCACACCGACGACCCGCTCTACATGCGGGCCTTCGACGAGGTGGTCTACCCGCTGTTGGCTGCCTTCAACCCTGATATCATCGTGGCCCAGATCGGGGCCGACACCTTCCGNNCGCCTGGAGATCACCACCCACAGCTACGCCTACATCATGCGCAAGCTGCAGGCGCTCAAGATCCCCTGGGTGGCGCTGGGGGGCGGCGGTTACGACCTGATGAACACCGCCCGGGCCTGGACCATCGCCTGGGCAGCGATGAACGGCGTGGAACTGCCCCCCCGCCTGCCGGCCTCCTTTGTCACCAAGATCCACGATCGGGGCTACCCCCACCGTATGCTGCTGGACGCCCTGCACTGGGCCGATCCCCATGATCGGCTGCTGGCCCTGGACGCACTTGAAAAAAGTATCGCCGCCATCAGGAAGACCGTCTTCCCGATCCTGATCGGTGGCGACCTGGCGCGGAAGCGCTGACCATGGCCAAGCTACCCGCTAACCAACCACTGCAGGACCGTGACGGCCAGCCGTTGACTACCCTGGCCGCCATCAACCGCCTGCCGGTAGCAGAGAAGGAGGCGGTCTATGCCGGCCTGCTGCCACCCCGTCTGCTGAGCCTGCTGCAGATCGACCCGCAGACCCTCTGCAACCTTGACGGTCAGCGACTGGTGCAGGTCATCGCGCCGGATGGTCTCGGTCTGGTGCGGATCGAGGTGCGCCACCGGCCGGAGGCGCCCGACACCACCTTCTTTGTAGAGCTGGCCGACAGCCAGTACCACCAGATGGAGTTCGCCTTCTGCATCATAGCCGACCCCACGGCGCCGCGCTTTGCGGTTGACGTGACCGAAGCCGGGACGTTAAACTACTTCACTTCCCACGGCCGCAACCTGCCGGAGGAGCTGCGGGCCATGGCCGCCGGCCTCTATCCCAACCAGACCCGACGGGGCCTGCGCCTGTTCGGTGATTTTTTCCCGCGACTGGAGCGGTTCACCGACCGCCTGGGGATGGAGATGATCATTGCCGAGCCGCTCTCCTACGACAACGCCATCCGCTACGAGCGCTACGGCTTTGACTATCTGACCGGCAAACGGCTGATGCTGGAGATCGACCGTGAATTCAAGCCCGGCGGTCGTCTGTTCAAACGGCTGGACGGTTCTTCACCCTTCCGGATGCCGGGCATGGAACGCACCGTGCGGGGCCGCAGCTGGGCCATCCACGACGGCATTCTGGACGAACCGTGGGACGGTGTGCAGATTTATAAGATGATCGGGACCGACGCCGGGATTGACACCTTTCCCGGGCGTGAACAGGAGGCGCAGTGACAGCCGCAGCAGACACCACTCTCGAACCGACCCCCCTGGCGGGGATCAGCTATTTCCAACCAGTGGCCGACTACCGGCTGACCGGCCGCGACGGCGCCGTGGACCTGGCCTGGGACAACCTGCCGCTGCCGCTCCTGGACGAGGATTACCGCGCTGTGGTGGAGTCCGGCACGCCGAACTACGACCAGGTGGGACGCGGCATCTTCCAGGCGCTGCGCATCAACCCGGACTGCGCCTTCGCCGTCCGCTACGCCGCGGTGCTGCAGCAGGCCTATCCCCATATCATCGCCGAGATCGGCGGCGAGGCGATCATGCTGGATGCCAAGCAGGTGGATACCCCCTACCTGGATCGCAAGGTCACCCTGCTCAAGATCATGACCCTGATGGAGCCGGCCAATGCCGGCCTGTGGCGAGAGATCGGCCGCACCCTGATGGAAAAGGGTAGCCGGCTGGATGCCCTGCACCTGGCGGTGCAGGCCTGGTACGGGGCCGAGAAACACCTGTGCCGCTCACTGGAGCTCGAACCGGAGGATCTGGCCACCGCCTACCAGTTCGGCGAGACCCACTACGTGCTGGGGCACTACGAGCAGGCGCTGGCGGTCTGGGAACCGCTGTTGCCCCGCTGCGGCGAGCCGGAAAAACTGCGGCTCAAGGCACGGATCGAGGCGATCCGGCGGGCGGAGCTGCCCAAGGTGCCGCCGGTGGACTACCTGACCGCCCTGGCCGTTGCCCTGGAGTTGCGCCAGGACGACCTCCATGAAACCGTGGCGATCATCGAAGACGTGCTGGCCGATCGGGTTTTCTGCGACCAGTTTCCGATGACGGAAGTCGCCGGGTTGCTGGAACAGTTTCAGCGGGAGCTGCCGGCGACGGCTCCGGCTGGCGGGAGGTGTTGATATGTTCGGATTCAGCCTGGCTGACTGGCTGTTTGTCGGTTTCATCCTGCTGGTGATCGTGCTCTGTGTGGCGTTGAGCGACATGCACAAGAAAAAGGCCTGAGTGCTTTGTTGGCAACTGACCAGTTACCCGAAGACGAGCAGGCCCGTCCCCAGGCGCTGATCATGCTGACCGGTCTGTACCTGTTCCTGCTCTTGGTCAGCCTCGGCAGCTACGGCCAGCCGATCGCCCTGTTCGGCCTGATGCTGGAAGATACCGCTGCCCGGATCTTCATCGCCGTCAACTCGCTCTGCTGCCTGTACCTGTTCCTGGGCCTATGGCAACGTCAGCGGCTGACCTGGTACCTGCTCTTAAGCTACAACCTGTTTGAGATCGTCAACACCCTGGTGACCCTGATCTGGCTTCCCCGTCAGGAGCTGGAACGGGTGCAGGGCATGCCGGTCGATCCGCATTCGCTGGTGATCACCAACCTGGCCACGGTAGCGGCCATCGCCTGGGTCAGCCACCTGATCTATCGACGACGGGAGCTGTTCACCAACCGTTCACCCTACCTGTTTTTCAACGGTTAAGGAGTTTCGTGTGCATCGTTTTCCTGGCCGACAGCTGGCCCTCCTCTCTCTGCTGACCCTGATGACGCTGGTCGCCTGCAACGGCAAGGTCTCGCGGCCGCTGCTGCCGGTGGCCGAGTACGAAAAGCTGATCGTCGGCCGGATTGATGCGGACTACGTTGGCACCGACAACTGCGTTGCCCAGTGCCACCGCCATGACAAGCTGACCGACGACTTCCGGCACAGCGTGCACGGCGAACAGATCAAGGCCGAAACCGGACTGCCGCTGGTCAACTGCGAATCGTGCCACGGGCCGGGCAGTCTGGCCATTGCCAACCTGGAGGCGGCAAAAAAGCAACACGGCGACCAGGCCAGCTGCGACAAGGCCACCCTGCTCGATCTGAAAAGTCTGCCGGCCCAGGCCCAGTCGTTGATCTGTCTGCGCTGCCACAGCAGCGCCTCCACCCCCAGCCTGTCGCACTGGCCCACCAGTGTACACGCCATGCATGACGTCAGTTGCTTCTCCTGCCACCGCCTGCACGAAGGACCGCAGCAAAAGGTCAACCACGACCAGATGGCCGAACTCTGCTACCAGTGCCATCCTGACGTCAAGACGCAGTTCAATCTCTTCTCCCACCACCCGGTGCGCGAAAAGAAAATGGACTGCCTCGACTGCCACGACCCCCACGGATCGCCCCACAACGCACTGCTGAAAGGCTCCACGGTGCGGGACACTTGCACCCGCTGCCACATGGACAAGAGTGGGCCGTTCATCTTCGAGCACGGCGATGTGACCGAAAACT
>DFYU01000136.1 GCA_002383415.1 Geobacter sp. UBA4074
AGTTCACCGGCGAGGAGTTGCTGTCCCTGCTGCACCACCCCTCCCCGGACGTGCGCTACAACGCCCAGACCTGTTTCCTGGAAAAACATGCCGAATCGGGCAATGCCCTGGTTTTTGGCACCGTATTCAACACCATGGCCCTGGATCATGGCCAGGAGATGGAACTGCGCGGTTACGGTTCACCCATCCAGCCCACCAACATCGGCAATGAACTGACCGATGAGGCGGTGGAGCACCTGATGCAGACCACCGAGGCCAATTACGGTCTGGCACAGGATTACTTCCGTCTGAAGGCCAAAATGCTTGGCATGGATAAGCTGCGCAACTGCGATGTCTATGCACCGGTGGCCGAGGTGCAGAAGAAGTACGACTTTGAGGAGGCCCGCGATCTGACCGTGGCGGCTTACCGGGAATTTGACCCGCAATTTGGCGCCATCGTGCAGGCCTTCTTCGACGAACGCCGGGTGGATGTACTGCCCCGGCCCGGTAAGTCGGGGGGTGCCTTTGCCATGGGCATCTCGCCGGTGGACCCGCCTTTCCTGCTGCTGAACTTCACCAACAACCTGCGGGACATCGCCACCATCGCCCACGAGGCAGGCCATGGCCTGCACTTCGTGCTGTCCCAGAAGCAAAACAGCTTGAACTACCATGCCCCGCTGCCGTTGGCTGAGACCGCCTCGGTGTTTGGCGAGATGCTCTTGACCCGCATGCTGCTGGATACGGAGCAGGACCCGGAGGTCCGCAAATCGCTCTTGTGCGCTAAGATTGAGGATATCATCGCCACCACCTTCCGCCAGACCGTACTGACCCGTTTTGAGCTGCGGCTGCACAAGGAACGGCAACAGGGCCTGCTCTCCAACGAGCGGATCAGCCAGATCTGGCTGGAGGAAAACGGTAAACTGTTTGGTGACGCCGTAGAGATGATCCCGGCCTATAGCTGGGGCTGGTCCTACATCAGCCACTTCATTCACAGCCGGTTTTACTGCTACTCCTACACCTTTGCCGAACTGCTGGTGCTGGCGCTGTATCAGCAGTATTGTGAAACCGGTGATGCCTTCAAACCAGGTTACCGTGCGCTGCTGGAGTCAGGCGGAGCCCTGTCGCCGGCCGACACCGCCAAGCTGGCCGGTATCGACATCGAAAGTTCCGGCTTCTGGCAAAAGGGCTATGACTTCCTGGGCGGCCTGATCGCGGAACTGAAAACAACGCTGTAGTGCTTGCAGACTACCTTGCCAATGCTATAAGGATTGCATCCTCTGTCAGAGAAAAGACACCATGAGCCCTGAACCAAACCACCAGCATCAGACGTCACGCAGTTCGGATTTTGTCAGAAAATATCTGACCGGCATCTTCCTGATCATCGGCCTGATCGTGCTATCGGTCTTCTGGGGCTTCAGCTACCGCTCCAACGCCCTGATCAAGAACCAGCTGCTCAAACAGGGGCAGGCCTTTTTCAAAGAGGTGGTCATCACCCGTGAATGGGCAGCCAAGCATGGCGGCGTCTATGTCAAGGTGACGCCGGATACGGTGATCAACCCCTACCTGCAGAAGATCCCTGGCCTCAAGGTGGTGATCAATGACCAGGACGGTATTGCCTACACGCTCAAAAACCCGGCCTTGATGACCCGCGAGCTGTCTGAACTGGCAGCCGAAAAGGGCGTTGTGCATTTCAAGATCACCAGCCTGACCCCCTTGAACCCCAACAACCGGGCCGATGGTTTCGAACAGGCGGCGCTGCAGTCTTTCAACCGGGGCCAACGGGAATATTTTTCCTTTGAAGGCGACGGGCAACAGACCTTTTTCCGCTACATGGCACCTTTAGTCACCACCAAGCCCTGTCTGCGCTGCCATGCCCACCAGGGCTATCGGGAGGGCGACATCCGCGGTGGCATCAGCGTCAGCATGCCGGCCAGCGAAATGCTGCAACAGATCAAGATCAACCGCGTCTATATCATCCTGATCGCCTTTGGCATTATCGCCCTGATCTACGCCATCATCCGCTACATCTCGCGGGTCTTCATCGGTGACCTGAACCGGGCCGAACAACAATTGCAAGAGATGGCCAACCGCGACTTTCTGACCAGCCTGCTCAACCGGCGCGAGGCCTATCGACGGATTCAGGAGGAGATGGCCCGCTCCGTACGCACCGGCCTGCCACTCTCCTTCATCCTGTTTGACATTGACCACTTCAAGCAACTGAACGACAGCCACGGCCACAACGCCGGCGACATGGTGCTGACGCAACTGGCGGTCAAGCTGATGGCCGCCCTGCGGGACTACGACATCGCCTGCCGCTACGGTGGTGAAGAGTTTCTGGTGGTGGCTCCTGAAACCGACGAAGAACAGGCCTTCAAGCTGGCTGAACGGCTGCGGGCCACCATCGCCACCACCTGCTTCACTACTGAGGATCAAGAACTGACTCTCACCGTCACCATCAGTGTCGGCGTTGCCCAGCTCAAACAGGGTGAAACCATCGAGCAGGTCATCTCCCGCGCCGACGGCGCCCTGTACCACGCCAAACATACCGGCCGCAACCGGGTGGTGGCAGCCTGAGCCGTCCCCCACGGCTGCCCCACTACGGGCAGCCGTTTTTTCTTCTGTTGCACCTTCCGCACCTTGACTTATCCACAGGCCGTGCTTACCTCATAGACTAGGCGCCACAAGCGCCGATGAAAGGAAGGACCGCCATGGACATCAACCGCTTTACCCAAAAATCACAGGAGGCGCTGGCCGCAGCCCAGGCCAAGGCCACCAGCTACGGCCACGTGGAGGTGGATGGTGAGCACCTGCTGTGGGCCCTGCTGACCCAGGAAAACGGCCTGATCCCACGTATCCTGACCAAGATGGATGTTGATCTGCCAACGCTGCAAAAGGCGGCCGAAGCAGAGCTGGATCGCCGGCCGCGGGTATCCGGCCCTGGCGCAGAACCGGGTAAGATCTACGTCTCGCAACGTTTCTCCCGCCTGCTGGTAGCGGCCGAGGCCGAGGCCAAGCGGCTGAAAGACGAATACGTCTCGGTGGAACATCTGTTGCTGGCCCTGATGGCCGAAGGCGAGGCCAGCCCGTCCGGCAAACTGCTGAAACAGTACCGCATCACCCAGGACAAGCTGCTGGCGGCCCTCTCCGAGGTGCGGGGCAACCAGCGGGTGACCTCGGCCAACCCTGAGGAAACCTACGAGGCACTGGAAAAGTACGGTCGCGACCTGGTCAAGATGGCCCGCACCGACA
>DFYU01000004.1 GCA_002383415.1 Geobacter sp. UBA4074
GTGCACTTGCAATTTGAATTCAGGAGTAATTATTGGTTTTTTTGGCACTAAACCATCCTAGACCAAATTCAGTTATCTAGTACAGCCTCAAATTATTTGATATATTTTAATTTTACAAGCAAACGCGGAGGCTCAACATGATTAACAAGGAAACGCTTTTTTTCCTGGCACTTGTAACCATCGCCATGCTCCAACAGACTGCTTTTGCTGCTCCGTCCAAAAGCAGTCCGAGCGCAAACAAACCCAACCAGCCAATTCCACCTTACACCCAAATTTATATGGGATCGCTGCCCATCCACTTTGCCCCTGCCAAATTTAGCGACGCAAGCTTCGGGTACAGATCCGCTAACCTTATCGCCATTAACAGTGCGGGGAAACGGCTTGACACTTGGATTCACGAACAACGCTCAGCCATTTTTGGCGCCATTTTTAAAGACGCGGAGAAAATGTGTAAAGACAAAGGTTATACTGCGGCTACTGCGGCTTCTGATGTCACCATAGACCTTGACACACCGATGGAATCTTTTTTTATGCTTAACTATTCATATCAAGTACACTGCTGGTAACGCCAGCCAGCCCTCTAAAGCCACTTCTGCAGGGCAATTGCTTTGTCACGATGACACATACAAGCTGTATCCAACAATCTCCACTTACTCCACCCCCACGTTCCTGATCCCCTCCGGACGCCAGGCCGGGGAGATGACGTGTGAGCCTTTCTCTTGCTCATCCAGCAGGCTGCCGAAGGTCACCTTGAAGTCGCCCAGCTTATTGTTGACCGCATCCATAGCCCTGGTCAGTTGTTCCTTCTTGCGGTCTGTCTCGAACAGTGAGATCTGCTGCCCCTCATGCTCGTACAGGTTTGACAGGCTGATCCCCAACAGGCGGATCGGCTGGTCAATGCCCATGCTGTCAAACACCCTGACCGCTGTCTGGTAGATGTCATCGCTTAAGTTGATCGGTGTGCTGAGGGTGGTCTGCTTCTGGAAGTTGCTGAAGAAGTCCCCCAGCCGCACCTGGACACTGAGGGTCTTGCCGGCCAGGCCGTACCTCCGGGCACGTCTGCCGACCATCTCCGAGAGCTGCAGCAGGCGCTTCAAGATATCGTCACGGCTCTCCACATCCTTGGGCAGGGTCATGGAGTGGCCAACGCTCTTGACCTGCTCTTCCTCTTCAACCGGCACCACCGGGCTGTCATCGATCCCTTGGCCCATCTCTTTCAGACGTTTACCGATGATGCCGAATCGCCTAGTCAGCATCCCTTCGTCAGCACGGCCCAGTTCACCACAGGTGTGCACGTTGCAGTAGAGAGCCAGCTGTTTTTGCAGTCGCTTGCCGACCCCGCACAGATCACCCACCGGGATTTTCTCCAGGATCTCTCGTACCCGGTCCGGCGGGATCACGGTCAGGCCGTCCGGCTTTTGCATGTCGCTGGCCAGTTTGGCCAGCAGTTTGTTGGGGGCAATGCCGACGGAGCAGGTCAGGCCCAGTTCGTGCCTGATGCGGGCCTTGAGCTGATAGGCGATGGTCTCGGCCGGGCCATAGAGGGCCTGGGAGTGGGTGACATCCAGGAAGGCCTCGTCAATGGAGAAGACCTCCACCAGGGGGGTGTACTCTCGCATCATGGCGGTGATCTGCGAGGAGGTATGGGTGTACTTCTTGTTGTCACCACGGACGATGATCAGTTCTGGGCAGGCCCGCTTGCCCTCCCAGATGGCCATGCCGGTCTTGACGCCGAAGGCGCGGGCCTCGTAGGAGGCGGTGGTGATGACGGTACGGTGGCTGGCGCCCACCACGGCGATCGGCTTGCCNNCGTTCATATCAAGGTGGATAATGGAGCGTGTCATAGGTGCGATTGTTTGGTCGGTTTACTCCGCCTGCAGACAAAGTAAGTCTCTGTTGTTATTATCAGTACGGCGCACCAGACCAAACTGCGCTTTATCGTCAGCAACGAAGAAACGGTGCGCTTACCAAGTGCGACTGTTTGGTCGGTTTACTCCGCCTGCAGATTCAATAGTTCCCAGCTTTGCCTGGTTGTGCTGTAGACCAGTTCAAACAGCGCCTCGCCGTCAGTTACGGAGAAGTGCAGGCGGGTGTCATCCCCTACCCTGTCCGACCAGCTGTAGGTGGTCTGGGTAATGGTATGCTTACGTCGCCTCCACTCAAACCAGACCGGCTTAATCGCCCGGCCCGGCCCGAAGACCACTGCCACCCGTATCGGTTCACGGATTCGTTCCATTGTCAGGCCATGCTGCGGAAGATGCCCACCACCTTGCCGACAATGGTTACCTCTGCGGAGCCTTCCTTGACGATGATCGGGTCCATGTTGGGATTCTTGGGCTGCAGACGGATCTGCCCTTGTTCGCGGTGGAACTCCTTGAGGGTGGCCTCGCCTTCCACCATGGCCACCACGATGTCGCGGTTCTCGGCGGTCGGCTGGGGGCGCACCAGGGCCAGGTCGCCGTCGCAGATGGCGGCGTTGATCATAGAATCACCCTTGACCCGCAGCAGGAACTTGCCGCCATGCAGGTGGAGACGATCCAGGGAGAGGTAGCCCTGGATATCCTCCACCGCAGGTGTCAGCTGTCCGGCCCGGACCGTGCCGATGATCGGCAACGAGGCAGTCTCGGTGGTTGGGGTGGTGAGGGCGATGGCACGGGAGGTTGATTCCCGCTTGAGGTAGCCCTTCTTCTCAAGGGCATCCAGGTGTTTCATCACTGCAAGAGTGCTGCTGACGCCGATATGCCCGGCAATCTCACGCTGGGACGGTGGATAGCCGTTGTTGTCGATGTATGAGGTGATGAATGACAGCACCTGCTGCTGGCGGTCAGTAAGGGACTGCATAAAGGCCCCCAATGGTATTCAAAAGACTATGGTTATCACTTGATTACCATAACAGGTGTCATGCAGCATGTCAAATTACCCTGCATAGGAGACCTTAAGTAATGGACAAGTGGTACCGGTAGACATATATACCGAGTTTTCCGGTAGACATGTATACCGAACGTTAATTGATCTCCAAGCACCAGTAGACATATATGCCGGGCTTGGCGCGCGGCAGAAACACAGCCTGACCGTCAGTCGTGATAGCTGCAACCGGTAGCCTGAAAGAAAGATCATCGGCACAGACCAGCGGGGTCCCTCATATGGGTGCCCTGTCTTATTCATTGAAAAAGACCTAAAAAATTCCAGAGACCCTGCTTGTAGCGCTGGAAATCATCCCTGCTTTAAGTTACGATTATATTCAATAGCGAAACAAATGAACTTAATTTCTATCAATTTTAAGGAGGATTACTTTTTGAGAAAATTAGCAATTGGTTTTGTGTGGTTTATTGTTATCTCGGTGTGTATTCCAGCGTACGCAGCTGAGAATAGTGACAATTCGGTGAAGGATAGCGACAATTCGGTAAAAAACACGGTAGGGCAAATCGGCAGCGGCATGGCGCTTGGCGGCGCTGCGAGTGGGACGCCTCTGGGCGGCGTAATCGCCCTCACAGGCATAATTATGGAGGCCGCATCAGGCAATCTTTCTTTCGGCGGGTTAGACCCAGCGATTAAATGGCGGATAGCTGTAAATACTGACCTGTTGGCACAGTTTACAACCCGCAATAATATCGACGCTAACACTGATCTGGAAAAGATCGGCACGGACGCCCAAGCATTCTGCTCTGAGCTTGACAGTATAGC
>DFYU01000017.1 GCA_002383415.1 Geobacter sp. UBA4074
TGTTCAAACCGCTGCACCTGGACGAAGTGACCAAAATCGCCGGTCTGCTGGCCCAACAACTGATTGAACGACTGAAAGAACGCCGGATCACCCTGGATATCAGTGATGAGGCACTAAAACATATCGCCAGGGCCGGCTACGATCCGGTTTACGGTGCTCGCCCCTTAAAGCGCTACCTGCAGCGCGAACTGGAGACCAAGGTGGCCCGGGCCATCATCGCCGGTCAGGTGGCGGATGGCGGCACCATCTCAGTCGCACTTGCAGACGGCGTATTGGTCATTCGCTGAGCATACCAGCTGCACCACACCCACAACCCGCCAGCGTTGCCTGACATCCGGGGCACGTTGGCGGGTTTACCCTTCTGTGCCCTTCCCCTCATTTGCAATTTTGCAATTCAGTTAATCGCCCAAAACCATATTTGCAACTTTGCAAATTGCAGCACCGCATGAGCATTTATACATTTACCCATATTTTCAGCATGTTACAAGACAAAAAGCATTTATTTCACTCTGGCATAGCAGTTGCTAAGTAGAAGGCATGCAGAACAGACCTATCTGTCCATATTACGGTTTAAACGACGATCTGTGCGATGTGGGATGCGGCTACATATCCCCACACGACGTGAACATGATCATCCGCTATTGCAATAAACAGTTTACTGAATGCGCCAAATACCTGGAACTGGCTGACCGCGTACCACTGACCAGTACCCTGACGGCAGTACCGGCCTAACGCCCAAGGAAACGACCATGCTCTATCATCTGTCCACCAGCTTGCACCCTGTACTTATTGTGGGAGCCCTCATGGTATCCCTGCTGTTTATCGGTATTACGAGCGCAAAGGAGAAGAAACATGACCCAGAGAGAGCTTGAATTGATGCAGCGGATTGAGGAGCTTGAACGCCACACCTGGCGCAACAGCTCCATCCTGCGTGCCGTTGCCATGGTGTCCTTTACCGCCATGGTGGGTATCATTGTCGCTGCCGGCGTCATCGGTGGCGGTCACGGCAGCCACTGGTCCGGCCCGGCCTGGAACACCATGTGGCTCTACGGCCTGTTTGCCGCCAATGCGGTGTCGATGTTCTGGACCACCCACAAAGACTAGGAGATCCGTCATGCCGATGAAACTATCTCACGCCGCCCTGCTGCTGGTGGTCTGTATCCTCTGCGCCGCCTTCAGCATGCGTATGTTCCAAGGTCTCGACGATATGATGGGCAACGATTACTGGATCGTCGACACCACCCAGGGTGACCACGGCTGGTACGCCATGGGCCTGCTGCCGCACCTGAAGAAGATGCCCAAGGATGTAGTCACCGCTGCCAACACCGATGCCGATCCCAGCAATAACCTGATTATCTACGCCCAGCACGGTGACTTTGCCGGCAACTCGGTCTACGGCATCACCTACGGCATTCCGCTGATTATGTTCCTGATCTGGCTGGCCTTCATCATCGGCTTCCCTGATCGGGTGGACCCCTACCTGCTGCCACGACGCCTGTTCACCCTGGCGGTGATCATCGCCTGTTCCGTGGTGGTGAACCTGTTCCTGATGCGGATCGCCGCCGACTTCATCCGCGACCCGATGTCCCGCATCGCCAACGTCTCCGGCAACCATGCCTCGCTCCTGTTCCACAACGCCGGCATCTGGTTTGCCATCCTGTTCTCGGCCCTGGGCACCCACAATCACTCCTACAACGAGGCTCCAGCCCCGGATAGCCGCAACTGGCAGACCCAGGCCTCGGAGAAGTTCAACTGGATGTTCACCCTGCTGGGTGCCGTTACCGTACTGGAGATCGCGCTGGTCAAGAACAAGCTGGCCCTGCCGGACGCCGCCGTCGACTACTCGGTCTGGATCATCTGGGTGGTGATCTTCATGCGGATGTACGGTTTCTCCCCCAAATACTGGGTCAAGCGTCTGCCCGGCATCTCGATCATGGTGGTGGGCACCCTGCTGACCCTGCCGATCTTCTACCTGCTTGAGCGGGTTACCGGAACACTTGGCGCCGGTTTTGCTTCACCGATTCTTGCCAAGGCACTGGGCGCAGAGAACCAGAACATCGGCCTCTCGCTGATGATCTCGATCTACCTCGTCTTCTGGATGGAGTTTGCCGCCGCCATCCGTCGCAACGGCCCAGTGAAAAAGGCGGTGCCTGAAAAGGCCTAAAGGCACGTATTTCCGCCATGAAATACGGAAAGGCCCTGGCGTGGGAACCAGGGCCTTTCGCTTTTTCAGGGCATATCAACTCCGGCCGTCATCAGAACAGGTCCAGCTGAACCGTTGCATCCTCCTGTTTACGGCGCGCTTTCTGCGGCTCCGGCCGGGTCAGCAGCTCAGCCGGGAGTTCGCTGATAAAACGTGAAGCGGTATGCAGCTCACCGTTGCCCACCCAGGGACGTCGCCGGGCTGAGGTCAGGATCACCCGCTCACAAGCGCGGGTCAGGCCCACATAAAACAGCCGCCTTTCCTCTTCCACATCGGGCGGACCCATCAGAGTACAGGGAAAGATTCCCTCTTCCAGTCCCACCATAAAAATCACCGGAAACTCCAGTCCTTTTGCGCTGTGGCAGGTCATCAGCGTCACCGCCTCGGCCCGCGGGTCATAAACCGTGGCGCTGGCATACTGACGCAGGTGCTGGCTGAAGGCGGCCAGATCAGTTCCAAAACTGTTAGCCAGCTGCAGCAGACGACGTTCTCCTTCACCGACTGCATCAAGCTCCAGATAGCGCAGCACAGGCTCCAGGGCAGTCCCCAGGCCACCTTTGGTGACATCCCGGCGGAAGCGCTCCAGCTGGCTGGAAAGTTCTGCTAACGCACTCTTCAGGACTGCAGCAGGTTTCTTGATCTGTCCCACTGCGGCAAAAAAATCTCCCTGCAGCGGCAGCTGAGCATCCAGCCGTTGCAACGTGGTGGTCCCCACACCTTTTAAGGTTGCCAGTAGTTCCAGCCATTCGGCCATACTCTGACTGCCAGCGGCGGCCTGGATAAAGTAATAGGCCGCACGCAGACCGTGTGAAAGGTAGTACGGGGTAGCGCCCACCAGCTGAAACGGAATGCCGCGGCGATTCAAGGCAACGGACAGCTCTTCGGCCTGACGTCCCAGCCTGAACAGCACTGCGATGTCACCGAACCCCAGACTTCCACCAGTCTGCTGATCCCCCCCCCGACCGGTTGCCAGCGAAAAACTCTCGATACCGCCCAGCAGTTCTTCAATCCGTCGCACAATCAGTTCAGCTTCGGCTGCTGGTGACGGCGCGCTGTGCAGTTCGATCACGCCATTGGACGGACAGCTCTGATCTGATTGAAGCGGCAGACCGCTGCGAATCAGATTGCGGCTGATCAGCGCCGTGGCCCCCTGCACGATGGCCGGAGCAGAACGGTAACTGGTGCTGAGCGAGAGCAGTACCGTGCCCAGCTCTTCGGCGAAACGGAAGAAATAGCGCAGATCACTGCCACGGAAGCCGTAAATGGCCTGGTCGGGGTCGCCGATGGCAAACACCTCGGCCCCTTGGGCTAACAGTTGTACCAAATCGTACTGCGAACGGTTCAGATCCTGGAATTCATCGACAAACAGATAGCCCACCTGCCGATGCAGTTGTTCGCACAACTGCGGGTCAACGGCCAGCAGTTGCACAAAGACCGGAACCACGGCATCCAGATCGATGGCGTTCAGGCGCAACAACTCGTCCACATAGCGTTGCACCTGTTCACTCAGCTGAGCTGCGCTGCGCAGGAAGTGCGCGGCCAGTTCAGCAGTCAGACGGCTTCGCTCACTCACCCCCAGTTCTGGAAACAGTCGCCGCAGCAATCGTTCGCGTTCTTCAGGTCCCACCACCGCCAGATCGGGATTGGCAGCCCGCAGGCCCTCCAGACAAAAGCGGTGAAAGGTGCCGACAAAGACCCGTTCAGCCGCCGCACCACACCGTTTTTTCAAGCGCTCACGCAGTTCATCGGCGGCCCGGTTGGTGAAGGTGATCGCCACCACCCGGCTTGGATCTGCCCCCTGTTCCAGCAGTCGTGCCAGACGGGAGATGAGCGTAAAGGTCTTACCGGTACCGGGCCCGGCCGCCACCAAAATCCGTCGTCCACCGGCCTGAATGGCAGCCTGCTGCTGTTGATTGGGACCACTGGGCAACACCGATTCTGGCCTGGTCAGTTCAAGGGGCGGCAAGACCGGCAATGGCACCTTTTCCGTTGTTTTTTTACGGCCACGCTTGAGTCCGGCTGGTTCGCCAAACAGGCTTGTTTGGCCGGTCAGTTGTACCAGTTCACCCTCCTCAAAAACCTTGATCGTGCCGAATTCACCGTCATACCCGGAATGCCGCAGCACCCTGCCCTCTCGCATCCGGCCCACAGCCTCGGCTAAAAGCGGTTCGTAGTCCCGCAGCTGATCCAGCGGGGTGTGCAGCAACAGGTTAAATTCAGAACCGAAACGGGCAATCTGCCTGGCGTACTGATCGTTGACCGCCCGGGAGGCCGGCCCCACCTGCAGCAGTTCCCCCAGCAGTTCGGGTAGCGGAATCAGTGAATGAAAGCCGGGAGCATCTGCTCGGTACAGCGGCTTCTCGCGGTCAGCCAGCTCCAGCACCCGGTGGTGGACACCGATGGTGAGCGGTTTGCCGCAGACCGGACAGCGATTGCACAGCTTTCTGGATTCGTGGGGATCAAGACAGACCTTGCAGTCACGATGACCATCAAAGTGGTATTTGCCCTCTTCGGGAAAGAATTCGATGGTGCCGACGAAACGATCCTTGCGGTTTTCTTTCAGGGCGTCCCGCAGTGAATAGAAGTCAAAGCCGGTGTTGAACAGGTTGGCCTCGCGCCCCAGCTTGGAAGGAGAGTGACAATCGGAGTTGGAGATCAGGGCGCAATGGTCCAGCCCGGAGATCAGCCGGTTCATGTCCGGGTCGGACGAGAGACCGGTCTCCAGGGCGAAGATGTGCTCGCTCAGATCGCCAAAGCACTCCTCAATGCTGTCAAAACCAGATTTGGAGCCGAACAGCGAAAACCAGGGGGTCCAGATATGGGCCGGCACCATGAAGGCGTCGCTGGATGCCTCCATCATGATCTCCAGCAGGTTGCGGCTGTCCAGCCCCAGGATCGGTCGGCCATCGGACTCGATGTTACCGATTCCGGCCAGCCTGGCGTTCAGACACTGGGCAGCGGCAAAATCCGGCAGGTAAAGCAGGTTGTGCACCTTGCGGGTTTGGCCGTGACGTTTGTAGATTGAACTGATCTCAGCCGAAAGCAGGAACCTGACCGGTGCATCATTGGGCGGCAGACCGGGCAGCATGGCCGGTATGGATGACTCGTCCTTCAGCCTGTACAGGCCCGGCTCGGCAGGCTCCAGTTCCTGCTGCAGACGGCTCAGCCAACCGGGATGGGTCAGGTCGCCGGTGGCGACGATCTGGATCCCCTTGATGCGCGCCCAGGCGGCCAGACCGGCCGGACTGCAGTCAGGGCTGGTGGCGCGGGAAAACGGCGAGTGGATATGCAGATCAGCAACGTAGTTCATCACGGGATTGCCAGCGCATTGATAATCGGCCAATCGGCCTCGGCCCAATCCAGTTCACGCAGTCGTGCGGGGGGCAGCCAGCAGCTGGCCTGATGTTCATGCAGGGTAATGGTGCCGCTCAGTTGATCACAACAAAAGGGATGCAGGGTCACCGTGAAACCGGGGTAGCGATGGGTGACCGAAGCCAGCCTCTGCCCAACCCTGACCGTAATGCCCAACTCCTCCTGCAGTTCTCGCAGCAGACCGTCCTGCAGCGACTCACCCGGTTCCAGCTTGCCACCAGGGAACTCCCACTTGAGCGGCAGCGACATACTGCTGGAACGCTGGGTGGCCAGAATCAGTCCGTCATGCTCGATCACGGCGCAGACAACCTGGATATGGAGATGGGAAACGGTCACGACAGTCAGGGATTTCCTTAGCGGTGTCAAGTGCTCTATAGAACCACAAAACCAGACAACTCACAACAGACAAAACGGCCCGTCGCTGGCTGCAACGGGCCGTCTGCAGGGGACTGCGACAAGCGTGCCTTACTTCAAGCGATTGGCATACAGCGGGAATTTTTTCATCAACTCGTTGACCCGCTTCTGAATGCCGGCCAGTGCTTCATCGTTACCGATATTGGCAATGGCGTCGGCGATGAAACCGGCCACCTGATCCATCTCGGACTCTTTCAGGCCGTGGGAGGTACAGGCCGGAGTACCGATCCGGATACCGGAGGTGACGAACGGCGAGCGGGTCTCAAACGGTACGGTATTCTTGTTGACGGTGATGCCGGCCTTGTCCAGCGCCTCTTCGGCCGCCTTGCCGGTAATCTCGGTACCGGAGAAGTTGATCAGCATCAGATGGTTGTCGGTACCGCCGGAGGTCAGTTTGAAGCCCCGCTTCATCAGCGCCTCAGACAGCGCCTTGGCGTTCTTGACGATCTGTTGCTGGTAGCTCTTGAATTCAGGCTGCAACGCTTCCTTGAAGGCCACCGCCTTGGCGGCGATGACGTGCATCAACGGGCCACCCTGGATACCGGGGAAGATCTGCGAGTTGATGGTCTTGGCAAACTCCTCGCGGCAGAGGATCATGCCGCCCCGTGGCCCGCGCAGGGTCTTGTGGGTGGTGGTGGTCACGAACTCGGCGTACGGTACCGGGCTGGGATGGACCCCGGCGGCCACCAGACCGGCGATGTGAGCCATATCCACCATCACCACTGCGCCGACCTTGTCAGCGATGGCACGGAAGGCCGGGAAGTCGATGATGCGGGGGTAGGCGCTGGCGCCCACCACGATCATCTTGGGCTTATGCTCGACCGCCAGCCGCTCCACTTCGCTGTAGTCGATGGTCTCGCTCTCCTGGGAGACGCCGTAGGGCACCACCTTGTAGAAACGACCCGAGAAGTTGACCGGACTACCGTGGGTCAGGTGACCGCCGTGGGACAGGTTCATGCCCAGAATGGTGTCGCCCGGTTGGCAGACGGCGTTGTAGACCGCCATGTTGGCCTGGGAGCCGGCGTGGGGCTGCACGTTGGCATGCTCGGCACCGAACAGCTCTTTGGCGCGATCAATGGCCAGCTGCTCCACCACAT
>DFYU01000064.1:0-1948 GCA_002383415.1 Geobacter sp. UBA4074
CGGCACCGGACTGGGCCTGGCCATCTGCCGCAGTCTGGTGGAACTGATGGGCGGCACGATCTGGGTCGAGAGCACCCCAGGGGCCGGCAGCCGCTTTTATTTCACCGCCATGTTCGAGCTGGCGCCGGCCGACCTGGAGATCGAGCAGGAGCCGGCTCCGGCCTGCTCGCTGACTGACGGGCACTATACGCTGCCCACGCTGTCGGTCCTGTTGGCCGACGATGTTGAGGTCAACCGGGAACTGGTCAAGGCGGTACTGTCGCAGCAGGAGCATCACTTTGTTGAGGCCCTGAACGGGCAGGAGGCGTTGCAGGCCTTCAGGAGAGAACGGTTCGATGTGGTGCTGATGGATGTGCAGATGCCTGAGATGGACGGTCTGCAGGCCACCATGGCGATCCGTGAGTTTGAGCGCAGTGAAGGACGCCGTCGTACCCCGATCATCGCCCTGACCGCCTATGCTGCCAAGGAAGACCAGGAACGCTGCCTGCAGGCCGGCATGGACGGCTACCTGTCGAAACCGGTCAAACCGGCCGCCATCGTGGCGGCGCTGCAGCGTTTTTGCGGCAGCGGCAGCTGCACCAACACCGTCCTCGCCACCGGTTACGCCTGCAGTTGAGAGCGGCACAGCGCCGGTCTACGACCGGGACGGACTGCTGGAGCGTCTGGGTGGTGCCGAGGCACTGATCCCCAAGTTCATGGGCATGTTTCACAACGGTATCGCACACAGCCTGGAGGGGATTGAGCTGGCCATTACTGCCAGAGACGTCGACGGACTACGGGTGGCGGCCCACACCGTCAAAGGTTCCTGCGGCAATATCGGCGCCATGCAGATGCGTGAAACGGCGGTCGCCATCGAGGCTGCAGCCAAGACCGGCGACATCAGCGGTGCGCCTGAGGGATTGGCGTTGCTCAGGCGTCAACTGGAGGAATTCAAGGCTGCAGTAGAACAACTAGCGTAGCTTCAGTTCGGCATCTTCCAACTGTTTGATCCGGTCCCGCAGTTCGGCCGCCTTTTCGAAATCCAGCTCCTTGGCGGCGGCCAGCATCTCTTTACGCAGCCTTTTGACCAGCTTCGGAATCTGCTTCAAGTCGCCGCCGTAGTCGCCCAGCGTCTCGGCCACCTGGGGCACGGCGGCGTAGTCCTGCTCCTCGATCGATTCCAGGATGCTGCGCATCCCCTTCTTGACCGTCTCCGGCGTGATGCCATGCTCGACGTTGTAGGCCAACTGCTTGGCGCGACGACGCTCGGTCTCGTCGATGCAGCCCTGCATCGAGCGGGTGATGGTGTCGGCGTACATCAACACCCGACCTTCCACGTTGCGGGCCGCCCGGCCGCAGGTCTGGATCAGCGAACGGGTGGAACGCAGGAAGCCCTCCTTGTCGGCATCCAGGATCGCCACCAGCGAGACCTCCGGCAGATCCAACCCCTCCCGCAGCAGGTTGATCCCCACCAGCACGTCAAACTCCCCCAAGCGCAATGAGCGCAGGATCTGCATCCGCTCGATGGTATCGATATCGGAGTGCAGGTAACGCACCCGGATGCCCAGCTCCTGGTAGTAGTTGGTCAGCTCTTCGGCCATCCGCTTGGTGAGGGTGGTCACCAGCACCCGCTCGCCCCGGGCCACGGTCAGCCGCACCTCATGCAGCAAGTCATCCACCTGGCCGGCGCCGCCTTCGGCTGCCGTCACGGGGCGAACCTCGATCGGCGGGTCCACCAGACCGGTGGGTCGGATCACCTGCTCCACAAACACGCCGCCGGCCTGTTCCAGCTCGTAGTCGGCCGGGGTGGCCGAGACATGCACCACCTGGTTGATACGGCTCTCAAACTCCTGAAAATTCAGGGGCCGGTTATCCAGGGCCGCCGGCAGCCGGAAGCCGTACTCCACCAGGGTCTCTTTGCGGCTGCGGTCGCCGCGGTACATGCCCCCCACCTGGGGGATGGTGATGT
>DFYU01000064.1:1978-2444 GCA_002383415.1 Geobacter sp. UBA4074
CGATGTCGTAGTAGGTGCGCTGCTCTATCCGTTGGGCCTCCAGTAGCTTGCCCTGACTCTTGAACAATCTGATCCGCTCCTCCAGATCGAGCCGGATCTGCTCCACGGCCCGCTCCAGGTTCTCTTTGGTGGAGACGTAGTGAGAGGCCGGGAAGATGGCGCACTTTGCCAGTTTCTGCAGCACGACGCCCCGCAAAGGGTCGATCTGGGAGATGGCCTCCACCTCATCGCCGAAGAACTCGATCCGCAGGGCCCGCTCGCTGTCGTAGGCCGGAAAGACCTCGATCACATCCCCCCGCACCCNNCCGGAAGGTGCCGCGGTGAAAATCGGTATCGTTACGTTCGTACTGGATCTCCACCAGTTTCTTCAGCAGGGTGTCGCGGCCATAGTCGTCCCCCTGGTGGAAGAAGATATGCATGGCCTGGTAGGCCTGCGGCGAACCGATGCCGTAGATGCAGGAGACCG
>DFYU01000064.1:2598-2902 GCA_002383415.1 Geobacter sp. UBA4074
AAGGTCTTGCCGGAACCGGTCACCCCCAGCAGGACCTGGTGTCTGTCGCCGCGCTCGATGCCGGCCACCAGCTCGTCGATGGCCTGGGGCTGGTCGCCGCGGGGGATGTAGTCTGTGGTGAGCGTAAAGGCGTTGTCCATGATTTTATTAGGCTATCACAAAAAACTGATTGTCAGCAGTCCTGTTTTTCTTCATACTGTTGTGCAACCTTAAGACGGGCCTGCGCCCGTCTTTTTCATTCTGAAGGAGTAATCACCAATGCAGGAGCGTATCCGCAACATAGCCATCATCGCCCACGTCGACC
>DFYU01000148.1 GCA_002383415.1 Geobacter sp. UBA4074
GAACTGCTGCCCCAGGCCTACCTGCTGACCCCCAACCTGCCGGAGGCTGAACGGCTGTTAAATCGCCGGATTACGACCATCGTCGCCATGGAACAGGCTGCCCGCGACCTGCATGCCCTGGGTGCCGCCAATGTGCTGGTCAAAGGCGGCCACCTGACCGGCGCCGAGGCCCAGGATATCCTGTTCGACGGCAGCACGATCCACCGCTTCACTGCCGACCGTATCTTTACCAGCGCCACCCACGGCACCGGCTGCAGCTATGCCTCGGCCATCGCCAGCCTGCTGGCCCAGGGCGAACCGCTGCCCGAAGCGGTGCGCCGTGCCAAACAGTTCATCACCACCGCCATCCGCCTGGCCCGCCCGATGGGCAAGGGACACGGACCGGTCAACCATTATCTCGCCGCAAAGGAACAAGCGCCATGACCCAGTTAGAAGCCGCCCGCAAAGGGATAATCACCAACAAGATGCAGACCGCTGCCGCTGCCGAAGGGGTCAGCCCCGAATTCATCCGCGACGGCATTGCCAAGGGCACCATCATCATCAGCCATAACGACAAGACCCACCAGCACGGCATCCCGCTGGCGGTGGGGGCCGGCCTGCGCACCAAGGTCAACGCCAACATCGGCACCTCGGCCGACGACACCGACATCACCAAAGAACTGGAAAAGGCCCGGGTGGCGGTCAAGCATGGCGCCGACGCCATCATGGACCTCTCCACCGGTGGCCCGGTGGATGAGATCCGCCGCGCCATCGTGGCCGAAACCAAGGCCTGCATCGGTTCGGTGCCGCTCTACCAGGCCGCCACCGACACGGTGCGGGTCAAGAAAAAGGCCCTGGTTGACATGACCGCCGACGACATCTTCAAGGGGATCATCAAGCACCTCGACGACGGCGTTGACTTCATCACCGTCCACTGCGGCGTCACCCGTTCCACCGTGGAGCGGATGAAGAACGAAGGGCGGATCATGGACGTGGTCTCCCGGGGCGGCTCCTTCACCATCGAGTGGATGAGCTACAACAACAAGGAAAACCCGTTGTACGAAAACTTCGACCGCCTGCTGGAGATCACCAAGGAGTACGACGCCACCCTGTCGCTGGGTGACGGCTTCCGTCCCGGCTGCCTGGCCGACGCCACCGACCGGGCCCAGATCCACGAGCTGATCATTCTGGGCGAACTGACCCAACGGGCCTGGGACGCCGGGGTGCAGGTGATGATCGAAGGGCCGGGCCATGTGCCCCTCAACCAGATCCAGACCAACATCCAGCTGCAGAAGCGGCTCTGCCACGGCGCGCCGTTCTACGTGCTGGGACCGCTGGTGACCGACATCGCGCCGGGCTACGACCATATTACCTGTGCCATCGGCGGTGCCATCGCCGGGGCAGCCGGGGCCGACTTCCTCTGCTACGTCACCCCTTCGGAGCACCTGGCCCTGCCGGAGATCGAGGATGTGCGTAACGGCGTGATCGCCTCGCGGATTGCGGCCCATGCCGCTGATATCTGCAAAGGACTGCCCGGTGCCATTGAAAAAGACAACGCCATGGCCCGCGCCCGTAAGAAACTGGACTGGGAAGGCCAGTTTGCGCTGGCCCTGGACCCGGAGCGGGCCCGGGAGTACCGCGCCAAATCGCCGGTCTCCGAGCATGGCGCCTGTACCATGTGTGGGGAGTTTTGTGCCTATAAGGTCATGGACGAAGCAATGAAAAGGTAGGAACCGTCTTTTTCTGTCCTGGTCGCGTCACTCTTCAGCAAGCCTTGTGCGACGTACCCGTAACGTACGCCTCCGCGGCTTGCCTTGATTGCCGCAGCCAGGACAAAAAAATCCTCGTTCCTGTTCTATCGGTTTAAAGCTTAGGCACGAGAGGGGAAGGTCATGGGCGACACCACTCGTTTCGGCATCTCGATCGACAGCGACCTTTTGGAGAGCTTTGACCGGCTGATCGGTCAGAAGGGGTACCAGAACCGCTCCGAGGCGATCCGCGACCTGATCCGCAACGCCCTGGTGGAGGAGAAGACCGCCAGCGGCCAGGAGGAGATGGTCGGCACGGTGACCATGGTCTACAACCACCATGTGCGCGACCTGGCCGACAAGCTGACCGAGCAGCAGCATCAGCACCACCAGCAGGTGGTTTCGGCCCTGCATGTGCACCTGGATGCCCACAACTGCCTGGAGGTGCTGGTCTTAAAAGGGAGCAGCGCCGAGATCAACCGGATCGCCAATGAACTACTGGGGGTCAAGGGGGTCAAACACGGCCGGCTGTTTTTGACCTCCGCCACCCCCGAAAGTCACTAACCGTACCCATCACCTGCCGCAGACGCAGCAGGCCTGCAACGACAGCGGCGGCTCCAGCCGGCAGCTGGCCAAGAGCGCCGTATCCGTCAAGATATCACCTGGGGCGCCGTCCGCCCTGATCTCCCCCTCATGCAGCACCAGCACCCTGCTGCAGACCTGGGCCACCATGTCCAGGTCGTGGCTGGTGATGATCCGCGTATGCTCAAAGGCGGTCAGCAATCCCATGATCTCGCGCCGTCCGTAAGGGTCCAGACCGGCCGTCGGTTCGTCCATCACCAGCACGGTCGGGTCCATGGCCAGCACCGTGGCGATGGCCACCCGCTTTTTCTCGCCCGCCGAGAGCCGGTAAGGCGGCTTGGCTGCCAGGTGGCGGGCGGACACGGCATCAAGCGCCAGGCAGACCCGTTGCTCCAGGTCGGCGCCTTTCATGCCCAGGTTAAGCGGGCCAAAGGCCACATCGTCATAGACCGTGGGCATGAACAGTTGGTCGTCCGGCTGTTGGAAGACCATGCCGACACTGCGCCGCACCTCCTGCAGTGTGGCAGGGGCTACCGGCACGTCGCCGATCCGCACCTGTCCGGTGGTGGGGGTAAGACTGCCGTTCAACTGCTGTAACAGGGTGGATTTGCCGGCTCCGTTGGCGCCGATAATGGCTACCGACTCACCGGGGCGGATGCGAAAGGAGACCGAACGGAGCGCAACGGTCCCGTCCGGGTAGCTGAAACAGAGCTGATCAGCTGCAATGATCGGGTGGTTCATACGCTCAAACCACCCCTTGAAACAGACCGAGGGCAGCCGCCCCCACCAGTTGCGGCAGATTGACCAAGCGCAACAGCAGGCAGCCCCCTACAAACAGCAGCAACACCGTCAGTTCAGGCAGACCGAAACGGCAGCGGCGGCTGGGCAGAAACTGCCCCGTAAACCCACGGGCCAGCATCGCCTGATGAATCCGCTCGGCCCGCTCCCAGGAGCGCAGCAGCAGGTGGGCAATCATGGCCGCAAAGGGACCCGGCCCCATCCCCCTGCGACCGAAACTACGCAGCGCCCGGGAATGTGACGCGTGGACCGCCTCCTCGGCCAGCACAAACAGATAGCGGTACATGAACAGCAGTTGGATCACCAGTGGTTGCGGCACACCGAGCCGGGCCAGGGCCTCGCAGACGGCCGGAACGCCACTCACTGCCACCAGCAGGATGGCGGCGGCGGCAGTCAGCAGGGCACGCAGCACGATCGAGGTGAATGAGAACCAGCCCCCGCTGATGCCAACCGTGCCCAGCTGCAGCTGCACCGTCTGATCCAGCAACGGATTGGCGGCACCGATCAACAGGGCAAACGGCAGCACCAGGAGCGCCTTGCGCACCACCAGCCAGACTGGCAGTCCGGCCATGGCGCAGACCACCAAGGGAACAAAAAAGAACGGCAACAGGCCGCTCAGTTCGTAGCGACCAAAGGAAACCACGGTCAGGATGAAGCCGAACGCAGCCAGCAGCTTGACCCGCGTATCGAGGCGGTGGACCACTGAATCACCGCTCGCCAGTAGGTCAAGCTGACGCAGCTCCAGCAACGAGCCGAAGATGGCACCAGAGCTCATCGTGCAGCACTCACGGATTGCCCCTGCCCCTGCCCAGCAGTAACGCCCCAAGCGACAGGAACAACACGGTGATGCCCCCGCCCACCAGCCCGGCAAGACTGGTCCCCCAGCGCTCGTCCGACGGCCCCGCGGCAGACTGCTGAGCGGTTGTCTGCCTCAAACCATAGTCCGGCAAGAGTGCCAGCCGCTCCTGAAGCGTGGCCATCACCTGATGCAGACCATGCTGGGGATTGGCCAGCTCAGCACTGCCTGCCACCTGCCGGATCGCCCACTCCAGGCCATCAGGTCTATCCGAAGCCGCCAGCGACCCGAGTCCTCCGATCACGAGTGTTGCAGCAAAAAAGCCAACCAGCAGCCTGCGTAATGGCAGCCCTGCCGGTGATGGCGACGGTTGCAACGCAAGGAGCTCGGGACGGGCTGTACTGACCAGCGTCAGTACAGCGGCGGTGACAACCCCTTCCAGCAGACCGATCGCCAGATGTATCGGCTGCATTAACAGCGCAAAGGTAGCAAACGGCAGGGCAGAGATGCCGGACAACGTCGTCTGCAGCACCACCGCCAGGGCGCCTGACTGAAGCGCCACTAACGCGGCGATCATAATGGCAGCTGAACGGCGGGACGCAGTGGGGGCTGGGCCGGCCAGGGGCCGGTAACAGAATGGATAGATCAGATAGGCCGGAATGATCCCCATGTTGACGATATTACCCCCTAAGGCCAGCAGGCCGCCGTCGGCAAAGAGCAGTGCCTGCACGATCAGCACCGAAGAGATGGCCAGCAGCGCCCCGTGGGGCCCCAACAACACCGCCAACAGCAGGCCACCTCCCAGATGGCCGCTGGAACCGGTGCCGGGAATAGCAACATTAATCATCTGGGCGGCAAAGACAAAGGCGCCCAACACCCCCATCAACGGCACCCGGCGTTGATCATTGCCACGCTTGAGCTGCGCCGAGCTGTAGCCAATTGCGCCCGCTGCAACCGCCCACATGGTTCCCCCCACTGCTGGAGAAACCAACGCGTCTGCCATATGCATAGCATGCCCCTGGTGTCACAGATTTTACATTCGTGCTACCGGGACTATAACGCTCAGCAATCAACCCGTCAACCAACTGCCGACTCTCTACAGCGCGGCGTCAATCCGCTGCAGCCCTTCCAGCGCACCGCAGGCCAGCCCGATATGGGGTGAGGCGATCTCCGGCTCACGGGTGTTGATCCGGATCACCGTGGCGCCGGGATAGCGCCAGCCGATCCGTTCCGAGGTGGCCCGGATGGTGGGAATGGCGCTGCCTGCCCCCAGCTCAATCACAGCGATCCGACCATCGGCATGCTGCGCCAGAAACGCCTGAAAGCGTTCTTCCTGACCGTGGGTCCGCTCCGGCAACCAGGACCAGTCGCCGAACATCAGGATATTGGGTCGACTGACCCCACCGCACTGCGGGCAGCGGGGGATATGGCCAGCCCGCATACTGACCTGATCAACCGGGATCTGTTCGTTGTTGGGCCAGATCACCTGAGAACAGGGCCGTAGGCACTGCAACCAGTGGATCGATCCATGCACCTCAAGGATGCAGTCATCAGCAAAGCCGGCCTTTTGGAACTGTCCGTCCACGTTGGACGTCACCACAAAGCAGGGCAAATCTCGCTGGGCTATCCAGTCACGCATGATCCCGAATCCGCAGTGGGGAACGGTCTCCCGGTACAGATTGGTGCGATGGCCGTAAAAGCCCCAGCCAAAGGCCGGATCACGCCGAAAATGCTCCGGGTTGGCACACTCAACAAAGGAAAGCCCCAAACGGGCATAGGGCGGATAGGCCTGCCAGAACCCCTGGTTGCCGCGAAAGTCGGGCAGCCCCGAATCCACACCCATGCCGGCACCGGCGGTAATAATCAACGCCTCCGCAGTACGCACAAGCTCAGCCGCAACTGTGAACATACGAGCCTCCATAAGACAGTGAGTATTGACGGTTCAACCGTTTTAGTATACAAAAACAAGCCTTCACGTGCCACTTTAGCTCAGATGGTAGAGCAACTGATTCGTAATCAGTAGGTC
>DFYU01000101.1 GCA_002383415.1 Geobacter sp. UBA4074
CCCGCCTGAATATCCCCTGTATCATCGTGACCGCCGGTCCGATGATGAGCGGGAGAGGGCGGGAGGGGCGGGCCTATTCCTTTGTGACCGACACCTTTGAGGCCATGGCCCGCTATAAGGCCGGGGTGATTGATGCCAAGGAGCTGCAGGTCTGCGAGGACAACGCCTGCCCCGGTATGGGTTCCTGCCAGGGCCTGTTTACCGCCAATANNATACCATGGCGATCCTGACCGAGACGCTGGGGATGAGCCTGCCCCGTTGCGGCACCGCCCTGGCGGTATCGGCCATGAAGCGCCGGATCGCCTTTGCCTCCGGTGAGAAGATCGTTGAGCTGGTGCACAACGATGTCAAGCCCCGCGATATCATGACCCGTGCGGCCTTTGAGAATGCCATCCGGGTTGATCTGGCCCTGGGCGGCTCCTCCAATACCGTGCTGCACCTGTTGGCCATTGCCCGCGAGGCTGGTGTGGAACTGCCGCTGGAGACCTTCGATGTCCTGGCCAAGCAGACCCCGCAGCTGGCCTCCATGAACCCGGCCGGTGAGCATTTCATGGAAGACCTGGATATTGCCGGCGGCGTCAGCGGTGTGCTGAAGCAGCTGGGGGACAAGATCAATGATACCCAGACCCTGTTCGGCCTGACTACCCGTCAGCTGGCTGCCAGCATTGAGAATGTCGATGAAACCGTCATCCGGCCCCTGACCAACCCGGTCAAGAAAGAGGGCGGCATTGCGGTACTGTTCGGCTCCATCGCCCCCAAGGGCGCGGTGGTCAAGCAGTCCGGCGTTTCGGACAAGATGATGCTCTTTGAGGGTACCGCCCGTTGCTTTGATTCGGAAGAACTGGCCATGGCCGCCCTGATGGAGGGCAAGGTGATATCGGGCGATGTGGTGGTGATCCGCTACGAAGGCCNNTCCTCGGCGGAAAGATCAAAGGGGGGGACGTCGTCGTCATCCGGTACGAAGGCCCCAAGGGCGGCCCCGGCATGCGCGAAATGCTGGCCCCCACCGCCGCGATTATGGGGTTGGGACTGGGCGATTCGGTGGCCCTGATCACCGATGGCCGCTTCTCCGGAGGCACCCGTGGTCCCTGCATCGGCCATATCTCGCCCGAGGCGGCCGAAGGCGGTCCGATCGCCCTGGTGCAGGACGGCGACCGGATCCTGCTGGACATCCCGAACCGTAAGCTGGACCTGCTGGTGGATGAGGCCACCCTGGTTGCCCGTAAGGCAGCCTGGAAAGCCCCGGAGCCCAAGATAAAGACCGGCTGGCTGGCACGTTATGCCAAGGTGGTGACATCCGCCTATACTGGCGCAGTGACAACTGCGGACTAACTACTACTCGAACGGAGGTATCCTGCCATGAAAAAGCTACTGGCCCTGTGTGCTGCTTTGCTTATGGCCCTGACTGTCGCAGCCTGCACCACCGATGAGCAGGCTCTGCGTGATTCCAGCTCGCTGTTGCTGTCGGCCCGTGAGGTCAAGGATGTCTTTGTCGGCAATACGGTTACCTCTGCCGATGGCAAGGTCTATTACTTTGACCGCAGCGGTGTGGTGGTGGGTAAGGGTGCCTACGGCGATAAGATTAAGGCCAACTGGAACATCACCCCTGAGGGGCAGCTCTGCTTCAGCAACTGGAATAGCAGCTATGCCCCCAGCGCCTGCTACAAGGTCTTTTTCGACAACGTCAGCCAGCAGCGCAAGCTGGTGGACGCCAACGGCGATGTGCAGTACACGGTCGTTAACATCCTGACCGGCAACCCTAATAATTTCTAAACTGATCGAGGTTTTCGTATGAAAATGAATGGCGCGCGTATCCTCCTTGAATCCCTGAAGCGCGAGGGAGTTGATCTGGTGTTCGGCTACCCCGGTGGCACCGTGATCAATATCTATGATGAACTGATGAATGTGCGGGAGATCCGGCATATCCTGCCCCGCCACGAGCAGGGCGGCACCCATGCCGCCGACGGCTATGCCCGGGCCACCGGCAAGGTGGGGGTGGCCATTGCCACCTCCGGCCCCGGCGCCACCAACACCGTGACCGGCATCGCCACCGCCTACATGGATTCGATCCCGATGGTGATCATCTCCGGTCAGGTGCCCACTCCGCTGATCGGCAACGACGCCTTTCAGGAAGTGGACATGATCGGCATTACCCGGCCGATCACCAAGCACAGCTTCCTGGTGCGCAACCCCAAGGATATCCCGACCATTGTCCGCAAGGCGTTCTATATCGCCCGTTCCGGCCGTCCCGGTCCGGTGCTGATCGACTTCCCCAAGGATGTCCAAATCGCCCAGGCCGAGTTCAAGTGGCCGGAGAGTGTGGACATCCGTGGTTACAAGCCTAACCTGGGTGGGCATCCGCGCCAGGTGGAGAAGGCGATCTCGATGATGCTGGCTGCCCGCCGCCCGGTGATGTATGTGGGCGGTGGCGTGATCCTGGCCAATGCGGCCGATGAGTTGACCGCCCTGGCCCGTCGGCTGCAGTTCCCGGTGACCACCACCCTGATGGGGCTAGGTTCCTTCCCGGAAAACGATCCGTTGGCCCTGAAGATGTTGGGGATGCACGGCGCCTATGCCGCCAACATGGCCATGACCCATTCCGACCTGATTGTGGCGGTGGGTGCCCGCTTTGACGACCGGGTGACCGGCAAGATCGCCACCTTCGCGCCCCATGCCAAGATTATTCACATCGATGTCGATCCCACCTCGATCCGCAAGAACGTGCGGGTGGACCTGCCGATCGTGGGCGACACCAAGGACGTGCTGGCCAAGATGCTGCTGGAGCTGGACAAGCAGGATGCAGGTCTGCAGGAGCTGCTGAAGAACCTGTCCGCCTGGCATGAGGATATCAGCGGCTGGAAAGAGAAGCATCCGATCTCCTACAAGCAGAGCACCAGCGTGATCAAACCGCAGTACGTGATCCAGAAGCTGCGTGAACTCTCCAACGACGATGCCATCATGGCCACCGNNACGTGGGACAGCATCAGATGTGGGCTGCCCAGTTTTTCGAATTCCACCATGCCCGCACCCTGCTGACTTCGGGTGGCCTGGGGACGATGGGCTTCGGTCTGCCGGCTGCCATGGGGGCCCAGGCTGCCTTCCCCAAACGCCAGGTAATCTGCGTCTGCGGCGACGGTGGTGTGCAGATGAACATTCAGGAGCTGGCCACCATGGTCCAGAACCGTCTGCCGGTCAAGATCGTGATCCTCAACAACAACTTCCTGGGGATGGTGCGGCAGTGGCAGGAGCTTTTCTTCGACAAGCGCTACTCTCAGACCTGCATGGAGTTGCCAATCGACTTCGTCAAGCTGGCCGAGGCCTATGGCGCCAAAGGCCTGCGGACCGAAAAGCCGGCCGAGGTTGAGCAGGTGATCAAGGAGGCCCTGGCCCACAACGGTCCGGTGGTGATGGAATTCAAGATCGCCCGTGAGGAGAAGGTGCTGCCGATGGTTCCGGCCGGTGCATCCCTGAATGAAATGGTTCTGAACGCCTAGCGTAGCGGAGGAAATGAAGCTCATGCACCATAGTCATACCATATCAGTGCTGGTGGAAAACGAGTTCGGGGTGCTGGCCCGGGTTTCCGGCCTCTTTTCCGGACGGGGGTTCAATATTGACTCCCTGACCGTGGCCCCCACCAATGAAGAGGGGCTTTCCCGGGTGACCATCGTCACGCGGGGCGATGACAATATCCTGGAGCAGATCACCAAGCAGCTCAACAAGCTGGTGGATGTGATCAAGGTGATCGACTTCAGCGACGGCAGCGCCATCGAGCGTGAGATGGCCCTGATCAAGGTCACGGCCGAGGACGAGAGTCGGGCCGAGGTGTTGCGGATCGTGGATATCTTCCGAGCCAAGATCATCGATGTTACGCCCAAGTCCTACACCATCGAGGCCACCGGCGCGCCGATCAAGATCGACGCCATTCTGGAGCTGTTACGTCCGCTGGGCCTCAAGGAGCTGGTGCGAACCGGAGCGGTTGCCATCGGCCGTGGCGCAAAAGGCTGGAAGGGGTAGCATTCCTCTCGCTCAGGACGTTACGTGTAAGGCCGCCTGTGTGTCGAGCACAGGCGGCCTTTGACATTAGTGATCAGCCTGCTGCTGTTGTTAACGAGGATGGCATGAAGCTGAACAGGATGCGGCGATATGGCCTGTTGTTGGCCTTGGGCGTGCTGATGAGTGGTTGTTCACTGCTAAATCTGCGCCCGGATGAAGGCGCTTGGCAGGGGGACCCGGTGATGATCGGCACGGTGGGGGAAACGCGGTATCAGCTCAAAGATCTGACCTTCCGTCCCAGCCGCTGGATATGCGACGTTGATGCTTATCGAGCCGGGTTCAGGAATGCCCTGGTGGACCGCTGGGACACCAATGCCATGCTGGATCGGCTGCCGAAGCGTTTCTATCTCGATGTGCCGCCACGTGATGTACGCAGCATTCTCGTTGTTTCGTCCGATCGTCAATGCGTGCAGGAGAGTATCGTGGTTGGCGAGGCCGATGGTGACCGTGCCGGCAAGTGGCTGTATCGAGAGTTTTTACAGCGACTTACCGCTCAATAACCTCTGTTCTGCAGGGTGGCTGACACATGACCTCTGTTCCGGGGGCAAAACAGCTATCTGATTGACAAGGATATGGAAACATAGTATTTATTTCGCTCGTTTTGTCGTGGATTCATTACCGGTTTTCCGGATATTTTGAGGAGGATGTAACAGCTATGAATGTGTATTACGATCGGGATTGTGATCTTGCATTGATTAAATCCAAGAAGGTAACCATTGTCGGTTACGGTTCCCAGGGCCATGCCCACGCCTGCAACCTGAAGGATTCCGGCGTTGATGTGACCGTTGCGCTGCGCGAAGGTTCCGCCTCAGCCGTCAAGGCCCAGAATGCCGGCCTCAAAGTGGCCAGCGTCGCCGAGGCTGTGGCTTCGGCTGACGTAGTGATGATCCTGACCCCGGATGAGTTCCAGTCGCAGTTGTACCGCAACGAGATCGAGCCCAAGCTGAAAAAGGGCGCCACCCTGGCCTTTGCTCACGGCTTTGCCATCCATTACAACCAGATCGTACCGCGAGCCGACCTGGACGTGATCATGATCGCTCCCAAGGCTCCGGGCCACACGGTGCGCTCCGAGTTTGTCAAAGGCGGCGGCATCCCTGACCTGATCGCCATATTCCAGGATGCCTCCGGCAAGGCCCGTGAGGTTGCTCTGTCCTACGCCAGCGCCATCGGCGGCGGCCGCACCGGTATCATCGAAACCACCTTCAAGGACGAGACCGAGACCGACCTGTTCGGTGAGCAGGCCGTGTTGTGCGGCGGCGCGGTGGAACTGGTCAAGGCCGGTTTCGAGACCCTGGTGGAGGCCGGCTACGCCCCGGAGATGGCCTACTTCGAGTGTCTCCACGAGCTCAAGCTGATCGTGGATCTCATCTATGAAGGCGGAATCGCCAACATGCGTTACTCCATCTCCAACACTGCCGAGTATGGCGACCTGACCCGAGGTCCGCGTGTAATAACCGAAGATACCAAGGATGAGATGAGGCAGATCCTCGCCGAAATCCAGACAGGCGAATTCGCCAAGGAGTGGATGCTGGAGAACAAGACCAACAAGCCGGTCTTCAGCGCCCTGCGCCGCCATGCCGCGGAGCATCCCATCGAAGAGGTGGGCGCGCGGCTTCGTTCCATGATGTCGTGGATCGGCGCCTCGAAGATTGTGGACAAATCGAAGAACTAGGGAAATTCCCATGCGGGAGAGGCCGGATTCCGGATCATGGAGCGTAGAGCGTCAGGGGGTCCGTATCCGGCCTTTTCATATTAAGCAGGCTTTTACGAGGTAGCAAGAGCATGCGTAATCAACATACGCCCATAGCCGCGGAAGGGTATCCCTTTATCGCGGGAGCTGGAATCATCACGCTGGTTCTGGTGCTTCTTTCATGGAAGGTCGCCTCTGTCCTGGCGCTGGCCTTGACCTTCTTTGTGGTCTATTTCTTCCGCAACCCCCAAAGGAATCCTCCCGAGGGAGAGAACAATGTCCTTGCGCCGGCGGACGGGGTAATCACCTACCTGGGAAGCGCCCTGGAGAGTCACCTTGATGCGGAAATGACCAAGATCAGTATCTTCATGTCGGTCTTTGACGTCCACGTCAATCGGATTCCCTGTTCCGGAAAGGTGACGGACACATTCTACCTCAAGGGGAAATTCCACGATGCAAGGGATGACAAGGCTACCTTCGAGAATGAACAGGGTGGCATGATAATCGAGACTGGACATGGGATCCGGATAGCTGTCGTTCAGGTAGCGGGCCTTATCGCAAGGCGCATTGTTTCCTATGTCAAAAAGGGAGATATGCTGGAACGGGGACGGCGGTTCGGACTGATCCGTTTTGGCTCCAGGCTGGATATCTATCTTCCGCCGGAAACGGACATCCTGGTGAAACCGGGACAGCGAACCGTGGCAGGGGAAACCGTATTGGGACGCTTGCCATGAGCGGGGAAAAGATCGATATGTCGGAAGGGATGCGCAAGGGGATTTACATCCTTCCCAACCTCTTTACCACCGGCAGTCTCTTCGCGGGCTTTTACGGCATCGTTGCCACCATGAACGGAAGCTATGATACGGCAGCCCTCTGGATTCTGATTTCATCCATCTTTGACGGTCTGGACGGCAAGGTGGCCCGTCTCACCGGCACAACCTCCAAATTCGGGGTCGAATACGATTCACTGGCGGACCTCGTTGCCTTTGGCGTGGCCCCAGGCCTTCTCATGTATGCATGGGCGCTGAAACCCTTTGGCAGGCTCGGCTGGCTTGCAGCCTTTCTATTTGTCGTGTGCGGCGCGCTGCGGCTGGCGCGTTTCAATGTCCAGGTCAATACGGTGGAAAGCAAACGTTTTGTAGGCCTGCCCATTCCGGCGGCCGCCAGCATGGTATCCGCTACGGTTCTGCTGTTTCATCACTTCGGATGGCCGGGTTCCTTCAAAAAGCTGGCGATACTGATTCTCATCTATCTTCTTGCCTTTCTGATGGTCTCCAACTTCCGGTACTATTCCTTCAAGGACCCGGAATTGATCAAGCGCCAGCCGTTCGTGTTTCTTGTGCTGGCCATACTCCTCTTCATCATTATCGCGGCCGAGCCGGTTGTCATGCTGTTTGTGCTGTTCATCTGCTATGTCTTTTCCGGTCCCGTCGGATATGTAATGACTTATCCAAGGCGAAGGAGGCTTGAAAAGGCTCTCCATCGGGAGGCAAAACAGAACGCAGCCCATGACGAATCACGGAATGAAGCTTGACAGCGGGCGCGGCTTTTTCTTATTATGAAGTCCACAATTGGAAAGGCAATGAAGAGGAGTAGTAATTCCAGTTCTTTTCTCCAGAGAGCCGGTGGGTGGTGTGAACCGGTGTGAAGACGGAATGAACTCGCCTTGGAGCCGCTTCGGTGAAAACATATATCAGCCGGAGCCGTACCCCGCGTAAAGGGAGAAATGAGGTCCGTACCAGCGGACGAAGCAGGGTGGTATCGCGAAGCATGGCCTTCGCCCCTCGATGGGGTGGAGGCTTTTTTATTATCGGGTCACGCGAACAGGGAGGCTATTTATGGAAAATGTTAAAACCATCAGAATTTTCGACACAACCCTGAGGGACGGCGAGCAGTCCCCTGGGGCGAGCATGAACATTGATGAAAAACTGAGGATAGCCAAGCAACTTCAGAAACTGAACGTGGATGTAATCGAGGCAGGGTTTCCCATCGCATCCGAAGGGGATTTCGATTCCGTCCGCCAGATTGCACGGGAAATCAAGAATTCCCAGGTGTCCGGGCTGGCGCGAGCGAACGCCCTCGATATCGACAGGGCCTGGGAGGCGGTTCGTGAAGCCGCTCATCCCCGCATCCACACGTTCATCTCTTCGTCCGACATTCATCTTAAGTATCAGCTCAAGAAGAGCCGCGAACAGGTCCTGAAGGAGGCGCGCGAAGCCGTGCGACGGGCGCGGGGCTTCACGGGCAACGTGGAGTTCTCGCCGATGGACGCCACGCGTTCGGACTGGGACTATCTCTGCGACATGGTGGAGGCGACGATCGACGAGGGCGCGACGACGGTTAATATTCCCGATACCGTCGGCTACACCGTCCCCGAGGAGTTCGGGAACCTCATCGCCTATCTTTTCGCGAAGGTGAGGAACATCCGGCAGGCCATCATCTCCGCCCACTGCCACAACGATCTGGGGATGGCTGTGGCGAATTCCCTGGCCGCGGTCAAGGCCGGCGCGCGGCAGATCGAATGCACCATCAACGGCATCGGGGAGCGGGCGGGCAACACCGCCCTGGAGGAGGTCGTCATGGCCCTTGCGACGCGCAAGGATTTCTACCATCTCCAGACCCGGATCAAGACCAGGCACATCTACCAGACGTCGCGGCTCCTCACGCAGATCACCGGCATTCCCGTACAGCCGAACAAGGCGATCGTCGGGGCGAACGCCTTTGCCCATGAATCGGGCATTCACCAGGACGGTCTCATCAAGGAGAAAATCACCTACGAGATCATGACGCCGCAGTCGGTGGGTATTTCCGACAGCCACCTCGTCCTGGGAAAGCACTCCGGACGGCACGCCGTGTCCGAACACCTGAAGAAGATGGGACACAATCTGACCACCGAGGAGCTGAACAAGGTGTTTGTCCGTTTCAAGGAGATCGCCGATGCAAAGAAGGAGGTTTTCGACGAGGACCTCGAGGCGATCATCTTCGAGGAGCTCTATCGCCTGAAGGACAAGTACAAGCTTCAGTATCTGAACGTCGTCAGCGGGAACGTGGCCATTCCTACGGCGACGATGCAGATGCTGGTGGAGGGACATACGGTACAGGACGCGGGATTCGGCAACGGTCCCGTGGATGCGACCATTGATGCGATCCGCAAGATCACCGGGACGAATTACGACCTCGTCCGCTATGCCGTGACGGCGATCACGGGGGGCACGGACGCCCTGGGCGAGGTGACGGTCCAGCTCAAGTTCGACGGCAAGACGGTCACCGGACGCGGCGCCCACCCCGACGTCATCGTCGCCTCGGCGACGGCCTACATCAACGCGCTGAACAGGCTGGAGTGGATGAAGGGTGACTCTCCGAAAATTCAGGTTGAAGAATAGAGACGGAATCGTGTAAGGAGGCTCTAGAACTTCGAGGGGGTAAACACCATGGGCATGACGATCACCGAAAAAATTCTCTGCAAGCATACGAAGCACCGGGAAGTCCGGCCGGGGATGATCATCAACGCAAAGGTGGACATCGCTCTGGGAAACGACATTACGGCGCCGATCGCCATCAACGAGTTTCGGAAGGCCGGGGGAAAGAAGGTCTTCAACCGCAGCAGGGTGGTTCTGGTGGCGGATCATTTCACCCCCAACAAGGACATCAGCTCGGCCATGCAGACCAAGGCGGTGCGCGAGTTTGCCCGCGAGCAGCGCCTGGAGCACTACTACGAAGGCGGCGAATCGGGAATCGAGCACGCCCTCCTGCCCGAGAAGGGCATTGTCCTGCCGGGGGACCTTGTGATCGGGGCGGACAGCCATACCTGCA
>DFYU01000154.1 GCA_002383415.1 Geobacter sp. UBA4074
CTGCTCCAGAGGGCGGTCAGAAACGGCAGCCCCCCCAGCATCGGCAACAGGCCACTGACCAGGGCCACCAAAAGCCCGCTTGCCACCAGACGCAGCGGATCAACCCGCAGCATGCGGCGTCCTTCCTTTTCGCCGTGGGCCAGAGTGTAGAGGGCAAAGGCCGCCGCCACCACCAGGCCGCCCACAAAACCGCCCCCCGGCTCATTGTGTCCTCGCAGCAGCAAAAACAGCGAGAACAGCAGCATCAGCGGTAACAATAGACGGATAGCGGTGGCCAGGATCACGGAATGCATCAGTCGGACCCCCCTGTGCCGGAGCTGGGCTTCAGCATGGCATAGACCCCCAGGGCCGCCACCGCCAGCACAGTGATCTCACCCAGCGTGTCCAGGGCACGAAAATCCACCAGGATTACGTTGACCACGTTGCGACCATGTCCGGCCGGCAGGCTCTGTTCCATGAACCAGGTGCTTAAGGAGGGCACCAGCGGCTGCGAAATGGCCCGCCAGACCAGCATGGTCATCACCGTGCCGATCCCCAGGGCCACCACCAGATCGCGCAGACGCGAGGCGGTGCTGGAGAGCAGGGTAAAGTGGGGCAGCTTGTGCAGCACCAGCACAAACAGGATGATCGAGAGGGTCTCAATGCAGAACTGGGTCATGGCCAGGTCAGGGGCGCCGAACAGGATGTAGACCAGCGCCACGCCGTAGCCCACCACCCCCAGCGAGGCCACGGCTGCAAGGCGGGAGCGGGTGATGGTGGCAAACAGGGCGCCGGACAGGATCACCAGGGCGGTTAACCACTCGTGCAGACTGCCGTCCGGGCGGGACAGGTGCAGTTCATCAGTGCTGCTGGTCAGAAGGTTTCCGGCCATCAGGGCTACCGCCACACCGGTTACCGTCATCAGGTAGTAGCGCAGCCGACCGCTCTGCAGCCGCAGGGTTACCCCCGAGGCCAGCCGGGGTAGTCCTGCCAACAGCCAGTCGTAGAAGCGCTCCGTATCCCAGCCGGCACCCGGCTGGCTGGGTTGCAGCCGTCCCAGCAGCGGCCTGCGCAGGCTGAACAGGGCCAGACCGGCACCCAGGGTAGCCAGACTCAAGAGCAGCACCGGGCTGAGGCCGTGCCAGAGCGCCAGCGTAAGCGGCACCGGACTGCCGGCCACCTGTGCAACGGCAGGGGCCACCAGCAGACGTCCGGCCGGGCCGGGGAACAGGCCGATCAGCAGCCCCAGCAGGGCAGGCACCAAGGGCGGCAACCAGAGCCGCAGATCAACCGGGTGGGGGTGCAGCTCGGCATCCCGGAGGGTGCCATAAAACGGCAGGTAGCCGGCCAGCAGGGCAGCGCTCACGGTCAGCCCATTTCCCGCAAAGGCCAACAGCGTCAGCAGACCGGCGGCAGCCGGGGCCTGCAGGGTGGCCTCGTAAAACAGCTCTTTGGCGATAAAACCGACCAGTGGCACAACCCCCGCCATGGAGAGGGCTGCCAGGCCACTGGCCAGGGCCACCTGCGGCATGCTGCTGGCCAGGCCACCCAGCCGGTTGATGTCGCGGCTGCCGGCGCCGTGGTCAACAGCTCCGGCAGCCAGAAACAGGGCGCTTTTGTAGAGGGCGTGGACGGTTACCAGCAGCAGAGCGGCTGAGATGGCCAGCGGTGTGCCCACACCCAGCAGCAGGGTCAGCATCCCCAGGGCGCTGACCGTGG
Organism: Geobacter sp. UBA4074; assembly: GCA_002383415.1. Lineage (GTDB taxonomy): Bacteria > Desulfobacterota > Desulfuromonadia > Geobacterales > Pseudopelobacteraceae > Trichlorobacter. Next base: position 1,699 of record DFYU01000154.1, read on the forward strand.
TCCAGGCCAGGATTTGTTTCAAGTCAGTGCAGGTGATGGCCCGCACCGCCCCCAGCACGAGGGTGATGCCGCCGACCGTGGTCAGCACGATGAACCAGCTGTCTGTGCCGCCCAAAATCGGAGAAAAACGGGCCAGCAGGAAGACCCCCAGCTTGACCATGGTGGCCGAGTGCAGGTAGGCGCTGACCGGGGTGGGGGCCGCCATGGCATTGGGCAGCCAGAATTGGAACGGAAACTGGGCCGATTTGGTAAAGGCGCCGGCCAGCACCAGCAGCAGCACCGGCAGGTAGAGCGGGTGGCTGCGTAGCTGATCGCCGCTGGCCAACAGTGTTGATAGCTCCAGACTGCCGGCCATCTGTCCCAGCAGGATGATCCCGCCCAACAGGGCCAGACCACCGGCGCCGGTCACCAGCAGGGCCTGCAGGGCCGCCTTGCGGGAGGCCTCCTGCTGATGGTCGAAGCCGATCAGCACAAAGGAACAGAGGCTGGTCAGTTCCCAGAACACGAACAGGGTGATCAGGTCGCCGGCCAGCACCGTACCCAGCATGGCCAGCATGAAGGCCAGGATAAAACCGTAAAAACGTCCCAGGTGGGGATCATCATGCAGGTAGGATGAGGCGTAGAGCAGCACCAGCGCGCCGATGCCACTGATCAGCAGGGCAAACAACAGGCCCAGGCCATCCAGCCGGAACGAGAGCGCAATGCCGAGGGTGGGCAGCCAAGGCAAGGAGCCTTGCAGGAGCTGGCCGTTGGCCACTGCGCCGATCTGCAGGGCAAACCAGGCAAACAGGCCGCACGGTATGGAAAGTACTGCCACTATGCGCATGGGTGATTAAGGATCTCCAAAAATGGCTGCGGGGAAGCAGCTTCCCCGCAGCCAAGTATACCCAAGCCTGACATGAAGGCAAGCCAAGCCGGTATTTGCCTGTTGTATCAGTATGCTACGGCGTGAACAGCCGCGCATTCAGGAAGAGGTGTACGACGATGCTGGCGGCATAGCCCAGGGCGATGGCCCAGGTCCATTTCAGNNACACCGGCGGTCAGGGTCACCAGCAGCCACTGGCCGTGGGACATCTGTGGGTCCATGGTCAGCACCGCAAACATGACCGGGATGTTGTCAATGATGGCGGAGAGGATCCCCACCAGTACGTTGGCGGTGGTCGGTCCAAGATCGAGGTACATGAACTTCGAGACCATGGCCAGATAGCCGAACTGTCCCAGGCCGCCCACGCAGAGGATCACGCCGTAGAAGAACAGCAGGGTGTCCCACTCGGCCTTGGCCACCTTGCGGAACAGGTCGAAGGTCTCATGCTTGTGGCCGGTCACGTCCAGCGGGTTATCACCGGACAGCAGGCGTTGCTCTTTTATCTTGAGCCAGTAGGCAAAAAAGGAGAGGTAGCCCATCCCCAGCATCATCCCCACCGCCGGCGGCAGGTGCAGAAAGTTATGAAACGATACCGCTGTGGCGATGGTGGCCAGAAACAGGGCCATGATCCGCTTGGCCCCCAGCTTCATGTGCACCGCCTCATCAGCCACCTCTGGTTTTTCTTTGGGCACCGCCAGGCTCATAATGAAGGCGGGGATCAGCCAGTTGACCACCGAGGGAACAAAGATCGCAAAAAACTCAAAGAACTGCAGCTTGCCCTTCTGCCAGACCATCAGGGTGGTGATGTCTCCAAAGGGTGAGAAGGCGCCGCCGGCGTTGGCAGCCACCACGATATTGATGCAGGCCACCACCACGAACGAGGTATTGCTGCCGCCTACGGCCAGGGCAACCGCACCCATCAGCAGGGCCGTGGTTAGGTTATCGGCCACCGGCGAGATGAAGAAGGCCAACAGGCCGGTCAGCCAGAACACGGTGCGCAGGGTAAAGCCCTTGTTGACCAGCCAGGAACGCAGGGCCCGGAAGGCGTTGCGCTCTTCCAGGGCGTTGATGTAGGTCATGGCCGCCAGCAGGAACAGGAACAGTTCGGCATACTCGGTCAGGTTGTGCATGATGGCGCCGTGGGCGTGCTCTGGTCTGCCTAGGCCCTGATAGGCCAGGGCCACCAGTATCCAGATGATACCGGCCGCCACAATCACCGGCTTGCTCTTGCGCAGGTGCAGGTGCTCTTCAACCATCACCAGTCCGTAGGCCACCACAAACAGCACCAAGGCGAGTATCCCCATGCCGGTGCGGGTCATGTCAATTATTTCATTGTCACCGCCGGATGCAAGGGCGGGCAGTGCCGACGTACAGACTGCAAATAAAGCTAACAGAACGGATTTCATAACGTTCTCTCCTGTAACCGGTCTATCGGCAGAGGCATCGTATAAGTGTTCGTGATAGGAATCTGTTATGCAGGCAACAGATCCAGTAGCGGACTAAAAGGCAATGGGGTGCTGCAGATCAGGCTGGCGGCGCGCGGCTGGGAGTGTCGAGGCTGAGTTTGAGCAGGGGAGGGCGCACCGCCGAGGACAGCGCATGGCGTATTGCAGGGTCCGGCAGTTGCTGCAGTGTCAGCGGGGGAAGTCGGAGCTGGATGCCGACATTCCGGTTGTCCTTGATGGAGCAACCGGCAGAAACCGGGCACTCATAGGTGAAGTTGGTGACCTTGTCGGTGGAGAAAGACAGGGGGGAAATCAGCAGCAGGATCAGGATCAGCGACTGAGAGAGGCGCCTGAGCGGCGCCCGTCCCAGCAACAGCTGCATCAGCATCACGACACGCGCCGGAAAGCAGACCCGTGGAACGGGCAGCTTGCCGGACTGCGTATCGGATCTGCTGAAGAGAGTCATGGTCTGTCCACTAATGAAACAGTCGGTACTGGATGATATAGGCGATCACACCGCCAAAATAGCCCACCAGGGCCAGGCCGCTGATCCTTTTCACGTACCAAAAGAAGTGGATCTTTTCCAGGCCCATTGCAGCCACGCCGGCTGCTGAACCGATGATCAGGATCGAACCGCCGGTACCGGCGCAGTAGGCCATGAACTCCCACAGGAAGCTGTCCGGCGGATACTGGGCCATGCTGTACATCCCCATGGAGGCGGCCACCAGCGGCACGTTGTCCACGATGGCGCTGACCATGCCGATGATGGTTACGATCACGTCCTCGCGGCCCACGGTATTGTTGAGCCAACCGGCCAGGTTGGTCAGGATGTGGGTATGTTCCAGAGTGGCTACCGCCAGCAGGATGCCGATAAAGAAGACAATCGAACTCATGTCGATCTGCTTCAGGGCCCGCACCAGGGTCAGGTGCTCCTTGGCCTCGTCCTCTTTTTTGCTGTGCAGCAGTTCACCCACCAGCCAGAGGATACCCAAACCGAACAGGATACCCATGAAGGGCGGTAGATGGGTGACGGTCTTGAAGATCGGCACCGACACCAGGATCCCGATCCCCATGGCAAACATCAGGTTCTGTTCAAAGGGGGTGGTCGTGATCCGGTGCCCACATTCAACGACCTTGGCAGGGCTGACCACCTGGCGTCCCTTCAGGATGTAACTGGTGATGGCCAGTGGCACCAGCATGTTGATCATGGAGGGGATGAAGACCCCCTTCATGATAGCCAGGGTGGTGATTTGGCCGCCGATCCAGAGCATGGTGGTGGTCACGTCGCCGATCGGCGACCAGGCGCCGCCGGCATTGGCAGCAATCACGATGATACCGGCAAAGAACAGCCGATCTTCGTGGTGATCCAGCAGCTTTTTGATCAAGGAGATCATCACGATGGTGGTGGTCAGGTTGTCCAGCACCGAGCTGAGGAAGAAGGTCACGAAGCCGATCAGCCACATCAGGGTGGACAGCTTGGTGGTCTTGATCCGGGAGGTGATCACCTCAAAGCCGTTGTGGGCGTCCACCACCTCAACAATCGTCATGGCTCCCATCAGAAAGAAGACGATCTGGGCCGTGGCTGCCAGGGTCTCATTCAATTGGTGTCCCACCTGGTGGTGATCACCGGTGTACAGGGCGTAGATGGTCCAGAGCAGGCCGGCTCCCAACAGGGCCGAGGCGGACTTGTTGACCTTCAGCGGATGCTCCAGAGCAATCGCGGCATAGGCAATAACAAAGACAATGATCAGTGTGGTCAGCATGAATGAGGTACCCCGGCTATGGATTGGGAGAGTTATTGCTCTCCTACTTTTTTGTCTCAACGGTGTGTTACAGGTGATCAAACTTTCACGAACAACAAATGATATTGGAAGCAGGTTAAGAACCTGATTGTTCCTGTGGTGCTTCCTTCTTTTTGCCCCAGACAATCGGGTGGGCCTGACGCTTGATGATGAAGTCAATGATCAGCTTCAGCCAGATGGTGGAGCCGGCATAGGCGTTCCAGCCGTCAAAGGAATCGAACGGACCGATCAGGATGCCGGTGGCAATGAACAGGACAACCCCGATGATGATCCAGATTGCAGCGAGTCCTGCCAGAATATTAACGACACCGGTAACGGTCGCCCATTTTTCCGGGTTGGCCGGCGGCACCCCCTTTTTGAGGGCCACTTCGCTGTAATCCTTGTTGATAAAAATCTTCCAAGCGCGGCGAAACCAGTAGTAGGCCATCGGGAACAGGGCCAGGTACAGAATCCAGATCAAAGCCGTTGCCACATCAAAGATCATTGCATCACTCCAAGGGTAAGATGTTTTTTTGTATACGAGCCTACGTGACCAGGCAACAACTTTATAGATACAGGCCCCGCCGGAAACCGGCGGGGCCTGTACTTACCACCACTGATTCAGATGCGCATGCTCTTCAATCCTAGTGTGCGCCTTCAACGGTCTTGGCAGCGCCACGGGGGGTACGCACATCCTCAACCAGGTGTTGGATATGCTCCGGGCAGGCCGGGGTCATCTTGCTGACAATGTAGGCCACCAGGAAGTTGGTCAGTGCGCCGATGGTGCCGAAGGCCTCCGGGGTGATGCCGAAGAAGGAGTTGGCGCCACCGATCAGGCCCAGATACTCGGTGCCCTTGATGAAGAAGAGACCTTTGTGGGCAAACACGTAGAACAGGGTGATGAACAGGCCGGCCAGCATGCCGGCGATGGCACCTTCCTTGTTCATCTTCTTGTTGAAGATACCCATCATCAGTACCGGGAAGATGGTACTGGCGGCGATACCGAAGGCCAGGGCCACGGTGCCGGCGGCGAATCCCGGAGGGTTGAGGCCCAGGTAGCCGGCCACGATGATGGCGAAGACCATGGCGATCTTGCCGGACATCAGCTCACCCTTTTCAGTCAGGTCAGGCATGAAGATGTTCTTCATCAGGTCGTGGGAGAAGGCGGCCGAGATGGCCAACAGCAGACCGGCTGCGGTGGAAAGGGCGGCGGCGATACCGCCGGCAGCCACCAGGGCGATAACCCAGTTGGGCAGCAGGGCGATCTCGGGGTTGGCCAACACGATGATATCGGCGTTGACGGTCAGCTCGTTACCCTTCCAGCCGGCAGCAGCGGCCTTGTCGGCAACGGCCTGGTTCTTGGTCTTGTCATTATAGTACTGGATCCGGCCGTCGTTGTTTTTGTCTTCAAACTTGAGCAGACCGGTCTTTTCCCAGCGACCGACCCAGGCCGGCTTGTCGGCATAGGCCAGGGAGCCTTCCGGGGCAAAGATGTCGCCGCCGGTCTTGATGGCCGGGGTCATGGTGGCGTGCAGGTTGTAACGGGCCATGGCGGCCACGGCAGGAGCGGTGGTGTACAGCAGGGCGATAAAGACCAGGGCCCAGCCGGCCGAGGAGCGGGCCGAGGCCACGGTGGGCACGGTGAAGAAACGGATGATGACGTGGGGCAGACCGGCGGTACCAACCATCAGCGAGATGGTGTAGGCGAACATATTCAGCTTACTGCCCGGCATCGAGGTGGTGTACTCGGCAAAACCGAGGTCGGTAACCACCTGGTTCAGTTTGGTCAGCAGCGCGGTGTTGGTGCCGATGATGTCGGAACCGAGGCCCAGTTGGGGGATCGGGTTGCCGGTCAGCTGGAAGGCGATGAAGATGGCCGGAACGGTGTAGGCCACGATCAGTACGCAGTACTGGGCCACCTGGGTGTAGGTAATGCCCTTCATGCCGCCGAACACGGCGTAGGAGAACACGATGGCCATACCGATGTAGATACCCATATCATTGGAAACACCCAGGAAACGGGAGAAGGTAACTCCAACGCCGGTCATCTGGCCGATGATGTAGGTGATCGACATCACCAGCAGGCAGAGCACCGATACGGCGGAGGCGGACTTTGAGTAGTATCGCTCCTGCACAAAGGAGGCCACGGTAAATTTGCCGAACTTGCGCAGGTAAGGGGCCAAGAGACAGGCCATCAGCACGAAGCCGCCGGTCCAGCCCATCAGGAACAGGCCGCCGCCGTAACCCATGTTGGAGATCATGCCGGCCATGGAGATGAACGAAGCTGCCGACATCCAGTCAGCGCCGGTTGCCATGCCGTTGATAACCGGGTGAACACCGCCACCGGCCACGTAGAATTCACTGGTACTGCCGGCCCGTGCCCATACGGCGATG
>DFYU01000111.1 GCA_002383415.1 Geobacter sp. UBA4074
GTTATTGGTGATGCAGGCGGAAGGTGCCGTCCACCGAGGTGATGGTGGCGATGGCGTGCTTGTAGAGCAGGATGTCGCCGCCGGCGTCAAGCAGTAGCGAAAAGTTGTCGAAGGATTTGATATACCCCTCGATGGCATCACCGGACATCATCCGTACGATCACCTTGACCCGTTCTTTGCGGGACTGGTTCAGATACTGATCCTGAATGTTGAAGGGGGTCTTGGACATGGGGCCTCTCTCCTTCTCTCGAGAACATAGCAACGAATGCAGCGATAGTAGCAGAGTTTTGCGGATATGCAACCCACTGCAGGTCAGGTTCACGGCGGAACCAGGTCAACTGACGCTTTGCCAGATGGCGGGTGTTGCGTTTGATCAGCTCAAGCATGGCCTCCAGCGGCAGTTCGCCGTGCAGGTGGGCCAGCACCTCCCTGTAGCCGATGGCCTGCAGCGGTTTGGCATCGGCAGGCACGCCGGCCTGTAGCAGGCCACGTACCTCATCAACCAAGCCAGCGTTCAGCATCAGCTCCACCCTGCGGTCGATGCGCCGGTACAGCTCCTCCCGTACCAGGTCGAGGCAGAGCAGCAGGGCGTCGTAGGGCTGATCGCTAAAGCCGTGTTGCTCATGAAAGCTGGATAACGGCCTGCCGGTGGTGTGCCACACCTCAAGAGCCCGCAGGATGCGCACCAGGTTGTTGGGATGGCAACGGGCGGCCGTCTCTGGATCTACCTGGCGCAGTTCTTCCAGTAGTGTCGCTGCACCCTGCAGGTCGGCGCGCATTTTAAGCTGCTGGCGCAGGGCCGGATCCTCTCCCGGCGCGTCGGTCAGTCCGCGCAGCAGTACCCGCAGGTAGAGCCCGGTGCCGCCCACCACCAGGGGCAGTTTGCCCCGCGTAAGGATGTCGTCGATGGCCTGGCTGGCTTCAGTGCGAAAGTCGGCGGCGGTAAACGGTTGGGTCGGCTCACGGATGTCCAGCAGGTGATGGGGGACACGCCGGCGCTGTTCCGGGGTCGGCTTGGCGCTGCCGATGTCCAGGCCACGATAAATGGTCAGGGAATCGGCGCAGACGATCTCGCCATCCAGCTGTTCGGCCAGTTCCAACGCCAGGTCTGATTTTCCCGATGCGGTTGGCCCTGTAATGACAACGATCCGTGGTTTCATGTCCGCTTGAACAGTTTTTCCAGCTCACGCAGGGTGATGGTGTGGGAGACCGGGCGGCCATGGGGGCAGTGGGCCGAAAAATCGGTGCGGTCCATCTCCGTGAGCAGCGCTTCCATCTGACGCCGGTCCAGGGGGTGCGTGCCGCGCACCACGCTGTGACAGGCCACCCGCGACAGCAGATCGTCCCGCAGCTGCTCAAAGGAACCGCTGGCGCCGATGGTGGCCAGGTCGGCCAACAGGTCGTGCAGCAACCGTAGCGGCTCGGTGGTGGCGGTAATGCGTGGCACGGCATTCAGCAGGAAGGTCTGGCCGCCGAACTCCTCCAGTTCAAAGCCCAGGGCCAGCAGTCCCTGGCGGTGGCGACGGGCCGCGTCGGCCTCGGCAAAGGAAAGCTCGACGGTTTCGGGCAGCAGCAGGCGCTGTGATTCAACGCCGTTGGCCTGAAATGACCGCTTGAGTTGTTCAAAGCGCACCCGTTCGTAGGCGGCATGCTGGTCGATGATCACCAGTTCGTTGTCGCCTTGGCAGAGGATGTAGGCTGCCTGAAACTGGCCGATCACCTGCAGCGACGCAAAGTAGCCGGTGGCCTCCGGCTGTGGCTTGCAGCAGGCGTAGGGGGGAGGCGTTTCCTGTACCGCTTGACGTGACGTCGGGCCTGCCGGCGGATCAGCCATGAAGCGATCAAGGGCCTGCTGCACCCCCTGCTGGTGGCTGGCCAGGGGCCGCTGCGGGACACTGGTGGCAGGGGCTGTCCGTTGAGCCGGCGTGTGCTGCAGCCAGGGGGAGCGGCTTAAGGCCTCGGACAGCACCGACTGGATCGTGTCATGCACCTGCGCCTGACGCCGGAAACGGACCTCATGCTTGGTGGGGTGGACGTTGACATCCACCTCGTCCAGGGGCAGTTCGATGAACAGGGCCAGCAGCGGATAGCGCCCTTTTTCCAGCACTGGCCGCCAGGCCTGCAGGATGGCGTGCTGCACCACCTTGTCCCGGACAAAACGGCCATTAATGAAGGTAAAGATGGAGCCGGCGCTGGAACGGCTGGCGCTGGGTGGGGCCAGGTAGCCACTGACCAGGGCGGCGGCGCTCTCGCCCTCGAAGGGGTAGAGGGGCGTGCCACGGGCCATCAGCCGTTGCAGGCGCGGCAACAGGTCACCGGCTGTTACGCGAAACAGTTCCCGGCCATCGTTGATGTAGCAGAAAGCCACATCGGGCCGCGAGATGGCCAGTCGCACGACCAGGTCGCCGACGTGGGCCGCCTCGGTCTCGGTGCTGCGCAGGAATTTGAGTCGGGCCGGGGTATTGAAGAACAACTGCTCAACCGTGATCTCAGTTCCGGGGGCCATGCCGCAGGCCGCAACCTGCTTGATGCGGCCCCCCTCCACCAGAATTTCGGTTCCTTCGATGCTGTCGTTTTGGCGGCTTTTGAGGCGCAGCCGGGCTACCGAGGCGATGGCCGGCAGCGCCTCGCCGCGGAACCCCAGGCTGTTGATGCAGTCCAGATCGCTGTCGCTGGCGAGTTTGCTGGTGGCGTGGCGTTCCAGGGCCAGCAGACTGTCCTCGCGGGACATGCCGTGGCCGTTGTCGCTGACACGGATCATCCGTCGGCCGCCGTTGCTGATCTCAAGGCGGATATCCGTTGCGCCGGCGTCCAGGGCGTTCTCAACCAGTTCCTTGACCACCGAGGCGGGGCGTTCCACCACCTCACCGGCAGCGATCTTGTTGGCCAGGCTCTCGGACAGTATCTTGATGCGTGGCGGCACGGTTACTCCATGCAAAAAGAGCGGGCTGGCCCGCTCTTTTTGATTCTCACTATGGGTGGACTGCCGATCAGGGGTGCTTACTCAGGTTTGCCCAGATCACCAAACAGACTGCTGAAGTCATCGTCGGTTTTCTTGGGGGCTGCCTGCTGGGGTGCAGCGCCGGAAGCGGCCGGTTCCGGTGTGTCGTCCCAGGAGAAGCTGTTCAGTTCAAAACCCTGGCCTGCTGTTTCCTGTGGCGTAGGGGCAGCTTTCGGCGCAGTCGGGGTGCTCTCCAGCAGTTCGGCAAACGGATCCTGGGCAGCCGGAGCTGGCGTATCGAGGGAGGCGCCGGACGTACCGGAGACAAAGGCAAAGGGGTCGCTGGGGGCAGCCGGTGCCGCAGGCTCATCGTGCTGGGGCAGATCAAAGGTGAAGGCGTCGTTGGCCGGTTCCTGGGACGGTTGGTGTTCCGCCTCTCCTGCGCCAAGGGATTTGGCCATGCTGGCCCGCACCGCTGCCGGCAGTACGATCGGGGTAAGGCCGTGGGCCTGGCGAAACGCGCTCAGGTCATTGGAGCATTTGCGGCAGCTGTCGCTGGTCTCGAAGCTGATGTAACCACACTTGGGACATTTCATGCACGGCCTCCTTAGATATCGCCCCATTTATACTGCAGAATGGCGGTCATGGCAAGGGCAGCGGTTTCAGTACGCAGAATCCGCTCGCCCAGGGTTACAGGCGTAAAGCCCCACAGTGAAAAAGCTTCAGCCTCGCCCGGCTCAAAACCGCCTTCAGGGCCGATGGCGATAGCGACCCGGCTTGGCCTGGGCTGGCCCTCCAGCAGCTCACGCAGTGGCGAGGGGGTACCCCGCTCCCAGAGTAAGAGCTTCAGGTCGGTGTTGGCGGCGCTGGCAGCTGCGGCTGCAGCGGTGGGATGCCACGCCACATCGGGCTGATCGAAGCGTTCCGATTGACGGGCCGCTTCAGACACAATCTTGTTCCAGCGCTCCAGGCGATGCTGCAGTTTCTCGCCGGCCAGTTTCGGCACCGAACGGTCGGCCCGGAAGATGGCGAATTCGCTGACCCCCAACTCGGTGCCTTTTTGCAGCACCAGTTCGATCTTTTCGCCGCGGGGCAGTCCCTGGATCACGGTGATGGCCGGGCCATCGGGAAATTGCGCCGCCTCCAGGGTGGCGGTGATCCGCACGGCGGTCCATTCCTGGGTAACCTGGTCGATCAGCCCCTCGTGGCGACGGCCCTGTTCATCCACCAGCAGCACCTCGTCACCAGGACGCATCCGCAGCACCCGCACCATGTGATGGTGCAGCTGGCCGTCATAGGAACCGTAGCCGTCACGGATGCTGCGTGAGCTGACCACAAAGCGGCGACGGCTCATGACTGCTTCCGATAGCGCAGGCAGCGCCATTCGCCGTCAGCCAGTGAGGCCTCCAGCGTCAGCGGCTGCGGGGCAAAACCGTCAATCACATACTGTTCACGCTCGGCCAGGATGCCGGACAGCACCAGCAGTCCGCCCGGCAGCAGGCGGCGGGTCAGTTCCGGCGCCATCCGCACCAGTTCCTCGGCCAGGATGTTGGCCAGGATTACCCGGTAACCGGTCGGCAGCTGTTCCAGTGGGGTGGTGCTGCAGGCAACGGCGTCGGCCACCCGGTTCAGGCGGCAGTTTTCGTCTGCCACCAGCACCGCCTGGGGATCGATATCCACGGCGTCGATCCGCGTGGCACCCAGCTTGGCCGCAGCGATGGCCAGGATGCCCGAGCCGGTCCCCAGATCAAGCAGCGGGGCCTCCTGCCGGGGTTCTTCAACCAGGATCTGCTCCAGACACTCCAGGCAGAGCCGGGTGGTCTCGTGGCCACCGGTACCGAAGGCCATGCCGGGGTCAAGGATGATGGTTTGACGTGTCTCGTCTGGAGCCGGTGTCTCCCAGGAGGGCAGGATCAGCAGTCGCTTGCCCACCGGCAGTGGTTTGAAATGCTCTTTCCAGGAACTGGCCCAGTCTTCTTCGGCGATCATGCTGACCTGGGGTGGCGTTGGCTGGTAGTCCGGCAGCTGCGAGGGCAGCTGGTTTAGAAAGGCAGTCAGGGCGGCCAGGTGCTGTTCGATCGGGCAGGGGACGCTGAAGTAGCTGGTGATGGTGACCGTGTCACTGGTCGGGATATCGTCGGTTGAAAAGGTATCCACGTTGCGGTTGTCGGTGCAGACGCCGCAACCGGATCGTTCAGACAGGTAGTCGGCCACCGCCTCTGCCAGGGGGGCTGGGACGTCGCAACTGACCTGATACCATGCTGATGCCATGCTGTCTCCTTGGTTCACAATGGGGCGCAAGGTAGCAGAATGGCTGGGCCCTGACAACAAAAAACCTTGACAAAGCCACGGTAGCCGACTAGTTTTTTCATTAAAATTTTGGCATAGTTGCTGTCCCGACGGGAGTGGGTGGCGCACGATGAAAACAATCTATGTCTTGTCAGATTCCACCGGCGAGACCGCCGAGCGGGTGGTCAAGGCTGCCCTTTCTCAGTTCGGGGGCAGTGATGTGCGGATTGTGCGTCTCGGCAAGGTGGCTAACCAGCAGGAGGTGCAGCAGGCCATGGCCACGGTGACCGTCGACGGCGGTCTGCTGGTCTATACACTGGTGGATACTGATCTGGCCGTTGCCGTGCATACCATTGCTGAAGAATATGGCCTGATGGCCTTTGACCTGCTGTCGCCGCTGTTGCACAGTCTGTCGATCTTTCTGGGGGCGGCAGCCCAGTCCACCCCTGGCCTGCTGCACCAGATCGACACCAACTATTTCCGGCGCATGGAGGCGGTCAACTTCACTGTCAAGCACGACGACGGCCAGGAAACCCGCGGTCTGAACAAGGCCGATCTGGTGCTGGTGGGTGTTTCCCGCTCATCCAAGACACCGCTTTCGATGTATTTGGCCCACAAGGGTTACAAGGTGGCCAACGTGCCGTTGGTAAAAGGGATTGAGCCGCCGGCAGAGCTTGATCGCATCGATCCCAAGAAGGTAGTGGGCCTAGTGATCAGCCCCAGACGTCTGGTGGAGATCCGGACCTCCCGCCTGGTGAACATGGGCCAGAGCATGCGTAACAGCTATGCCGATTATGAGCGGGTGGAGGAGGAGATCAGCTTCTGCCGCCAGTACTTTCGGCGTCATCCCGATTGGCTGATGATCGATGTCACCAATAAATCCATCGAAGAGTCTGCCTCTGAAATACTGCGGCGACTCGGTGCGCAACAGTCTTACTGAGGGGGAACCATGCGGATTCTGGTGGTTGAAGATGAAAAGAAGGTGGCGGCCTTCATCAGGCGGGGGCTTGAGGAGGAAGGCTATAGTGTCGATGTCGCCTATGACGGTGCTGAAGGCGTTCAGATGGCTGAAAGCGTCTCCTACGATCTGTTGATCATGGATGTGATGCTGCCCAAGAAAGACGGGCTGACGGTGGTCAAAGAGCTGCGCCAGGCTGGCAGGAGCATGCCGGTGTTGATGCTGACCGCCCGTGATACCACCGACGATATCGTGGCTGGCCTGGATGCCGGATCCGACGATTACCTGACCAAGCCGTTCGCCTTTGCCGAGTTGTCGGCTCGGGTTAGGGCGCTGGTGCGGCGTAGTGTGATGGAGCGTGGGGCCGAGCTGGTGTTTGCCGACCTGCGGATGGACCCGGTCAGTCATCAGGTCTGGCGCGGGGAACGGGAGATAGACCTGACCGCCAAGGAGTACGGCCTGCTGGAACTGTTGATGCGCAACCCCAACACGGTGCTCTCCCGGACGACCATCGCCGAGCAGGTCTGGGAACACACCTTTGATACCTTCACCAATATCATCGATGTCTATGTCAACTATCTGCGCAAAAAGGTCGATAAAGGTTTTGAGCGCAGGTTGATCCATACCGTGCGTGGCCAAGGCTATGTGCTGCGCGAAGGCTAGCAACCAGGAGGTTTCTACGATGCGTTTGTTCAGGCTGTTGTGTCTAAGTATCATGCTGGGCGCCGGGCTTTTGCTGTCGGTGCCGTCAGGCGGGCAGGCCAAGACGGTCAGCCCTGATTTTGTCGAACTTTCCAAGCGGCTCAAGCCGACGGTGGTCAACATCCGCACCGTCAAGAACATCAAGCCCAAGGTTGGCGGCCGGCCGGTCAACCCGTTCATGGGTAATGATCTGTTTAATGAGTTTTTTGGTCCGTTCTTTGGTCAGCAGATGCCCCAGCAGCCGCGCAAGCAGCAAGGTATGGGCACCGGCTTCATCATCAGTTCGGACGGCTATATCCTCACCAATAACCATGTGGTGGGTGGCACCGACGAGATCATGGTTAAGCTGTCCGATGGCCGTGAATTGAAGGCGGAGTTGCGTGGGGCCGACGACAAGCTGGACATTGCCCTGCTCAAGATCAGCGACAACAAGCCGTTGCCATCGGTTGAACTGGGGGACAGCGACGCGCTGGAGGTGGGCGAGTGGGTGATGGCCATCGGCAATCCGTTCGGTCTGGCCCATACCGTCACAGCAGGTATCGTCAGTGCCAAAGGACGGGTGATCGGTAGCGGCCCCTACGATGACTACATTCAGACCGACGCCTCAATCAACCCCGGTAATTCCGGTGGCCCGCTTTTTAATAGCGCAGGTCTGGTGATCGGTATCAATACCGCCATCATCGCCGGTGGTCAGGGGATCGGCTTTGCCATCCCCAGCACCATGGCAAAGGCGGTGGTGGAACAGCTCAAGACCACCGGCAGGGTGGTGCGGGGTTATCTGGGGGTCAATTTTGACCAGTTGAACCCCAAATTGGCAGCCTCACTGGGGCTCCCTTCGGATAAAGGGATCATCGTTACCCATGTTGAACCGGGTTCACCGGCCGACAAGGCCGGTTTCAGGCGAGAGGATGTGATCGTTGAGTTCGACGGTCGCCCGGTCAACGGTGACACCGACCTGCCCAAGGTGGTGGCTGCCACCCCGGTGGGCAAGACGGTCAAGGTGGTGATCTATCGCAAGGCCAAGCGTCAGGTGCTGACCGCCGTGGTGGGACAGAGCAAGGAGGCGACAGCGGCAGCCAAGCCGGGCAGCGCGCCGGAGAGCGCCGGCATCGGTGTCAGTGTGCGTGAGTTGACCCCTGATTTGGCACGCCAGTTGGGGCTGCGCGATGAAAAAGGGGTGGTGGTGTCTGAGGTCAAGCCCGGCACACCGGCCGAGGATGCTGGCCTGGTGAGGGGTGATCTGGTGCTGGAGTTCAACGGGCAGCCGGTTGAGAACCTGGAGGCTTTTGCCAAGCTGGCCAGCAAGGTCAAGAAGGGCGAAGTTATCCGTCTGTTGCTGCGTCGTCCCGATGGCAGCTTTGGCTATGTAGCCGTGACTGCAGACTGATACGGTCACTGTAATTACGAACGGACAGGGGCGGCCTGCTGGTCGCCCCTGTGCTGTTTGGAGGTCAGATGTTCAATCGGTATGTTCAACCGCTGCGAGGCCTGATCCAGATCGTTTTTTTGCTGCTCAGCCTGCTGATCGGCTTTCAGTTCGTCCGTTTTGTGGGGGCGTTGTTCTCTGGAGGGCCGTTGCCGCTTCGTCCGGCTGCCATTGAGGCCTTTTTGCCGATTTCGGGTCTCTATGGTGCCGTGGCCTGGCTGAAAGGGGGCGGCATCAACCCGGTCCACCCGGCAGCAGTGGTGATCTTTACCACCATCGTTGTCATCGCACTGTTGTTGCGTCGGGCCTTCTGCTCATGGATCTGCCCGATCGGCACCATCTCGGAGTGGCTCTGGAAGCTGGGGTTTCGCAAGTTGCAGCGAAACCTGGCGCCGCCCCGTTGGCTTGACAGCGGTCTGCGGGTGATCAAATACGTGCTGCTGGGCTTTTTTCTGGCTACCGCCCTGTCCTGGTCGCTGGAGGCGCTGGAGGGGTTTCTCTACAGCGGCTACCATGCCGTGTCCGACGTCAAGCTGCTGCAGCTGTTCCGCTCACCATCCATGACAACCCTGGCGGTGGCAGCGTTGCTGCTTGCGATCTCCATCCCGCTGCGCAATCCGTTCTGTCGCTATCTCTGTCCCTACGGCGCACTGCTGGGGCTGGTGGCGCTGGCCTCGCCCCTGGCGGTGCAACGCGACCCCAAACAATGCGTCTCCTGCGGGGTCTGCAACCAGGTCTGTCCCTCGCGGCTGGATATCATGCATGCCAGTCGGGTCAACCAGCAGGAATGCCTGGGCTGCTGGCGCTGTATCAGTCACTGCCGGGTACACAGCGCCTTGAGTATGCGGGCCTTTGGTCGCTACACCCTGCAGGGGATTGTCTTTGCCCTGCTGGTGCTGCTGTTGTTCTGGGGCGGCACCCGACTGGGTAAGGCCAGCGGCCACTGGCAGTCCATCGTCAGCCCGGCTGTCTACCGTGAACTGCTGGGGCAATAGCCTAACGAACCGGTGATGTGACCGGCTTCGGATGCTCAAGCCCCTGCCGGTTGAGTGGGTTCGGCCGTTCCTGGGTCTCTTCGCCCGGGTCTTCGCCGTAGCCGGTCACCGAGAGCTTGTCTTTGCTGCTGGTGGCCTTGGGTTTTTTCGCTGGCTTGGCCTTGACCGGCCGGATGCTGGCAGGCTTCTCTACCTGCTGCACCAGCGGGGCCTCATGGTGTGCTGCCGGTGCGTACAGCGGGAGCAGCAGGATACAACAGGCGGTCAGGATCGTGGTGGTGCGCATGGTTCGACTCCTTTCTGGTGTCTGCCGTTGCAGTCTGGCGTGTGCCATGAACTCTATCGCTGGTGCTGGCTGTCGTCAAGCTGACCGCCGGCGATACGGAAAAGGTATTGATAATTGACCGTAACTACGGTTAGTGATAACAGTTTCAGGCACTGCAGTAAGTGCTATCAGAAGGGATGAGTGAGCCGCATGGGAGTCTATTCAAATACTGTCAGCTTTGCCCAGTATCGGGTCAGTGGTGACCTGCCGCGTGAGGAGCGCTTCGAGTGGCTGTCTGCCGCACTGAGCGGGAGAATCTTTACGTCCATCGAACAGTCGGCCGAGGAACAGGCCGAAGGTTGGACCTGTACCGACCGGCCCGATGACCCGGATTTCAACAATGTCGCTGCGTTCTGGCGCGACCGGTACCTGTTCTTTACCTACCGCCGCGACCAACGCCGCATCCCGGCCGCGCTGCTCAAGTCCCATATCGGCCGGGCTGAAGGCGATTATCTGGCCAAACGGCCGGAGTTGAAACGCCCGCCCAAGCGGGAGCGGGAGGAGATTAAAGAACGGGTGCGGCTGGGTCTTTTGACTCGCAGCCTGCCGTCCCCGGCCACGGTGGATCTGGCCTGGCAGCAGGACAGCGGCCTGCTGAACCTGTTCAGTGTCTCCGCCAAGACCATGGAGCGTTTTGAGGAACTGTTTGTCAAGAGTTTTGAGAACCTGCGCCCACAGTTGATCTATCCCTATCGCCGGGCGCTGGGGCTTTTGGATGAGGCCGGCCAGCAGCAGCTGGCCGCCTTGAATCAGGCCGGTTCAGATGCCGCCCTGGACGAGATCCAGAGCAACCGCTGGTTGGGGGAGGAGTTTCTGCTCTGGCTGCTGCAGGCTGGCCTGGAAGGCGGCAGTTTCAGGGTGCAGGTGCCCGGTGCCAATGAGCAGGGCACGCCGTTTGCGGCCTGGATCGACGACCGGATTCAGTTGCAGGGCGGTGGTGAGGGTGGTCCGCAGAAGGTGGCGGTCAGCGGTTCCCAGGACAGCTACCTGGAGGCCCGTTCGGCCCTTAAAAGCGGCAAGGCCATCAGCAGCGCCGCCATTTATCTTGAAAAAGATGAACTGCAGTGGCGCTTTGTGTTGAACGCCGAGCTGTTTACCTTTGGCGCCTTCAAGTGCCCGCCGGTCAGGGTGGAGCGGGAGGGGGTCGAGGAGTTGTCAGAGCGCGAATCGGCTTTTTATGAGCGGATGTACCTGCTGGAGGCCGGACTGCAGATGTTTGATTCGCTCCTGCTGGTCTTTCTCAAGGAACGTATCGGAGCTGGCTGGGCCGAGCGACAACAACAGATCAGCGCCTGGCTGGAGGGGTAATTGCATGAAGTTTATCGATGAAGTCACCCTGCACTGCGCCTCGGGACATGGCGGCGCCGGTTGTGTTTCCTTCCGGCGCGAGAAGTTTATCCCGTTTGGCGGGCCGAACGGCGGCGATGGCGGCCGGGGTGGCGACCTGATTTTTGAGGCCACCAAGTCGCTTTCAACCCTGCTGGAGCTACGTCACAAACAGCATCAGAAGGCCGAACGCGGCCATCATGGCATGGGTAAGGATCGTCACGGCGCCGCCGGTGCTGATCTGATCATCAAGGTGCCGGTGGGCACTCTGATCAAGGATGCTGAGACCGGTGAGGAGCTGGCCGACCTGACTGAGGATGGCCAGCGGATCGTACTGCTCAAGGGTGGTCGTGGCGGGCAGGGTAACGCCCGCTTTGCCACCGCCACCAACAAGGCCCCCAAATTTGCCCAGCCGGGTGAAGAGGGGCAGGAGTGCAAGCTGCGGCTGGAACTGAAACTGATGGCCGACGTGGGACTGCTGGGCCTGCCCAATGCAGGCAAGTCGTCGCTGATTGCCAAGGTCTCGGCGGCCCGTCCCAAGGTGGCCGACTACCCCTTTACCACCCTGGCCCCTTCCCTCGGCGTGGTTGGTTACAAGGACTACCGCTCCTTTGTGATGGCCGATATCCCCGGTATCATCGAGGGGGCCCATGCCGGGGCCGGTCTGGGGCACCGTTTCCTCAAACATCTGGAACGTTCCGGCATCCTGGTGCATCTGGTGGATATCTCCGGTCTGCCTGAGTCGGATCCCTTTGCTGCCTTTGAGGCGGTCAACCGTGAACTGGCCCTGTTCAGCGAGGAGTTGGGCGGCAAGGCCCAGATCGTGGCCCTGACCAAGATCGACCTGCCCACGGCCCGCGAGCAGTTGGAGACGGCCAGCGGCTGGTTCAAGGAACGCGGTATCGCGGTCTACCCGATTTCGTCGGCCACCGGCGAAGGGGTGGAGGCATTGCTGGATGCCATTGCGCAGCGCTTGTGGAGCACACCGCAGGAGGAGTGGTGATGCGCAGAGAGCTGCTGCCGCAGGTGCGCAGGATTGTGGTCAAGGTGGGCAGCCGGGTGCTGACCGACGACCAGGGCGATCTGGATTACGCCGTGGTTCGCCAGATCAGCGCTGATATAGCTCACTTGGTCAAGGAAGGCGTCCAGGTGGTGTTGGTTTCCTCCGGCGCCGTGGCTGCCGGCCGCAGTGCCTTGGGCATGACCGAGCGTCCCCGCACGATCCCCCAGAAACAGGCCGCAGCCGCCGTGGGGCAGACCCGGCTGATGCGGGCCTATGAGGAAGCCTTTGCCCCCTTTGGGCTGGCGGTGGGGCAGATCCTGCTGACCGCCGACGACCTGGCCAGCCGCCAGCGTTTTCTGAACGCCCGCGCCACCCTGGATGCCCTGCTGGCTGCCGGTGCGGTGCCGGTGATCAACGAGAACGATACGGTGGCGGTGGAGGAGATCAAGTTCGGCGATAACGACAACCTGTCGGCCCTGGTGACCAATGTGGCCGAGGCCGGCCTGCTGCTGATCCTGACCGACATCGAAGGGTTTTACAGCGCCGATCCACGTACCAACCCCGATGCCTGTTTGTTGCCGGTGGTGCAGGGCATCACCCGCGAGGTGGAGCGTGCTGCCGGCGGCAGTGGATCCAGTGTCGGCACCGGCGGCATGGCCACCAAGGTGGCGGCCGCCAAGAAGGCCGGCAAGCATGGTGTGCCGACGATCATGGTCTGCGGCAAGCGACCGGGCATCATCGCGGCGGCTGTGGCTGGCGAGCAGGTGGGCACCCTGTTTCTGCCGGCTGCCGATGGCATGAATCTCCGCAAGCACTGGATTGCCTACACCTTGCGTCCCAGCGGCAGGCTGGTGGTGGATGCCGGTGCCCGCAAGGCGTTGCTGGAAAAGGGAACCAGTCTGTTGCCCTCCGGGGTGACGGCGGTGGAAGGGCGCTTTGAGCGGGGCGCCTGTCTGCGGATCTGCGGCCCTGACGGCTCGGAGATCGGTCGCGGTCTGGCTGACTACAGCAGTCGCGAGATAGCCCTGTTGGCCGGACACAAGAGCTGCGAGATCGAGGAGTTGCTGGGCTATCGGTATGGCGATGAGGTGATTCACCGTGATAACCTGGTAGTGCTCTAAACGATCACCCTATACAAACGCTAAGGGCCCTGCCGGTGTGTACCGGCAGGGCCCTTTTGTTTATCTGCATATCGAATCAGGGCTGCTTGATGCTGAAGCCGGCCCCCTGGAAGCTCTCCTTGGTCTGCAGCACAGTCTGCAGTACCTCTACGCTGCCACGCAGGCCTTGCCCCTTGGCGTTGTCACGTACGAACACCGTCAGGCTGCGTTCGCTGAGCTGGCCGCTGGCAATTGAGCTGATCCGGCAGGCAGCCAACTGTTCGTTTTCGATCCAGCAGCTACTATCACTACCGGCGTTGGTCAGCTTAAGGTGCTTCGGCAGGCTGATCCGCAGATCGATCTCCTTGGCAGCTGTAGAGCCGACATTGAGCACGGTTACCCGGTAGCTCAAGGTCTCACCGGGTGTTGCCGCCGGGCGCTGCAGCTTTGCCACTGCCCGTAACAGCGGGGCCTGGGTCGTGATCTGCAGTTCCTTGGTCTGGACCAGGTCGTTGAATTTGACTGATGCGGCCTTGATGGCTAGCGATTGGCGGGAACCGTCCACCCGGTTGCCGGGCAGGGTGAAGGTCAGCAGGCCTTTAAAGCTCTGTTTGGGAGCCAGCGGTATCTTTGAGAGTCCTCTGTGGCCTTCTTCGGCGGCGGTCAGTGTGCCGTTCAGGCCGGGCGGGAAGATCCCCTCCAGGCTGAACTCTTCTGTGCCGTTACCCTGGTTGACCAACTCAAAGGGGATCGTGGTGGCGACGCCAGCCTCTGCGCGCAGATCGCCGGCCGGCGGCTCGATGCTGAAACTGATCGCGTCGCGGGCCGCCTTGATGGCTGCCAGCCGTTCACGTTCGCGACGTTCTGCCTCGGCCTTTTCACGTGCCAGTCGCTCGCGTTCGGCCCTTTCCCGTGCCAAGCGTTCACGTTCTGCCCTCTCGGCAGCGGCACGCTCGATGGCCAGCTGTTCGTTACGCACCTTGCTGGCTGCCAGCTGCAGCTGACGGTTGGGTGCTAGTTTCTCCCCGGCTTTTTGCCGTTTCCCCAGTGTCAGCAGTTCTTCCTCAACCGAGCCGGCCAGTGTGCTGCTGCCAAATTCACCGCTGAACTGGTTGATGACACGGGCGGCAGTCTCGTTATCACCGGCCCGCTGATTGGAGCGGGCCAGCATCAGCAGTGTCACGTCACGCAACGGCGAGTCGGGAAAATGCTGGTTGAGCTGGTTGAGCTTTTCAGCGCTGAGCAGGTAATCCTTACGTTGAAAGGCGTTGAACGCCTCCATGAACAGCGATGAATCATCTACCTCGGCCTGCGCGGTGAACGCCAGGGCAAGGGGCAACAGGATGGTGCACAGCAGCAGGGTAATCGAACGGTGCATGCTTACTCCACAAAGCTTTTCAGTTTTTTGCTGCGGCTGGGGTGGCGCAGTTTGCGCAGGGCCTTGGCCTCGATCTGACGAATCCGCTCCCGGGTGACCTCAAAATCCTGGCCCACCTCTTCCAGGGTGTGGTCGCTCTTTTCACCGATGCCGAAGCGCATCCGCAGCACTTTTTCTTCACGGGGGGTCAGGGTGGACAAGACCCGCGAGGTCTGTTCCGACAGATTGGCCTTGATTACCGCCTCCAGCGGCGAGACCACACCCTTGTCCTCAATGAAATCGCCGAGATGGGAATCTTCTTCCTCGCCGATCGGGGTCTCCAGCGAGATCGGCTCCTTGGCGATCTTGAGCACCTTGCGTACCTTATCCAGCGGCAACTGCATCCGTTCGGCGATCTCCTCCGGTGCCGGTTCGCGGCCATTTTCCTGCACCAGCTGACGGCTGGTACGGATCAGTTTGTTGATGGTCTCGATCATGTGTACCGGAATCCGGATGGTGCGGGCCTGGTCGGCAATGGCGCGGGTGATGGCCTGCCGGATCCACCAGGTGGCATAGGTGGAGAACTTGTAGCCGCGCTGGTACTCGAACTTGTCCACCGCCTTCATCAGTCCGATGTTGCCCTCCTGGATCAGGTCCAGGAACTGCAGGCCGCGGTTGGTGTATTTTTTGGCAATCGAGACCACCAGTCGCAGGTTGGCCTCAATCAGTTCCGACTTGGCGATGCGGGCCTTGTGCTCCCCTTCGCGGATGGCGCGGATCGCCTTGGACAGTTCGCTGGATTTAAAGCCCGACTCCTGCTCCACCTTGATCAGCTTGC
Organism: Geobacter sp. UBA4074; assembly: GCA_002383415.1. Lineage (GTDB taxonomy): Bacteria > Desulfobacterota > Desulfuromonadia > Geobacterales > Pseudopelobacteraceae > Trichlorobacter. Next base: position 15,261 of record DFYU01000111.1, read on the forward strand.
GAGCGCCATTGCGCAGGCGTTTTTCAACCTTCTGCAGGTCCTCTTCATTCAGCTTGAGCGCCTTGAGGGCGGTCATCCCCTTGGCCTCGTCAAGCCGGAATTTTTCCAGCAATTCGTTCAGCTTGTCAGCCGCGACGATGTTCTGTACTTCAGCCAGTTCGTGCTTGACCCGGGTCACCTTGCTGGACAGTTCTTTCAGTCGGTCAGCCACGCGGGTGATATGGCGGTCCTTCATCCGCAGCGACCGCAGCAGTTCGGCCTGATGTTCCTTGGCCTCTTTGAGCTGTTTTTCCAGTTCCTTTTTCTTGGCGGCGGCCTTGGCGCCCTCCAGGGCTGTAGCCAGTTCCGTTACCTGCTGGTCACAGGCGGCGATGGCGTCAATGGTCTCCAGCAGACGGTTCTTCTGGTGATCCTCTTCGCCCTCCTCCGTGTCAACCTCGGCGTCCTCTTCGATATCCTTGCTGATCTCTGAAGGGGTGATCTGGAACTTGCGCAGCTTCTCCCCCAGGGTCAGCACCTCTTTGATGGTGATCGGGGTGTTGAGGATGATGCCGGCCACTTCACGGTCGCCGTCCTCGATCCGCTTGGCAATCTCCACCTCGCCTTCGCGGGTCAAGAGCGATACCGAGCCCATCTCGCGCAGGTACATCCGCACCGGATCGCTGGTGCGGCCGATGGCCCCCGGTTCGAATTCAACCTCTTCCGCCTCACCCTCGGCCTCTTCTTCACCTTCTTCCAGGTCGATCTTGATCTTGGGGATCTTGACCTTCTGAGCTGTCTCGACGACCTCGATATCCATCTCGCCGAACATCCCCATCACATCGTCGATCTGCTCGGTGGCGATGTCGGGCGGCAGTATGTCGTTCACCTCGTCAAAGGTCAGGAACCCCTTCTCTTTGCCGAGGTCGATCAGCTGTTTGACTTCATCGATGTTCTTTTTTGCCATAGATACCAACCTTTGCAGGATCTGTATGAGACGTCTGATGCCTTGTTACTGTATCTCTGATTTCTGTTTTCGCAACTCATTGGCCCGCTCCAACAGCTGTTGGTAGTCGGGGTGGTCGCTGGTCATGGTGGCCAGTTGCCGGACCACCTGTTTCAGTTCCTTGATGCCGCCTGACTGCTGCAAGCGTTGCCGGCAATCGTCGAAGGCGTGCCGCCAATCATCCATGCCGGCCAGGTGCTGGTCTGCCATCAGCAGCCGCGCGGCCAGCTCTTTGTGGATCGGGTCGTCCAGGCGGCCAAAGAGCCGTTGACAGAGCGTTTCCGGGTCGGCTGCGTTGTCTGCCTCAGCCAGCAGTGCTTCGGCCAGTGGCCGGTGCTGCTGATCAAGCAGCTCCACGAGCCCGTTTTTGCGGGCCTCGTCTCGCGCCCCGTCATAGTGGGCCAACAGCAGTAGCAGGCTTTCCTGTATGCGATCCCGTGGCTGGGGGGGCGACGGCGCTGTCAGCGCCGTTTTTTGCTGCGGCGCTGCGGGACGCGGAACCGTGCGTTCACCTGCCAGACGTTTGCGGAAGGCGGACAGGTCAACACCCAGCAGGCGACAGATCTCCTTCTCGTACAGGTCGCGCTCCACCGGATCGGCGATCCGCTTAAACCGTGGCGCTATCTCATCCATCAGCCGCACCTTGCGGTCGACGCTGTCCGGCGGTGTCTTGGTCAGCAGCCAGCTCAGATACTGCTCAAAGGCCGGCTTGGCGTCAGCAACACGCTGCTGGAACGACTCGGCGCCCTGCTGTTGCAGGAAACTGTCCGGGTCTTCCCCCTGGGGCAGGGTAATCACATAGGCCGGCAGCTTTTGTTCCAGGCAAAGCTCCATGGCCCGCACCGTGGCCTTGCGGCCGGCGCTGTCGCTGTCAAACAGCAGGTATACCCGGTCGCCATGCTTCTTGAGCAGGGCGATGTGCCCATCGGTCAGGGCGGTGCCGCAGGTGGCCACCACATTTTTTACCCCGGCCCGGTACAGGGCCAGGTGATCGAAATAGCCCTCCACCACGATGGCGGCCGAGGCCAGGCGGATCTCTCGCAGGGCCAGATCGAGCCCGAACAGTACGCTGCTCTTGCGGTAGAGCGGCGATTCGGGTGAATTGATATACTTGGGCAGCGCACTGTCCAGCACCCGTCCGGCAAAGGCGATCGGATGACCCTGGCTGTCACGGACCGGGAAGATCAGTCGGTTGTGCAGCAGATCGTACCAGTTGCCCCGCTCGCCGTTTCGCACCAGGCCCAGTGTCGCGGCGGCATCCAACGAGTGGCCAGCACCACGCAGGGCGTGTACCAGCGTATCTCTGCGTTCAGGGGCATAGCCCAGCCCGTAAGCGGCCGCCGTTTCCGGGTCCACCTCACGCTGTTGCAGGTAGCTGCGGCCCGCTGCTCCCTCCGGACGCCGGGTCAGGGTCTCGCGGTAGTGGCGGGCAGCCAGTTCCAGGATGGCCCGCTGCTCGTCTCGCTCACCCTTGGCTCGCAGTTCGTCCGCTGTCAGCGGACGCTCCTCAATCACTACCCCGGCCCGCTGCGCCAGTTTGCGCACCGCATCGGGAAAGCTGATCCCTTCCAGCCGCATGATAAAGGCGAAGACATCGCCGCCTGCACCGCAACCGAAGCAGTGGAAGATCTCCCGCGCCGGGTTGACGTTGAAGGACGGTGTTTTTTCCCCGTGGAACGGGCAGAGCCCGGTAAAGTTTGAGCCACTGCGTTTGAGGCTGACGTACTCGCCGATCACATCGACAATCGAGACCCGTTCAGCCACCTCGCGAACTTTATCACTGGCAATCATGGCGTGGTCTGGCGCAGCGCCTTGGCCCGGTCTAGCATGGTGCCGCCAAAGGTTGCAAGTTTCGAGGCAACCGGATGGGTCTTGACGGTGTCCTGAAACTGGAACTGAAAGGGGATCGCAATGATGGCGTACAGCACCATTCCCAGCAGCAGGCTTCCCTCAACCAGTCCCACCGCAATACCGCCCAGGCGATTGACCCAGCCCAGCAGGGCCAGTTTTACCAGCCCGGTCAGCAGGTTGCCCAACAGGTGAGCCGCCAACCCCACCAGGATCAGCAGCAGCACAAAGGCCACCACCTCGGCCGCAGCTGCGGGCAGCAACGGTTTGAGCGGTGTTGCCGCAACCGTATGGTAGCGATAGGCCAGCCAGCCACCCAGCACCAGCGCCGTCAACGCCGCCACCTCCTTGATCAGGCCACGCAGCAGGCCGCGCAGGCCCATCAGAGCCAGTACTGCCATGATGGTGATGTCAAGCAGGCTCATCGGTAGGTCCAGGGGTGGAGTGAAAGACGGCAAAGGGGCTTTCTTGCGAAAGCCCCGTCAAAACAACAATGCCAGGCCGGTAACGGAAATTCCGTCAACCGGCCTGGCGTTGGACAGGCTTAGTCCATCATCTTGCGCTGNNATCGCCTTCTTCTTGCGCTTGATACTGGGCTTCTCGTAGTGCTCGCGCTTCCGCACCTCGGAGAGAATCCCAGCCTTTTCGCACTGCTTCTTGAACTTCTTCAGGGCGAGGTCAAAGGGTTCGTTTTCCCGAATCTTTACTCCCGGCATCCATGATCCCTCCCTCCATCGTAAGATACGAAACGCTGACAGCTAGCTGCCGCGAATGCCAAGGCGTATTTTTTTGTGAGTTTCACATACTAGCAGTAGTTGACCAGATGTCAACTAAATAAATGGTTAAGCGGCTCAGGTCGTACGGGAGGCCTTTTCCTCTATGCCGGAGGTGCCAAAGCGGCGCTGGAGCTCTTTCCAGACGTCGTTAGCCGGAACATCGCGGGCTGCCAGCAATACCAGCAGGTGGTAACAGAGGTCTGCCGCCTCATAGGTCAGTTCTTCGCTGCTGCCGCCCTTGCCGGCGATCACCGTTTCGGTTGCCTCTTCGCCCAGTTTCTTCAGAATCTTGTCGATCCCTTTGTGCAGCAATGAGGCGGTGTAGGAACTTTCAGGCGAGGCATCCTTGCGGGACAGGATCACCTGGTAGAGGACATCGAGAACGTGCGGATCATGTGTCATCTCAGACCATCCTGACCGGGACGCCGCGTCCCTGCAGATATTGCTTGGCCTCGCCCACGGTGTGCTGGCGGAAGTGGAAGATGGAGGC
>DFYU01000083.1 GCA_002383415.1 Geobacter sp. UBA4074
CGCCATCCAGGACCGGGATCTGCCGGCGGTGTTCCTGTTGGGCGACCGTTACATCAATGCCCTGCATAAGATGGCCACCTCGCAAAACAGCAAGATGGTGGTGCTGCCGGCCGACCTGCCGGCGGCGGTGCGCGGCATCATGGGTAAAGGGTAGGGTGGGTGCAGCGCAGCCACGACTACTGGATGGCCAAGGCCATCGCCGAGGCCCGTAAGGCCGAGGCCAAGCATGAGGTGCCGATCGGCTGCGTGATCGTCAGGGACGACCGGATTATCGCCCGTGCCCACAACCTGCGGGAATCCAAGCAGGACCCGGCTGCCCATGCCGAACTGCTAGCCATTCGTAAGGCCGCCAGGAAGCTTTCGTCCTGGCGGCTGTTGGACACCACGCTCTACGTTACCCTGGAACCGTGCCTGATGTGCATGGGGGCCATCATCCTGGCCCGTATCCCCCGGGTTGTCTTCGGCTGCTTCGACCCCAAGGCCGGCGCTGCCGGTTCCCTGTACGATCTCTCCAACGACCCCCGTTTGAACCACCGCCTGGAACTGGTGAGCGGCATCCGGAGCGCGGAGTGCTCCCTTCAGCTCAGCTCCTTTTTTACTGCCTTGCGTAAACGACGCCGTGGTGAGGCTGAGGGTTGAGTTTTTTTATCGCTTGGTGTATAGAACGTATCGGCCTGAGCGATCAGGCCGTTTGTTTCACTGGAGAGGTGTCCGAGTGGTCGAAGGTGACAGACTCGAAATCTGTTGTACCGCAAGGTACCTAGGGTTCGAATCCCTACCTCTCCGCCATACTCAAAGAAGGGCCTACGGAATTCGTCTGTAGGCCCTTTTGTTCTTTTTACGGGGGCAGCATGTGTCATTATGCACGGTCCATCACGGCAGGTGGCCTGCTGATAGTTAGCATCTTCACAACAGAGTGCATGGCAGGTGCAGCTGTCAGTCAGGTTACGGCAACGCAGCCAGCTGCTGAGGCACAGCATCGGTCACTGAAAAAAGAGTTGTCGAGCGTCAACATCGTGCTTGAGGCATCGGACCAGGAGCTGCGCGACGCCCTGAACCGGTTGCTGCCCCGCGAACTGTACCAGGGGGCTGCCGGTATCCGGGGGCTGACCGCTCGGATGCTGCGTGACGGCTCGCTACAGGTGCAGGCTGCCGACAACTTCATCCACCTGACGGTGCCGGTGGTGGTGACTTTTGGCTACGGTATGTTTGAAACCCTGCCGTTCAAAACCAGCCTCCGGTTCAGGGTGAGCGCTACGGTGAGGCCCGATTGGCAGCTTGACCCGCTGATCCACTATACGGGCCTAAGCGACGCGCTGGTTGAAGAGATCGGTATCGGGCCGCTGGCGATAAAGCCGCGCAGCATGATGGAGGAGCTGACCCGGCCGGTGCAGCGGATGCTTACCGCCCAGGTTGCCCGAAAGCTGCAGGAGCGGTTTCCCTTGCGCAGTCAGGCTGAAAAGGTGTGGCGTGCCGCGCAGAAGCCGATTCTGCTGGACAAGCAGTACCGTGCCTGGCTGTTGCTCGATCCACAGGAGGCGTTTTTCTATCCGTTGTATGCCCAGCGGGGACAGGTTCGGCTGGGGGTAGGGCTGCGCTCCTACGCGGAGCTGGTGGTGGGTCCAGAACCTGCCGCCCGTTCTGCGGTAACCCCCTTGCCCAACCTGAAAACTGCGTCCGGCCAGGATCGTCGCTTCCGGGTGGCCCTGCACACCGATCTGTTTTATCGCGATCTGCTGGAGATCGTCACCCCGCTGCTGCTTGATAAGGAGTTTGTCAGCGAGGGACGGCGTGTGATTGTGAAGGGAATGGAACTGTACGGCAATGGCGACCGGCTGGTGATACGGCTTGCGACGGCGGGTTCTCTGGAGGGAGTGCTGTATCTGACCTGCAGGCCGGTATTCAACCCGCAGACCAGTCTCTTCTCGGTGGAGGATGTGGAATTTGATCTGCAGACCCAGAGCTTGCTGCTTGCAACGGCTGAATGGTTCCTGCATGGCACCATCAGGCAGGCGATCCAGGAACGGCTGAACATGGACCTGAGTACACGTGTCCACCAGGCACGGGAACAGGCTGCCAGGGCATTGGCCCGGGTCCAGCTGACTGATGGTATTTATTTGGCAGGAACAGTGCAAGCAATGCGCCTGCACGATGTGCTGGTACAGCAGGATAAACTGTCAATCCAGATCTACAGCGAGGGGGAGAGTGGTGTTGTCCTGCGCTGATGGCAGGAGCCCACTCTCGCTTGAGGTAACAACCTGAGGTGTCTATGACTCACCATCATCATCGTGGTTCACAACCCCTGCGGGGGCGCTGGTCCAGCCGACTTGGCTTCATTATGGCGGCGGCCGGTTCAGCCGTGGGACTGGGCAATATCTGGAAGTTCCCCTATGTGACCGGCATGCACGGCGGCGGCGCCTTTGTGCTGTTCTACCTGTTCTGCATCGCCCTGATCGGTATTCCGCTGATGGTGGCCGAGATGATCATCGGTCGTCATACCCGCAAGGGGCCGGTGGGGGCCTTCAAGCGTCTGAAAGGCGGCGTCTGGGAGCTGGTGGGCTGGCTGGGGGTCTGTGCCGGGTTTGTGATCCTTTCCTATTACAGTGTGGTGGCCGGTTGGACGGTGGATTACCTCTGGTTGTCGCTGCGGGGCACCTTTAGCCAGCAACATGCCCAGCAGGTGCCGCACCTGTTCACCGGCCTGCTGGCCAGCGATCTCAGCCAGCTGTTCTGGCAGGCCCTGTTCATGTTGGCAACGGTGCTGATCGTGATCGGCGGGGTCAAAAAAGGTCTTGAACGGGCTAACCGGATCCTGATGCCGGTGCTGTTTCTGATCCTGGTCGGGCTGGCAGGTTTCGGCCTGTTTTCGGCCGGCGGCTCTCAGGCGCTGCAGTTCCTGTTCTCGCCCGACTGGTCCAAGCTTGATCCGCCGGCCATGCTGGAGGCGCTGGGCCATGCCTTTTTCTCGCTGAGCCTCGGTATGGGTGCCATCCTGACCTACGGCAGTTATGCCGACGAAGAAATCAGCATCCCCAAGGTGGCGGTCACGGTGTCGGCCATGGATACCCTGGTGGCGCTCTTGTCAGGGCTGGCCATCTTTCCGATCGTCTTCACCTACGGCATGGCGCCGGCCGCCGGACCTGGCCTGGTGTTCAAGACCCTGCCGATCTTGTTCAGTCAGATGCCGGGCGGAAGCGTCATTGCGGTGCTGTTTTTTCTGCTGCTGGTATTTGCCGCGCTCACCTCGGCCATTTCGCTGCTGGAGGTGGTGGTGGCCTACTACTGTGACGAGCGGAAGTGGGATCGCCGCAGGGCAACCGTGGTGATGGGATTGGTGATCTTCGCCATCGGCGTGCCGTCGGCCCTGTCCAACAATCTGCTCAAGGACTGGCAGGTGATCGGCGAGCGGAACGTTCTGGACTCGGTGGATTTTGTGGCCACCAACTATCTGTTGCCGTTGGGGGGGCTGTTGATTACGCTGTTTGCCGGCTGGGTGCTGACACCGGCTGTGGCCAAGGCAGAGCTGACCAAGGGGACGGCCATCGGCTGGTTCTATCCGCTCTGGCGTTTTCTGATCCGCTACGTCTCGCCGGTGCTGGTGGCCCTGGTGCTGCTGAACAAGGTGGGGCTGTTCTAAAAACCAGTTTGGGCACAAACAAAAACCCCGCCGGAGCGGGGTTTTCCAAACAACGATAATCGAAGGTGCGTTACTTCTTCTTGGCTGCCTTCACTTTGAGATCTTTGAGACCTTTGCCCGGGGAGAACTTGGCCGAGGTTTTGGCCGGAATCTTGATCTCTTTGCCGGTCTGGGGATTGCGGCCGGTACGGGCCTTCCGGGTCACGGTGCTGAAGGTGCCGAAGCCGACCAGGGTCAGCTTGTCGCCGGCTTTCATGGCTGCTTCGGTTGCCG
>DFYU01000076.1 GCA_002383415.1 Geobacter sp. UBA4074
GCGGCAAGTGCGTGGCCTGCTCCGATAGTAATGGCGTGATCTACCATGAGAAAGGTCTCGATCTGGATCTGATCAAGCAGCTGAAAGAGGTGGAGCGTCGCCGCATCTCCGATTACGCCACGTACCATAAGGATGCCAAGTACATTGCTAACGGCAACATCTGGGAAATTCCCTGCCAGGTGGCCATGCCGTCCGCAACCCAGAATGAGATCAACGGCAAGGATGCCGCCACCCTGGTCAAGAACGGGTGTATCGCCGTGGGTGAAGGGGCCAACATGCCCACCACTCCCGAAGGGGTCAAGGTGTTCCTGGATGCCAAGATCGCCTACGGCCCCGGCAAGGCTGCCAATGCCGGCGGCGTGGCCACCTCGGCCCTGGAGATGCAGCAAAACGCCCAGCGTGACTCCTGGTCCTTCGAGGATACCGAGGTCAAGCTGGAAAACATTATGAAGGGCATCCACAAGCGCTGCTACCGTATCTCCGATGAATACGGCGATCCGGGCAACTACGTGCTGGGAGCCAACATCGGCGGTTTCATCAAGGTAGCCGACGCGATGGTCGCCCACGGCTTGGTGTAGGAAACGGTCTTTTTCCGCGATCTCGGCGTCAGGTTTTGCGTTTGCTTGTGCGACGTACTGCGTAGTACGTCTCCGCGCAAACGCTCACCTTCCTGAACCTCGCGAAAAAATCCTCGTTTCTGTAGCCGTACCTAGTTATTGTATCTCCAACGTGAGCCCGGCCCTGTGCCGGGCTCTTCTGTTTTTCTGGCGCATTCGGTTGGTGATAGTGTACCCTGTCACTCCTGTTTCCCTGTGTTGAGATGCATCACATGCGGAGACACGCGCTCAACTCACATATCAAAGGATACCCCGATGAGCACATTACCCGTCTGCCCAGCCTGCAAATCCAGCTATACCTACGAAGATGGCACTAACTACATCTGCCCGGAATGCGCACACGAATGGCCGCTGGTTGTAACCGAGGAAGCCGTTAGCGTGCGAGTGGTGCGCGACGCCTACGGCACCGAGCTTAAAGACGGCGATAGCGTGACCGTGATCAAGGATCTGAAGGTCAAAGGGGCGTCATCGTCAGTTAAAGTCGGAACCAAGGTGAAAAACATCCGCATTGTGGATGGCGACCACGATATTGACTGCAAGATCGACGGGTTTGGTGCCATGGGGCTGAAGTCTGAGTTTGTGAAAAAGGCCTGAAGTGCTTGATCAGCCGTACCTCAGCCCTGTGGCAGCTTAAATACGGGATGCGCCGTTAAAACCGGACAGGATGCCGTTTTCACCACCCGCTCTGCGGTACTGCCTAAAAGAAAGTGATCAAGCCCCTGCCGTCCATGGGTTCCCATGACAATCAACGAGGCCGCTTCTTCAGCGGCTTTCTTAAGTATCTCCTCATAGGGGGTTCCGATTACCACATACGCCGTTGCAGTGGGAAACTGCCCCATCCATTTTGCACAAAAATCAGTCATTTTCTTTTTCGCACCCAGTTCAACCTGTTGGTCCAGTTCTTCAAAGGAGATGTGAGGCACGTAAAAGTTCCGCAGGTCCATCTGATGCGGGACTACATGCAGCATAACCAGCCGGGCGTTATAGGTGGTGGCCAGGGTTGCGGCATACTCAAAGGCATATTCGGATACTTCAGAAAAATCCGTGGCAAACAGAATCGTGGTGATGTTTTTCATGGCATGCTCCCTTCAGATTTGTTCCTGCTTAGCTAATCCAGCCAACCAGTATGGCTGCAGCGCTTGTCACCGAGACAAGTATCCAGAGCAGTACGCCCTGAGCCAGTGGTTTTACCCCTGTTCGTGCCAGGATCTCCCTGGTCAGGCCGGTACCGATCAGAAACAGGGTCACCACCAGACTCTGTTTGGCAATACTGTTCAGCGGCTGCCAGACCTGGTCAAACTGGGGCAGCATCGTCTTGATGGTTGCGGCGACAATAAATCCGAGGATGAACAGCGGGAATTTGACCTTCCCCTCCGACTTGGTAAACCAGGCCGCAACCAGGGCAGCAGGCATGATCCACAATGCCCTGGTCAACTTGACCGTTGTGCCGATGGCTAAAGCAAGCCCGCCATAGGCTGCCGCCGCCCCGACAACGCTGCTGGTGTCGTGGATGGCCAGTGCAGACCAGAGCCCGAATTGTCGTTGTCCCATGCCCAGCAGGTGCCCCAGCGGCGGAAACAGGATCAGGGCGATGGAGTTGAGGGTAAAGACGGTCGCCAACGCAACGCCGGTTTCTTCGGCATCGGCCTTAATCACCGGAGCCATGGCAGCAATGGCACTGCCGCCGCAGATAGCCGAACCAAAGGAGATCAGGGTTGAAATCCGTTGGGGTATCTTGAAAAACCTGCCCAACAGGTAGCCCGCAACCATGGCAAAGCTGATGCTGATGGCTGTGTAAATAAAGGCATCCTTACCGGTTTTAAAAAGCTCCGGCAGGTTCATGCCAAACCCCAGGCCAACCACTGAGGCCTGTAACAGACGCCGGCTCCAGGTAGAGGTGACGCCACTCCAGGGGTTGCCGATGATGATCCCGAACGTAATTCCGGCAACCAGCGCCATGGGGGCGGTGACCCTGGGCCAGCAACAGGCCACCAGGAGTATCCAGAATACGACCTTCAGTTGATTGCTGTTTTTCACAGGCGGCTCCTTTGTTATGCAGGTTGTTGACACTATAGCGAGAAAGATACTATAAATAAAAATGAATAATATTTATCAATGGCATCAATTATGGTGATATATGCCGGTATCGTTCCGTCAGCTGGAGATATTTGAGAGGATTGCCGCCACCGGCAGCGTCACCCGGGCAGGTGAAGAACTGCTACTGACCCAGTCAGCGGTCAGCATGGCCTTGTCGCAGCTTGAACAACAAAGCGCCACTCCCCTGTTTGAACGAACCGGAAGGAGTCTGCTGCTGAATGACAGTGGACGGTTACTGCTGAAAGAGGCCCGCGAGATACTTTTGGCTGTCAAACGGATTGAGCAGCAGTTGCAGGGTGATACTGATCAGGAGTTGGTGGGGGAATTACTGGTGGGGGGGAGTACCACCATTGGCAACTACCTGCTACCGGGACTTTTAGGAGCTTTTGCCAGACGCCATCCAAAGACCCGGGTGGAACTGCAGGTGGGTAATACCCAACAGGTGGTGGGCTGGCTTGAGGCTGGTGACCTTGATATCGCCTTTGTTGAAGGGCCCTGCCACAGCAGAAAACTTGTTTCCGTGCACTGGCGTGATGACGAGCTTGTGGTCATCACAGGGCCAGAACATTCCTGGTTCAAGGAGCGGACCGCCATCCCTGAGATGCTGGCTTCAGCCGCCTGGATCATGCGTGAAAAAGGTTCTGGCACCCGTGAGATCTTTGAAAATGCCATGGAAAAGGCCGGCATCAGCTATGCCATATCACTGGAATTCGGCCACACCGAGGCGATCAAAAATGGGGTTGCATCAGGGCTTGGGGTAAGTTGTCTTTCCAGGGTAGCGGTCCGGCGTGAGCTTGAGTATGGCCTGCTTGCGGAAGTGACAAGTCCGCTGCTGCTTGGACGCTCACTGGCGCTTTTGAGGCGACGGGAAAGCCACTGTACTGCCTTGCTGGCAGCATTTTTGGAGGTGTCTGGGGGACAGTGGGCGGCGTGATCTCTGACCTGCACAAGGAGCATACCTATGGACTTTGCACAACAAGGCAGTACCGTCACCATCAGCTACATCGGCACATTGGATAACGGCCGGATATTTGAAAGCACTGAGGAGAGCGGACCGCTCACCTTTACCATCGGTACTGACCAGGTCTTTGCAGCACTGGAACAGGCCATCATCGGCATGGCTGCCGGGTCATTTTGAATGATATGCAGCATGCTTGTCACTCCTAACTATACGGGCCGCAGGCATTCCCGGGCCGAACCCACCAGGTAGTCGAATACCTCAGCCCGGGTGGCAACAAAACGGGGCATCTCGTTCAGGATATCCTCCAGCAGGTGCAGCACCTCGCCATCGCTGGAACCCAGCTCGTCCATGACTGCAGACAACATCGGCAGGATCTCGTACTGATCATCGCGGTTGAACGGCGCCGGGTCGGGCAGGCCGCTGAACTTCGGCTCGTCGCGGGTTTCGGTGTACTTGCGATATTTGAATTTCAGATCAAAGGCCTTGACGTTTAGCATACGTCCCTCCTGCTAATGACCGCCGCAACCGCCGCCACACCCGCCGCCGCAGCCTTTTTTTGCGATATCTGATGGACGTGGTTTGCCGCACAGCTGCAGCGAGGCCTTGTCAATCTGCCAGCTGCCGCTCTCATCCTGGCCGCCCGCCAGTTCCTGTTTTTTCAACATCATCAGAATCCTGGTTTCAGTGGTTTCCAGATACCCGGCGGCTTCCGTAATGGTGATGAACTCAGTACCTGCTGTACACATGGTTTCCTCCTCAGGCGGCCTTCAAAAGCGCCGCTCCCCGTAGATAGATGTTCATCAGCTCGTGATCTGCCAGATCACGCTTGTGACGCAACGCCGCATGGCGCACCGCCGGCAGCAGCAGGGTGGCGTCATCGCGGGAAAGGACAATCCCCAGCCCACGGTCACGCTCCACAATTCCGCTGGCCCCGGAATGCTTGCCCACC
>DFYU01000002.1 GCA_002383415.1 Geobacter sp. UBA4074
TCACGCCTTTGGGGGTGCCGGGGCAGTTGTCACGATCGTCAATCACGCCATCGCCATCGCTGTCGAGCGGTGCCGCCACAATCGGAGCGACCTCAACCGGCTTGGGAGCAGGTTTGGGTGCACCCACGGCAAAAAGCAGACCCAGGGTGTACTCTACGTTGTTCTTGATGCTGCTGTCAGCGGTGTAGTGCAAGGCACGCACATCGCCGCGCAGGGCGGCGTTCTCGGTGAAGAACCACTTGGCGCCAGCGCCGTAGTTCCACAGCCCTTTGGCTTTACCTTCCTCGCCATCCAAGCCGCCGAAGCCAGCTGCCAGATACGGCACGAAATCGCTCTTGGGCATGAAGTTATAGAGCAGGTCACCGCCGTAGCGCACCATATCCGTGGATCCACCGCCATCCTGACGGCCCTTGATATAACCGGCCACCCCTTCCAGGGCCCAGTTGTCGGTCAGATTGTAGCCCAGACGCAGACCAAAGGTGGGGGAGACGTTCTTCATGTCCAGATCGCCATCAAAGGTCACCCCACCGGCGTAGGGGGAAAACGTAAAAGTCTCTGCCCGGTTTTCGGCCAATGCCACGCCAGCCTGCAGCACCACGGCGCAGACGGCAATCCCTGCCATTTTTTTCATCATAGGTTGTATCCTCCTTTCAAATATGTCCCGGAACTGACCTTCTCCAGGACAGTGTTCAACGCTTACGTTGTAGCACGCATTTTCCATCTGTCAACCGTCAGAACCTTGCAAAGCTGGTGTGGCGCAGGTACTATGGGGCCTCCACCATCAATTTAACGTCAGGAGAACAGATCATGTTTTTCATCGCTCACCGCGGCCGCCGGATTCGCGGCAAAGAGATCTTCCGTCGCATGGTGCGGGAGACCGCACTTTCGGTCAACGACCTGATCTATCCGATGTTTTCAGCCTTCGGCAAGGGCATTCGCAAGGAAGTCTCCTCTATGCCGGGCATCTATCAACAGTCTATCGAGCATATCGTGGCCGAGGCCAAAGAGGTACACAGCCTGGGTATCCCGGCCGTGATCCTGTTCGGCATCCCGGAGGCCAAAGACGCGGTGGGCAGCGATGCCTATGCCGAGCACGGCATCATCCAGGAGACCATCCGGGCCATAAAACAAGAGGTGCCGGGACTTGCGGTGATCACCGATGTCTGCCTGTGCGAATATACCGACCACGGCCACTGCGGCATCATCAGGGACGGCGATGTGGACAACGATGCCACGGTGGAACTGCTGGCGCGAGAGGCATTGTCGCACGCTGAAGCCGGGGCCGACATGGTGGCGCCGTCCGACATGATGGACGGCCGGGTAGGTGCCATCCGCCAGATACTGGATGACAACGGTTTCAGCCATATCCCGGTGATGAGCTATGCCGTTAAATATGCCTCCGGCTACTACGGACCGTTCCGCGAGGCGGCCGAATCGACACCCCAGTTCGGCGACCGCCGTTCCTACCAGATGGATCCGGCCAACCGGCTGGAGGCATTGCGGGAGGCCCAGGCCGACATCGAGGAGGGGGCCGACATCATCATGGTCAAACCGGGCCTGCCCTACCTGGATATCCTGCGCGACCTGCGCAATGAATATGCCCTGCCGCTGGCGGTCTACAACGTATCCGGCGAGTACAGCATGATCAAGGCAGCGGCTGCCAACGACTGGATCGATGAAGAGCGGGTGGTGATGGAAACCATGCTGGGCTTCAAACGGGCCGGCGCCGATCTGATCATCACCTACCACGCCAAGGATGTGGCCCGCTGGCTTCAAAAGTAGCCGTCAGCCAACCCTTAAAAACAACGAGGCGGCCCCTTCGGAGGGCCGCCTCGTTGTACATTCAGCAATCTGTAAGCCTTTACCGCTATTCGTTCAGACGTTTTTCCATCTCCTGCTTCTGCTTACGAATGCTGCCTTCGCCGCCCCCCAGCTTGGGTGGCTCGCGCTCCGGCAGCTTCATCCGCAGGTTGGGAACCGTGAGCTGCTTGCCTTCTTTTGGCGGTGGCGTCACCACCAGCGCCGGAGCTGCGGCTGGCGCCGCTACCGGAGTCGAGGCTACGCTCGCGGGGACAACCGGTGGTGTCTTCTTTATCCGCTTTTTGCGGGGTGGAAAGGTCTTCTTCAGGTTCAGCTCCTCATTGGTAAAACTGGTAATGGAATCGCGGTTAACCAGTACCACCACCTTGCCCTTGTGACGCCAGACCTTCTTGGCATTGATCCAGCTGCCATCCTTGAGATAAACCCGTGCGGCCGAGGCGGTCGCCACCCAACAGACCACCAGCACAAGCGCCAAACCTAGCTTCTTCATGCCGAACCTCCCTGCGTGGTTAACGTTAACGGGCAGCATGCTACCCTCAGTGAGCCAAAACGGCAAGCGCGTTATCACATATCTCATCTCCCTGTTACGGGAGTACGCTGTAGCGAACAGTCCCTCTGTTACTCCAGCCGATAGGCGCTCAACTGCTTACCGCGCCCCACTACCAATGTCCGGCCGTCCGGGGTCATTGCCAACAGATCGGCCCCCTTTTCCAGTCGGTAGCGGCGCAACTCCCGTCCCTGCAGACCATCCCAGGCGATCAGCATTTTTTCGGCGCCACTCACCAGCCGCTTACCGTTGGCGCTGACCGCCAGATGGATCACCTCATCTGCATGCCCACGCAGGATCTGATGCTGGGTAGCCCGCTGCAGATCCCAGATCAACACCAGCTTATCCTCGCCGGCTGATACCAGATACCTGCTGCTGCCGACAAAGGCCAGCGCCCTGACGTCGCCGCTGTGACCGGACAACCCCTTCAGCTGGCGGCCACTGGCAGCATCCCACAGCACGATCTGTTTGGCCTGGCCGGCAGTTGCCAGCACCCGACCGTCTGGACTGATGGCCACCGCCAGAACATCGTCAGGGTTCTTAACCGTCCGCAGACGATTGGTTTTGAGATCCCACAGCCAGGATTCTTTCCCCTTCGAGCCGATCGCCACCAGTCTTCCTGACTGGACCAGATGCAGGTCACTGGCGACATCCTTGAGCTCGATGGAGGCCTGTTGCTGCCGGCGGGCCAGATCCCACAGCACCACCCGTTTATCCTTGCCGGCCGAAATCAGCTGACGACCGTCAGGGCTGAACTCCAGGGCCACCACGGCCCCCTTCAGGTGACCAGGCAGGGTCATCACCTGCCCCCCCGTTGCCAGATCCCAAATCACGATCTGACCATCATCATCGCCGGTGGCGATCTGGTTATTGGTGGGTGACACCGCCAGACTGAGCAGATCCTCACGCAGTGCAGGAAAGACCGTAGACGGTGTCAGGCCACTGATAGCTGCCTCGGCCAGCCGTTCCGCCTCGCGCTTGCGTTGTTCTTCCAGGGCCTCAAGCCGTTCTTCCTCCCGCTCCCGCGCCTCTTTTTCGAGCTTTTCCTGATACTCGCGGGCCTCTTTATCACGTTTTGCCTGCGCCTTGCGCTCAGCCTCCTCGCGCTTGCGCTCCTCTTCCCGCAACTTGGCAGCTTCTATCGGATTCAGGACCTCCTCCGACTGGCTGCTGCGCACCTGATAGCCAGCCAGAATAGGATCAGACGGATTTTCTTTAAGTACACTGGCCAGAGCGGTCTTGTCCCAGACCGAGTCGATCTTCAGCAATCCCTTGGGAACCCGCTCAATCGAAAGCACCTCACCGGTCTTGGGATGACGCACCGGCTCCCCCTCGACGTAGACGCTGAACTGCATGCCGGGCCGCACACCGGCCTGACGTCCCAGGTCGATCATCACCCGATCGGTATCCCGCTTGACCACATAGCCATCCAGAGGAAAATGCCGGATGATGCGGGCCGAAATCTTGGCAACCAGATCGTTCAGGCTGGTGGTGGAACCGGCCCGCACCCGGTCGGCGGTGATGATGGCGCCGGTCTCGACGTTGATCAGCCGCACGTTCAACTCATAGGTCCGCTCATAGTTCTGCACCGTGCCGGTCACCACCGTCTTGACCCCCAGCAATTTGCCCAGCCGGGAGGCGCTGGCCGGGTCAAGCAGGCCGGAGCTGCCCATCTTTTGCTCCTGAAGGATCTGCTGCATCAGGCGTCGTTCGATCACCTCAAAGCGGCCTGCCTCCACCAGACTGGTGGTAAACCATTCCGCCACGATCTTACCCACATCCTGGTTACTAAACGAGCCTTGCTGCTGGAAATCCAGCACCGCCACCTTGGTCTTGTGGTAGTCAGCCGCACCGCACAGAGCCGTCCAGCTCATCAGCAGCAGGCTTAGCAGCAGTATGCGAACGATGGTCATCATAGCATTCTCCCCTAGGCAGACTGCCTGAAACGATAGACCGCTTCAGGAATTGCCTTATCGCGAATATTGCCAAAGGCCAGCCGCAGATACCCCTCCAGTCCGGGACCAAACACCTCGCCCGGCAGGGTCAGCAGACCGGCCTCCATTGCCAGGCGGCGGGCCACCTCACGACCGCTGCGGCCGTCAAAGGGATGCCTGACCCAGGCAAAAAAACTGCCGCTGGCCACCAGCCGAAAACGATTTCCCGGCAGGGTGAATTCATTCACAAACAGGTTGTGACGCAACGACATCATCAGCCGGTTGGCTGCCACCCAGTCATCCAGCCGCTCCAGGCCGTACTGCAGGGCCAGCTGCGTGATCCGCGGCTGGCAGACCGTCATGGTGTCCTGCAGCTTGAGAGCCTGCTCGATAAAGGTCGGCGCCGCAGCCAGCAGACCGGCCCGATAACCGGTCAGGGCGTAGCTTTTGCCAAAGGACATCACCTGCACCAGACTGCTGTGCCACTCCTCAAGGGTGAACAGGTCGTGGGGCATGCCCTCCACAAAATCGCTGTAGGTCTCATCCAGCACCAGGGCGATCCGGTGTTGGCGGGCCAGAAAATAAAGCTCCCGCAGCAGATCGGGCGGTATCACCGTACCGGTCGGGTTACTGGGGGAAACCAGCAGGATCGCCCGGGTGCGGGG
>DFYU01000149.1:0-2091 GCA_002383415.1 Geobacter sp. UBA4074
GCCCTCCTTTTGTCCGGGTGCACAGCCAGTATAGTTTTTCAAGGACGTTCCGAATAATCGCCGCCTGCAGCAATGATGGTGCTGCAGCGGACCAGCTCCAACGAGCGTCTGATCAGTTGTGAGCCTTTGCGTAGCACCGGCTCATCGTGGCCGGGGTAGATCCGTTCGATCCGGCGGTCGGCCAGTTTTTCCAGGGCTGCCAGATACTCGGCGGTGTAGATACCTTCGGTCGTGAGCACCCGCAGCTGGGTATCGCCGCAGAACAGGATCTGCTCTTTGGGGATGTAGAGGCAGATCGAATCCGATGAATGGCCCGGGGTATGCACCACCTCGCCGTAGCCGTCGCCTACCTTCAGAAACTGCCCGTCGTAGAGCAGTTCATCCACCCCGGGGCCGGGGCAAAAGCCGTAGACCATCGCCCCGAAACGATCTTTAAGGGCCGCCACGCCGGCGCTATGATCAAAGTGGTTGTGGGTCAGGATGATCTGCTCCACGGCCAGCTTGCCGAAACCGGTGGAGATGCTGGTAATCTGGTCGATGATGTAGCCATCACTGCCGGGGTCCACCAGGGTATTGACATCACCCAGTTGGTTCCAGTCGCCCAGAATCAGGTAGGAACGGCAGCTGTAGCTTGCCGGATTTTTTGTGAGCTCAATGACCCGCATACACAGTAGGTCCATTCAGGTTAAGTGCAGGTGTCATCAGTGTAACAGGGGTTTTTTTAACCGCAAGGAGGCGTGTGCTGATTTTTGTGAATCAACTGATTGAAATTATTGAATAGGGGAATATGGATACTGCGATGGAAACGGCAGGGGCTACGATTTGATTTCAATCTTTCTGAAGAGTTGCGCGTCGGGGGTCACCGGTTCGAAGAGATGACTGATCTCAACCGGCATCTTCTGGGTGTTTTCGGTGGCCAGGAAGCCGCCTGGCGTGAGGGAGCGGTGGTACATCCTGAGCACCTCGATCCGTTGTTCGTAGGAGAAGTGCAGCAGTACGTTCTTGCAGACGATCAAGGAGTAGTCGTTGCCGATCGGCTGCAGGGTCAGCAGGTCATGGTACTTGAAAAAGACCCGGTTGCGGATCCGGTCAATCACCCGGTGGTGGCCAGGCCGGCCGGGGGCAAGCTCAAAGTACTTGGCAAAGATGTCGGCCGGAATCCGCTGCAGCTCTTCGCTCTTGTACTCGCCGGCAGTGACGATCTGGCCGAAGTTGTTCTCGCTGTCGTGGTCGGTGGCATCCAGGTGCAGGGTGTTGAAACCTGGCAACGACATCCGCTCCGCAAACAGCATGGCCAGGGTGTAGGGCTCCTGCCCCAGGGCACAGCCGGCATCCCAGACCTTGATCTTAAGCCGGCCCAGAGAGAGCTTGAGGCTGTTTTCTACGGCGTATTCCAGTACCGGCAGGTCGCGAAAAAAGAAGGTAAAGGCCATGGAAGTCCAGGTTAAGGTTGAGGTTGAGGTTGAGGCTCAACCTCAACCTAAGCCTCAACTCTGTTTTTTATTATCCAAACTGCTGCAGCTCGGCGCGCTCAACATCGCGCACCAGCAGGTTGGGGTCGAGGATCAGGGCCACGGTGCCGTCACCCAGAATGGTGGCGCCGGAGATGCCCTGCACGTCACGGTACAGCTTGCCTAATGATTTGATCACGGTCTGGTGTTCGCCCACCACATNNCATCGTCCACCACAAAGCCGATCCGGTTGCCATTAACGCCGGCAATCACCACCTGTTCGATCTCGGGCTGCTTGCCGGTGATGCCGAACTGCTCCCGCAGCGAGACGTAGGGGATCAGGGTGCCGCGCACGTGGGCCAGGTTGCGGCCGTGGGCTGCCTCTACATCGGCTCGGCTCAGTTCGATGCATTCCTCCACCATGGCCAGCGGCAGCACGAAGAAGTTGTCATCAATCCGCACCAGCAGGGTTTCGATGANNGTATCTTGAGGGTGATCACCGAGCCCTTGCCTGGGGTGCTGTTGATGTCGATGCTGCCGCGCAACGCCTCGATCGCCTTTTTGACCACATCCATCCCCACGCCGCGGCCGGAGACGCTGGTGACCGCCTTGGCGGTGGAAAAACCGGGGGCGAAGATCA
>DFYU01000149.1:2207-8029 GCA_002383415.1 Geobacter sp. UBA4074
TGCCGTGGTCGATGCTGTTGCGGATCAGGTGTACCAGCGGGTCATTCAGTTTTTCGATCACGGTCTTGTCCAGCTCGGTCTCGGCGCCGGAGGTCTCCAGATCGATCTCCTTGCCCAGTTCGGTGGACAGATCCCGTACCAGCCGTTTGAACTTGCTGAAGGTGGTGCCGATCGGCAGCATCCGCATGGTGAGGGTGGTGTCGCGCAACTCGGAGATCAGCCGCTCCACCTCCTCGGCTATGGTGATGATGTCGCCGTCGTTTTTTTCATCGGCGGTCTGGGAAAGGTGGGCCTGTACCGTTACCAGTTCGCCCACCAGGTTCACCAGATAGTCCAGCCGCTCGGCTGGTACCCGGATCGAGAGGGCGCTGTCCTGCGTGACATGCTGCTGACGGGCCTGACGCACCTCTTTCTGTTCCAGCAGCGCCGCTTCCACCTTGGAGGAGGGCACGATCCCCTGTTCTACCAGCAGTTCGCCGAACCGTTTCTGCATCGAGAGGATCTTTTGCATCTCCACCGGGGACAGATCACCACGCTCCACCAGAATCTCGCCCAGGTTCTTGTAGTTGGCGTCTCCTTCGGCGGTGATGGCGCAGGTGTCGTTGACCAGGTCGATCTTCAGTTCGCAGTCGTCCTCCACAAAGATGAAGACATCCTTCAAGGCATCCATGCCGTGGGGGGTGGTGATGATGATGTCCCAGTAGAAGTGGCATTGCTCAGGCACCAGATCGCCCAGCAGCGGGATGGCATCCAGGTGGGTCACGATCTCGCAACGCCCCAGACTGCGCAGTTCATTCAGCAGGTTGAGCGGGTTGGTGCCGCCCAGCATAACCTCGGGGGCAGGTCTGAAGCGAATCCGGTAGGTACGTTGGCAGGCCTCGCCCTGTGCAGCGGCAGGTTTGTCTGCTTTCGCCTCATCGGCCGCCGGGGGGGCACTTTGCGGCAGCAGGGCCTGCAGCCCGGCGATGATCTGCTGGCCAACAGCCTCATCGGCCGGAGGTCCACCGGCCGAGGCCTGCAGCATGGTGCTGATCTGGTCGCGGGCCTGCAGGGTCAGGTCCAGCAGGGGGCGGGTGACAAACAGCTTGCCGTTGCGCACCTGGTCGAAGACCGTTTCCACCTCGTGGGTAAAACGGGCGATGTCATCAAACCCGAACATGGCCCCCGAGCCCTTGATGGTATGCATGGCCCGGAAGACGCGGTTGATCAGGTCATCGTCCTGGGGGTTTTCCTCCAGTTCCAGCAGAGAGGTTTCCAGTTCGGCTAACAGTTCGCCGGCTTCTTCGCGATAGGTGGCGATCGCCTGTTCCATCATAGTCAGCACCCCTTGCCCGGATGGTTAGCCCAGTACCTTTTTAACCACGGCGATCAGTTGTTCCGGCTTGAACGGCTTGACGATCCAGCCGGTGGCGCCGGCGCTCTTGCCTTCGGCCTTGCGTGATTCCTGGGATTCGGTGGTCAGCATGATGATCGGGATGAACTTGTTGAGCGAACCGGCCCGCACCCCTTTGATCAGGCCGATGCCGTCCAGATTGGGCATGTTCAGGTCGGTGATCAGCATATCCACCTTCTGGCTGCCCAGTTTGGTCAGGGCGTCCTTGCCGTCCACCGCCTCCACCACCTCGTAGCCGTTCTGCTTGAGGGTAAAGCTGACCATCTGTCGAACGCTGGCCGAATCGTCGGCCGTCATGATTACCTTTGCCATGTTAGTTGAGTCCTCCGCACCAGAGACAGGGTTGATCAATAGTGTGTTTGCAGGTTGCGTGCCGTTGCAGGCCCACTACGCCGATCGCTTCTTGTACGCAGGGCGCCAGGTTGCCGCTGAAGTTGAACGAGTTTCCCTTTTCCTGCGCGGTGCGGCAGGCCGAACAGATCAGCTGCATGCCGGACAGGTCGATTTCTGTCAGGTCCGCAACGTTGAGCCGTGTCTTGCTGGCCGTTGGCAGCTGCTCCCGGAGCAACGCCAGCAGCTCGGGAGTAGTATCGATGGCCAGGCGGCCTGCCAGAGCCACTTCAAGCAGCGTGCCGTCACCGGACAGGGTGTGCGAGATGGTCAGATCGGACATGCAACCCCCCAAAAACTAGAATAGATCAACATTGTCGCCATACTCGGAAGCGTTGCCCGTACTGGCATCATTCCGCTTCAGTGAGAGTTGGACGCCGTGGCGGGCAGCCAGCATCTCATGGATCAGGCGTTCGCTTTCCATGGTGTAGCGCTGCTCCATATGCTGCAGGTTGTTACGGAATTCGCTGGAGGCCGGCACCTGCCGGCGGGCCTCGGAGTAGACCTGCTCCAGCACGGCTTCGGCCTGTTCCGCCATCCTGCCGGATTCTTCGTGGACATGGAACCCGCTGGTGGTGGTGTTGATATCTGCCGACAACGAGGCAACCATGTCCGCCAGGGATGACAGACGGCCGCGCACCTGTTGGTTGGTGCTGCCCAGGCCGCTGATGATCTGGCGTGATTCCTGTTCCATGGCGGCCACCTGATCACTGGCCTTGTGGCTCTGCTGGTCGTCGCTGTGGTTCAGGTGTGCCGTGGTTTCGTTAATCGAGCGCAGGATGCTGGAGACCGCCTCGGTCTGCACCACCGCCTCCAGTGACAGCCGCTTGATCGCCTCGGCCAGGACCCCCAGCGCCGCCCCCTGGGGCCCGGTGTGGGCCGCCTTGATCTGGGCGTTCAGGGCGATCAGGTCAATCTCCGAACCAACCGCCTCGATGTCGCTGACAAAACCGGCGATCTGGCCGATGGTGCCGGTCACCTCGGCCATGGCCTGCAGCAGGGTCTGGTCGGCTTCGGCACAGCGTCGTAGGATGGCGGTCACCCGCTGCATATCCTGTTGCATGGTGTCCAGCAGAGAGGTTTCAGTGGAGCCGGCGCTGCCCATCAGCGCCTGCTGCAGCTGCTGGCTGATCTGGGATTGTTTGGCGCCGATATCCTGCAGACTTTCGAGGATGGCCACCGTGGCCTGGAAGAGTTGGCTGGTGGCGTGACGGAGCTGGGCGGTCTGCAGTTCGCAGATGTCGCCGATCTCGGCCACTTGTGCGTCACAGGCGGTTTTGTCTGCGTCGTCAGGCCGATTGCAGGCGTGCTGCTGAATCTTCTCAAGGGCCTCGACGATATGTTCGATCTGCTGGCGGGTAATGTCATGGAACTGCATGGAGGAAACCACGGTGCCGGTTTCGGCGGCTACCTCCTCGGCGATGAGACCAACCCGGCCCCCTGCATCGGAACAGGCCTGGTTCAGTTGTGCCATGGTTTCAAGGCTGGCGTTGATGCCGGTCAGAATGGTCTGGGCATCGGCATGCTGACTGGCCTCGGTGCGTCGGCTGGTTTCCAGGTTTTCAGTGATCAGCTTCACCAGATCCTGACGTTCCCCCATGATGCCGGCTGATTTTTCACTGACCGTCTGGGAGAGCTTTTCGACATCCATGGCCAGGGTGGTAAAACCGGCCCCCAGTTCACCCAGCCGGGCGCTCTCGATCTTGGTGGAGATGGAGAGCATCCGCAGGGATTTATCCATCTTCTGGAACCCTTCCAGCGGTTGCACCACCTGATCCAGCTGGGTCATGATCTCTTCAAGGGTGCGGCAGCTGGCGCTGCCCTGTGAACGGACATGCTGCAGATAGCTGTCCATCTCCTGAAACAGGTTGCTCAGCCGTGCGGTGAGCTGGCCGCTCTCGTCGCCGGCAAGCAGCTGGACCAGTTCGCCGGCGGTGGACGATACCTGGGATGAGCGCAATACAAAGTCCTGCAGCCGTTCACCGAGTTGCAGAAACTGAGTCTCGGTTGAACCTGCCAGGCGCTGCAGAATCTCCATGACCGGGGACATTTGGGATTGCCAGCGCTGCAGTTGGTCACACAGGTTGCTGCTCATGGGCACAGGGTTCCTTTCGTGGTTGCGGTTACTACTTGATCAACCCAAGGCTGCGTAGCTCGGCCAACAGCTTGGCCTTGCTGATCGGCTTCACCAGATAGGCGGTGGCGCCCCCCTGATAATAGGTGTCAAAGACCGTCTTGGCATCATCCAGGGCCGTGGTCATCACAATCTTGGCCTCGCAGTTGGACGGAATATCCATCTCCTTTTCCAGGGCCCTGATCTGACGCAGCGCCTCACGGCCATCCAGCCTGGGCATCATGATATCCAGGCAGATCAGGTCGTAGGGCTGTTTTGTATCATGCGCCAGCTTGAAGGATGCCACGGTCTCTTCGCCGTCCACCGCAATATCGCAGGAAAAATAGGGAGACAGCAGTTCGCTCAAGACACGGCGTGATATGAAATCATCTTCTGCGATCAGGCATTTCACAGGAGTTACTCCTTTACGGGTTACTTAAAATCGGCAAGGCTTGAAAATACGTAATCACGGTGGGCCACCTTGTTCCGGTGGCACTCGAAACAGGTTGAAACCGGATCCAGTCCGCTTGGTTTGCCCTGGGCGGTGTAGCCGGCATATAACCAGCCGCCGGTGGCCTGCTGGCGTTTGTCCTTCTTCATCAGCACCACCATGTTCTTGGGACCGTCCACGGCCGGGTTATCGGCCTTCAGGTTAAAATGCTCCACGATGATCCGGCTACCCTCGGGAAAGCTGTTAGCGGCACGGTAGCCCTGCATCGCCTTGGCATCGGCATACAGGTAATGCACACCGTAAAAAAGCGAGTTTTTGTCGGTCACCACCTTGCGGGCGCTCTTCTTCCAGCTGGTGGCGTAGCCCGTGGGCAACGCCGGCTGCTGGGCAGCCAGGACGGGGCAGGCAACAGCCAAGCACAGCACGACGAGTGCGAGCATCTGTTTCATGTGAACTACGGCTCCTGCAGTGGGTTATACGTTGAGTAGGGCAAATACTACCATAAAATTTCAGCTTGTCATGTTTTGTGTTGCTATCAAAACAGCAGCGTCCAGAGCCGAAGGGTTCGTCTCTGGACGCTTGCAGTCACCTGCCTACCATGTTTCAGTATTTTTCGAACTCATCATCCAGGTGGTCACTGGCCTTGCCCAGGTCGATATGCACCCCGCCGCCCGGTTTGGCCGGCTTGGGTGCGGCATGGGCCACGGCCAGCTGTTTGGGGGCTGCTGCCGTCCTGTGGGGCAGGGCGCGCTGCATGCCATGGTGGCTATCCAGGCTGAAGAACGAGATGCTGGATTTAAGTTGCTCGGCCTGGCTGGACAGTTCCTCAGTCGTGGAGGCCATCTCTTCCGCAGCAGAGGCGTTCTGCTGGATAACCTTGTCCAGCTGCTGAATCGCCTTGTTGATCTGCTCGGCGCCGGAATCCTGCTCCTTGCTGGAGGCTGAAATCTCCTGCACCAGTTCGGCGGTACGCTGGATATCCGGCAGGATGGCGGTCAGCATCTGACCGGCCGCCTCAGCCACCTGCACACTGCGGCCGGACAGTTCGGAGATCTCCCCGGCTGCGGTCTGGCTGCGCTCGGCCAGCTTGCGTACTTCCGAAGCCACCACGGCAAAACCCTTGCCGTGCTCACCGGCCCGGGCCGCCTCAATGGCGGCGTTCAGAGCAAGCAGGTTGGTCTGGCGGGCGATCTCTTCGATGATCGAGATCTTGGTGGCGATCTCCTTCATGGCATCTACCGTTTCGTTCACCGCCTTGCCGCCCTCGCGTGCGTCGTTGGCCGACTTCATGGAAATCTTCTCGGTCTGGCTGGCGTTGTCGGCGTTCTGCTTGATGCTGGAGGACATCTCTTCCATGGAGGAGGAGACCTCTTCCGCCGAGGCTGCCTGCTCGGTGGCACCCTGGGACAGCTGCTGGGCCGTGGCCGAGAGTTGCTGGCCGCCAGCGGCCACGTTGTCGGCTGCGGACTGCACCT
>DFYU01000150.1 GCA_002383415.1 Geobacter sp. UBA4074
TCGGCAACAACCTGGCCAACGTCAACACGGTAGGCTTCAAAAGCGGCAGAATGCTTTTTTCAGACATGCTGTCAGTCAACACGACAAACAACTCGCAAATAGGGCGTGGTACGCAGATCCAGAAAATTGATAATATTTATGCGCAAGGTGCTTTCGAGAATACTGAAGTTGTATCGGACCTTGCCATTCAGGGGAACAGTTTTTTTGCGCTCACCGATCCGAATTCAACTACGGCAGTTGCTAGTCAGGATAAGGCGTACCTGTCTAGAGCAGGGGCATTCCGGGTGAACAGCAACTATAACCTGGTGAACCCTGATGGATACAAGGCGCTTCAGGCAGCAGACGGCGCACCGATAAAATTTGCATATACTTCGGGAAGCGCAAAAGGCGATTTTTCTAAAATAACCTCAATAGATAGCCAAGGGATTATAACGTATCAGGATACCCTTGGAAACTCCTGCATTTACAGCGGTTCAGGAACATTTTTAGATGAAAGCACAACTAATTATGCAACTGTTAAGAATAACGGAATGGCAGTGGCGATAGTTACTCCCTCCAACCCGCTGGGGCTGGTTAAGATCGGAGGGACATTATTCAAATCCAGCGCGGAAACGGGAATTCCTACGAGCGCATTTAACAAAGCAATTAACATGGCCAATGGAGATTCAGAGAGGATGTATTCAAACTCGCTTGAGCAGAGCAACGTGGATATGGCGGCCCAGTTTGTGAAGATGATCCTGACGCAGCGGGCCTATTCGGCCAACTCCAAGACCATCACCACCGCCGACGAGATGACCCAGGAGGTCTTGAATCTCAAGCGTTAAGCGCCGTTAGGCGCAGCATAACCCGCACCAGCCCCCGTTTGGCCGCACGTCCGTGCTGCCGGGCGGGGGCGGTTGCGTATTGAAACGCACTGGTTTTTATGTTGTGAATCTTGCAAAAAACGGCTTTTCGTTTTAAATAGATGCGACAGATTTATTGCTGAGTTGATTACTGGCAGTCTTGGAGGAATCGAATGGCTAAAGACGATCAGGCAGGTACCGAAGCCCCGGAGGGCGGCAACAAGAAGATGTTGTTTATCATCATTGGCGCCGCTGTTGCGGTGTTGCTGGTGCTGGTCGTGGTATTCATGATGATGGGCAAGGGCGGCAAGAAGGAGACTAAGGAAGGCGAAGGAGCCAAGACTGAGGCTGCCGCCGCTGGTGCCCATGGTGGAGCGCCTGCTGCCGGCGGTGAGGGCGGCGCTGCAGGTGCAGCCACCGTCTTTGCTATGGAGCCGTTCATCGTCAATATCTATGATGGCCAGGAGCTGCGCTACCTGAAGGTCAAGATTGAGATGGAGATGGCAAACCCGGCCATTAAGGCAGAGCTGGACGGGAGATTGGCAGCCATCCGTGATGCCATTCTGGTGGTGCTGACCAGCAAGACCCTGCAGGATATCCAGGACATCCAGGGTAAAAACCAGCTACGTGATGAGATTCTGACTGCTGTCAGCAAGATCGTTGCCCAGGGGAAGGTTACCAAGATCTACTTTACCGATTTTGTGATTCAGTAACGGTGGCCATGGAGAAGATCCTAACCAAAGCCGAGATCGAGGCGCTGCTGAATGCGGTCTTCGACGGCCGCATCGAGCCCGAAAAGGAGCTGTCCAAGACCGAAGGGACCGCGGTCAGCTATGACCTCTTCAACACCGAGGCCTACCGCGGCTTTGTCCCTAACCTGGACATCGTTTATGACAGCTTTATCCGCTACAGCCGGATCACGCTCTCCAACCGCCTGCGTAAAGTGGTTGAGATCAAGAAGCAGGGTGCCAAGTCGTACAAGTTTGATGATTTTCTGCAGACCTTGCCAACGCCGGTTGCCATGGCCCTGTTCAAGCTGGAGCCACTGAAAGGCGTTGCGCTGCTGGCTATGGACAGCGCACTGGCCTATGCCTTTGTGGACAGCGTGCTGGGCGGCACCAGTCGTAATGCCATCAACCCGAACCGTTTGTTCACCACCCTGGAACTAAAGCTGATCGAGAAGGTTTGTGCCGATATCATGGCCGACCTTGAAAAGGCCTGGGCCCCACTCTACCCGGCAAAGATGAACCTGTTGCGGATGGAGATGAACCCGCGACTGGTGACGATCGTTCCGCCTGAATACCAGGTGGTCACCATGACCCTCAAGGTGCAGATCGAGGAAACCGTCGGCACCATGGTCTTTACCGTGCCGTTCATGACCATCGAGCCGCTGCGTGATAAGCTGCGCGAGGGGATGCAGTTCGACCTGATGGCGATCGACCCGCAGTGGTCCTACCGTCTGTCAGCTGAACTGGTCGAGGCGCCGATGGAGCTATCGGTTGAGTTAGGTAACTCGGTCATATCGCTGCGAGAATTGCTGGATCTGGCCGTGGGGGACACCCTCATGCTGGACAAACCCTGCACCAGCGAGTTGACCGTCAAGGTGGAGGGAGTGCCGAAGTATTGCGGTGTTCCCGGTATCCGTCACGGCAACAAGGCGATCCAGTTAAGTAGTATCCTAGATTAGAAGGGGAGTCACAGTGAGCGAAAAGCCTGAATCCACGGAAAACGGCCAGGAACGTCAGAATCTTGAATTCATTCTGGATATACCGCTTCAGGTGACGGTCGAGTTGGGGCGCACCAAGCTCCTGGTCAAGGATATCCTGCAGCTGAACCAGGGGGCCGTGGTTGAGCTGACCAAACTGGCTGGCGAGCCGCTGGATATCTTCGTTAACTCCAAGCTGGTGGCGCGCGGTGAGGCCGTGGTAGTCAACGAGAAATTCGGCGTGCGTCTGGTGGATATTGTCAGTCCTAACGAGCGGGTCGAGAAGATTCTGTGATCCTGCGGTTAGCCCTCTGTTTGGCGCTGGTCACCACTGCGCACGGTGCAGCAGGCAGCGAGGGGCTGCCGGCCAGCGGCATGTCGTTGTTCAGCAGCTTCTTGCAGATGTCGCTGGCCCTGCTGGTGGTGCTGGGGCTGATCTTGGTGGTTTACTATGGCGCGACCCGCGTGATGCGGTCGGTGCCCACGTTTGGCCAGGTCGGACGCCTGATACGGGTGCTTGAGGTGCGGGCCCTGGGGCCGCGTAAGGCACTGGTGTTGGTTGAAGTGGGGGGCGAATATCTGCTACTTGCCTCCACCGATTCGCAACTGAACCTGATTAAGAAAATTGAGATGCTGGAGGAGATTGAGGTGCTGGAAGAAAAGGCGCCAGGCAGCTCCTTTCTTGCCTTTCTCAACAAATCGTCCTCCCGGCCAGCGTAATCGGCCATGCTTTCACGGAACTGACTATGACATCTGTTCACCCCATTCTGCGACGCTGGCCTCTGGTTGTTACAGCACTACTCGTGTTTTTTAGTGCTGCCGTAGCCTGGGGAGCGCCGGTGCCGTTACCGTCGCTCAATATCGGCGTCGGCACCGCCACCCGCCCCGGCGAGGTGGCCACCACGGTCCAGATATTCCTGTTGTTGACGGTGCTGTCGCTGGCGCCGAGCCTGCTGATCATGACCACCTCCTTTACCCGGATCGTGGTGGTGCTTTCGTTTCTGCGGACAGCCATGGGTACCCAACAGGCGCCGTCTAACCAGATCATCCTTGCGCTGGCACTTTTTCTGACCTTTTTCATCATGACCCCGGTCTGGCAGCAGATCAATCAAGAGGCTTACCAGCCGTTCAAATCAGGCGTTATCTCCCAGGAACAGGCCTTCGAGAAGGCGGTTGCGCCGGTCAGAAAGTTCATGCTGGCCCAGACCCGTGAAAAGGACCTGGCGCTGTTTGTGAGTCTTTCCAAACAGGAACGGCCGAGAAATGCCGACGAGATACCGACGCTGACCATCATTCCGGCCTTTATGATTTCGGAGTTGCGCACCGCCTTCCAGATCGGCTTTCTGATTTATATACCGTTCATTGTGATCGATATGGTGGTGGCCTCGGTGTTGATGTCGATGGGTATGATGATGCTGCCGCCGGTCATGATCTCGATGCCGTTCAAGATTCTGCTGTTTGTGCTGGTTGACGGCTGGGGGCTCGTTATCGGCTCGCTGGTGAAGAGCTTTGGTTAGGAGGGAACGTCCATGACCCCCGAGTTAGTGGTGCAACTGGCACGCCGCAGTTTCGAGGCGACACTGCTGCTGGCGGCGCCGCTCTTGATCTTCAGTCTAGTGGTTGGTCTGGCGATCAGTATCTTTCAGGCGGTTACCTCAATCAATGAGGCCACCCTGGCCTTTGCCCCCAAGATCGTTGCCGTGATGATAGCCATGGTCATCTTCTTCCCCTGGATGATGAGTTATATGAGTGACTTCACCCGTGAGATATACGCCCTGATCGCCGTTATGCGGCGCTAGTCCGATGTTTCCGTTTGTATCGCCGCTACCCGGCCCTGCCGATGTCTTCCTGTTTGCCCTGATTCTCTGCCGAATTGCCGGCCTGTTTGCCGCCTTGCCCTTGTTTGGAGGCAAACGGCTGCCGACCCGCATCAAGGTTATGGCTGTGGTGGCCATCACGCTGGTTTGTGCGCCGGTCCTGCAGCTTACCCCGCCACCCGTGCCACAGGATGCCTTTGGCGTCGCTCTGATGGTTATGCGTGAGATTCTGATCGGCCTGACCCTGGCCTTCATCACCCAGGTCATCTTTGCAGCGGTGGAATTCAGCGGTCAGATCATCGGCATGCAGATGGGATTCTCGATCGCCTCGGTGATTGATCCAGCCATGGGCACCCAGACCCAGATCATGTCGGTTATGCAGACCCTGTTGGCCACCCTGTTTTTTTTATCCCTCAACATTCATCACATCTTCATCCGTGCCATTGTTGACAGCTTCAGCATCATCCCCCTGGGGGGCTGGCAGATGAGCGAAGCGCTCATGGCTACCTTGATCACCGTGAGTGCCGATGTATTCATACTGGGTATACGGCTGGCTGCGCCGGTCATGGTTACCCTGCTGCTGACCAGTGTGGTGCTGGGGGTGATGGCCCGATCCTTCCCGCAGATGAACGTCTTTATGGTCAGCTTCCCACTCAATATCGGGCTTGGATTCCTGGTGCTGGGCGCAACCCTGTTGCTCTTTTTCCATGTGCTGGAGCTGGCCTTCGGCACGCTGGGTAGCCAGGTGCAACTGCTCTTCAGGCTGATGGCAAAGGGGGGATGATAGCTGGCCGACGAGGACAAGCACTCCAAAACAGAACAACCTACCGGTAAGAAACTTGAACAGGCCCGGGAGAAAGGCTCACCACCCACCTCCCAGATGCTGACCCTTGGCTTCACGCTGTTGGCTGGCATGATAACCCTCAACCTGTTGGGCGGCTATATGCTGACCGGACTCAGGCGGATGACGGTGCAGACTTATCAGCAGATTGGCAGCTTCGAGCTGGCGCCTGAAAATGTCTATACATTGATGCTGCGCCTGTTTGCTACCATCATTATGCTGATTGGCCCGGTTATTGTGGCCGTGCTGGCCACCGGGGTGCTCAGCCATGTGGTGCAGGACAACGGACGGCTTGACTTCCAGTGGGGCCGCATCACCTTTGATCTGAATAAGCTGAATCCGGCCAAGGGGATCAGTAAGTTGTTCAATAAAGACGCCCTGGTGGAGATCGTCAAGTCATTGCTCAAGTTGCTGGTGATCGGCTGGATAGCCTACCGGGTGATGCAGGACGAGATGCAGAACATTACGTTGCTGGCCGAGTCGGATATCAGCGGCATTCTGAGTTACGCCGGGCATGTTGCCTTCAAGATTGTAACCCACACCTGCGGCATCATGCTGCTGATCGCTGTACTCGACCTGGGCTATGTCAAGTGGCGCTACATCGAAAACCTCAAGATGACCAAGCAGGAGGTCAAAGATGAGCACAAGGAGATGGAGGGTAATCCGGAGGTCAAGGGCAAGATCAAGAGAATGCAGTTTCAGGCTGCCAAGCGCCGCCTGGTAACGATCATCCCCACGGCCGATGTGGTCATCACCAACCCGACCCACTATGCGGTGGCGATCAAGTACGATCGTAGCCGGATGATGGCGCCGCTGGTGATAGCCAAAGGAGTCGATGAAATGGCGCTGGCGATTCGTGAGTTGGCCAAGGAGCATAAGGTTACCCTGGTTGAGAACCGTCCCCTGGCACGGGAACTGTTTGAGAAAGTGAAGGAAAATCAGGAGATCCCCGAAGGGCTCTATGCTGCTGTTGCCGAGGTGCTGGCCTATGTCTACCGGATGAAAGGTGTCATGTAATATAAAGTCGTATTTTTGACTAAGTCAAAAATACGACAGGCCGTTGGGCCTCTGGCCATACAGGTGAGCAGGAACAACTGTAGTGGTTATGGTGGTGTAGGGCAGCACCGCGGCTGGTGGTGTGATGTCCGTGAGGCGGCATGAAAAGTGCATCTCTACCGTGTTCTTTTCAATGCTGACGCCTGCGGGCGGCAAATGACAAAGGCATGACACCATGGCCAACGGCAGCACAGTTCAGGCGCTTGAACTGAAAAATTTCCGCAAAAATTCTGACATCTATGTTGCAATAGGATTGATCGGCATACTGGCGCTGATGATCATTCCGTTGCCGGCCATGGTGTTGGACCTGTTTCTGGCGGCCAATATCACCATCGCCCTGGCCATCCTGCTGGTCTGTCTTTATACCCGTCATCCCCTCGATTTTTCGGTGTTCCCCTCGGTGTTGCTGGTTACCACCCTCTTCAGGCTTTCGTTGAACGTTGCCGGTACCAGGCTGATCCTGATGCACGGCGGTGAAGGCGCAGAAGCCGCAGGCGCTGTGATCAAGGCCTTTGGTACCTTCGTGGTGGGGGGCAACTACGTGGTGGGCGCGGTGATGTTCCTGATCCTGGTGGTGATCAACTTTGTGGTTATCACCAAGGGTGCTGGCCGCGTGGCCGAGGTCTCGGCCCGCTTTACCCTGGATGCCATGCCGGGTAAGCAGATGGCGATCGACGCCGACC
>DFYU01000127.1 GCA_002383415.1 Geobacter sp. UBA4074
GTGCACTTGCGAATAGAATCTACCTCATCCTTGAAGACTTTCATTATCTCAGCACAGAAACACAGAAAGATTTTTCTGTTGCTCTAAAAGCATTTCATGAAGAGTCAAGTTATTGTTTTATAATCATCGGCGTATGGTTAGAAGAGAATAGGCTTACTGTATATAATGGAGACCTGTCAGGCAGAATAGTTTCTATCGATGCCGATAAATGGGAGGAGTCAGAATTAAGAAAAGTAGTTGAATCAGGAGAGATATTGTTGAATGTGAAGCTTTCAGATGATTTCATAACTGAACTGATAAAAGACTGCTACGGCAGTGTATATATACTTCAGGAAGCCTGTTATAGATGCTGCATTAAGTATGGAATTAATCAAACATTAGATACAAAAATTGTAATTGGTACAGCAAATGATGCAGATGAAATGGTAACAGCTGTTGTAGATCAACAGACTGGTAGATTTAACTCCTTTATCACACAATTTGCAGAGGGCTTTCAGACCACGACTTTAGAAATGTACAAGTGGCTTCTACTCCCCGTATTAAAAGCCTCGATAGAGGATCTTCGCCGCGGCCTTAAATATTCAGACATAAGAAAAGCGCTTGAAGAAAACCACCCTCAAAAAGGAGAATTAAATCCTGGCAACGTAACCCAGGCTTTACAATCCTGTGCCGCCCTCCAGGTAAAAAAAGACTTGAAGCCGTTGGTATTAGATTATGATCAAACCAATTTACGACTGAGAGTCGTTGATAGTGGTTTTCTGATTTGGCTGAATAAGCAAAATCGAAATGACCTTCTTCTGCTTGCTGGATTACCAGTGGCCTAATACCGACATAGACGCTGACGCGGCAGAATAAAACTCTGCCGCGCAGGTCATGCCGAGCCGCCTTTAAAATGAAGAACTCTTCTCACCTGTTCAAGCCCCTACCCCCCCGACGATACACGCACCACCGTTTGACCGCCTATAGACAGCAGCCGGTTTTGCTGTAGTATTACACAGTCACGACACACCCGCTCCAGCAAGGAGATGCACCATGAAACGTCTGGCCATTTTGACTAGCGGCGGCGACAGCTCCGGCATGAACGCCACCATCCGGGCCGCGGCCCGCACTGCCCTCTCGAAAAACGTGGAGATGATCGGCTACCGCAAGGGCTACGCCGGGCTGGTGAAGAACGACTTCATCCCCTTGGACACCATGGCGGTGGCCGGCATCCTGCAGCGGGGCGGCACCTTCCTGCAGTCGGCCCGTTGCCAGGAGTTCCGCACCGAGGAGGGCCGCAAAAAGGCCCTGGACAACCTGATGCGTGAGGGAGTGGAAGGCCTGATCGTGGTGGGGGGCGACGGCTCGCTGAACGGCGCATTGGCGCTGGACCGGCTGGGCTTCCCGGTGATCGGCATCCCGGCCAGCATCGACAACGACATCCCGTTCACCGACATGTCGCTGGGGGTGGACACGGCCCTCAACAATATTATCTACGCCGTGGATTGCATCAAGGATACCGCCTCCTCCCACGACCGGGCCTTTATCGTCGAGGTGATGGGACGCGGTTCCGGCTACCTGGCCTCCACCGCTGCCGTTGCCACCGGCGCCGAGTTCGCCATTGTACCGGAGGTGGAGTTCGACCTGTCGGAGATGTGCGTTCAGTTGCGCCAACGGCACCAGGAAGGCCGCAATAACGCCATTATCCTGATGGCCGAAGGGGCCGGTCAGGCCCACGAGCTGGCTGCCGGCATCAAGGATGCCATCGGTTTCGAGGTACGGGTGACCGTGTTGGGGCACTACCAGCGCGGCGGTTCGCCCACCGTGTTCGACCGGCTGCTGGGCAGCCGCTACGGCAAGCGGGCTGTGGAACTATTGCTCTCCGGCACCAAGGGAGTGATGGTGGGGCTTTCTTGCCACGCCATGGTGACCACCCTGCTGGAGGCGGTGATCAAGGGCGAAAAGCGGCCCCAGGATGAGATCCTGAAGATGGCCGAGATATTGGGAATCTGACCATGCGACACGCCAAGCGGGTATTTCGCAGCCGTTCAGCCAAGGAGGGCTTGCCGCCCGGCACGCTGGTTCATATCGGCGAAACCAGGACCGCCGCCCCCCAGGTCAGCCTGTTTGAGTATGGTGAATGGGGTGTCCGCGAACAGACCTTCGACAGGGCCGACTCAACGCTGCCACCCCACCGCGAGGATGCGGTTACCTGGGTGGATGTGGAAGGGGTCCATCAGGTAGAAACCATCCGCAGCCTGGGTGAGTGCCACAACCTGCACCCGCTGGTGCTGGAGGATATCGTCAGCACCGTGCAACGCCCCAAGGTAGAGGATTACGACGACTACCTGTTCGTGGTGGTGCGGATGCTGTTGCCGCTGGAACAGGGAGACTTTGCCGCCGAGCAGGTCAGCATGGTGCTGGGCAAGGGCTACCTGTTCACCTTTCAGGAAGGGATTCGGGGTGATGCCTTTGAGGCGGTGCGGGAGCGGATTAGGGGCGCCAAGGGCAAGATACGCAGCATGGGGGCCGATTACCTGGCCTACACCCTGCTGGATGCCATCATCGACCGCTATTTTACGGTGTTGGAGGGGTTTGGCGAACGGTTGACCAGTATCGAGGAGGATATCGCACTGCATCCGCAACCACGGGTGCTGGTGCAGCTGAATGAACTGAAAAAAGAGGTCATCTACCTGCGCAAGGCGGTCTGGCCACTGCGGGAGGTGTTGTCGTTCCTGGAGCGTGACGATACCGAACTGATCAACGATACCACCCGCATCTACCTGCGGGACGTCCACGACCATACCGTGCAGGCCATCGATACGGTGGAGACCTACCGCGACCTGCTGGCCGGTATGCTTGACCTGTACCTGTCAAGCCTCAGCAACCGCACCAACGAGATCATGAAGTTTCTGACCGTGATCGGCACCATCTTCATGCCGCTGACCTTTATCGTCGGCCTGTACGGCATGAACTTCAGGCATATGCCGGAACTGGAATGGCCCTACGGCTACTATCTGGTGCTGCTGATCATGGCCCTGCTGTCGCTGGCCATGGTTGTATACTTCCGCCGCCGCAAGTGGTTATAACTAGCCGTAGATCGAGAAGCGTGATACCTTTTGCGAGCCCAGCAAAGCAGCCTTCTCTCGTGCTGAAACCGCCTGCGAGCGCTGCGGCTGTTCCGCTGACGCTGCCACCGAAAGCGTTACCCGGTCCTCCGGCAGACTGACAGGCCTGCCCTGCCCCTGCGGCGGCTGCCGCTTACGGGACGGCGTTTCATCATCGTGCCGCCCCACCTGCCGTAAAACGGCAGTCGGTTCAGCCTGGGGCGCTGGTCGTATCAGGGCGGTTGTTGCCATGCTTGTCACCACCTATCAGGTCTATCACTAGCTATCATGTCCCAGCACAGCCTGCATACATCTGTCGCAAACGTCATCCGGGACCGAAACCTGGCTACTCCGGGGGACTGTCTGATCGTGGCCGTTTCCGGCGGTGCCGATTCGGTGGCCCTGCTTGATCTGCTGGCCACCCTCCCCTGCTATTCTTTTCGGCTGATTGTGGCCCATCTGAACCATTTGTTGCGCGGGCCGGAAAGCGATGGCGACGAACGATTCGTGGCCGAGCTGGCGGCACGCTATAACCTGCCCTGCGCAATCAGGCGGGTGGATGTACGCAGCCTGGCCAGCCAGCAGCGTCAATCCCTGGAAGAGGCTGGCCGGGAGGCCCGCTACGCCTTTTTTCATGAACTGCGGCAACAGCACCAGGCTGCGGCCATTGCCCTTGCCCACCACGCCGACGACCAGGCCGAGACGCTGCTGCTGCGCCTGTTGCGCGGCGCCGGCACCAGTGGCCTGGCGGCCATGGCACACCGCACCGATCAGGCCATCATCCGCCCCCTGCTTGGGCTGCATCGTGATGAACTGCGCGCCTATCTTGCCAACCACGGCATCCCGTTCCGCGAAGATGCCAGCAACCAGGACCGCTCCTTCCTGCGCAACCGGATACGTCTTGAACTGCTGCCACTGCTGGCCAGCTACAACCCGGCCATCAGCGAACGGCTGGCCGCCACCGCCGATCTGCTGGCAGATGATGAACGACTGCTGGAACAGCTCACCCGGCAGGAGTGGGACCGGCTGGGAAGCACACAGACCGGCTGGGCGACCTTACAGCGCGGGCCACTCCTGGGGCAGCCGCTGGGCCTGCGTCTCCGCCTCTACCGATATGCCATCGCCATGGCCAGCGGCGACCTGCGTCGCATCGAGCGCAAGCACTGCCTCGCACTCGACGCCCTGCTGCTCGGGGGGCAAAGCGGGGCACGGGTAGCCCTGCCCAAGGGGTTAACCGGCCTGCTCAGCGCCGACCATCTGCTGGTGGCCCGCCATGAGCTGCTGCGTCTTCCGCCGGTGGCATCGCTCACGATTGCGGGGCCAGGTTGTTATGAGCTGGGCAACGGGCTGCAGATGCTGGTGGAGCAGGCGTCAGCACCGGCAGACTGGCAGGCGCTGCCGCCACACATCAGCTATGTTGATCCCAGCCAGGCTCCCTTTCCCTGGGAGCTGCGTGCTGCCCGTCCCGCTGAACGCATGCAACTGCTGGGAATGGATGGCAGCCGCCCGGTACGGGACATTCTGGCGGATGCGAAAGTCCCCCGCCATCTCCGCCCCTGTCTGCCGTTACTGCTGTACGAGGGTAACCCGCTCTGGCTGGCGCCGTTGCGCCGCTCGCGACTGGCCTTAGTGCCATCCGGCCAGTCCGGCGCTCTGCGCCTGACGCTGCTTGGACGGGAGCAACTGCCCCTGTTCCCCTAGCAGGCATGGTATACATCCGCTTAAAACCCTTGTCCCACGTGGATAAGATATGTTATTTTTTCCCAATTTAACGCACCCAAGAGACTAGACCACCTTAACTGCTTAGTGGAGGCTTACCCTTGAACCAGTTCTATAAAAATCTCGCCCTCTGGCTGGTCATCAGCCTGATGATGATCATGTTGTTCAACATGTTTCAGAAACCGCGCCAGACCGAGGACAAGCTCAGCTTCAGCGAGTTTATGACCCTGATTGACGACGGCAAGGTCAGCAGTGTTACCCTGCAGGGCAACGACGTGACCGGCAAATACACGGCCAAGGACGGCAAGGAGAAGCAGTACCGCACCTATAAACCGACCTTTGACGCCGATCTGACCCAAAAACTGCTGGAGAAGAAGATCACCATCCAGGCCAAGCCGGAGGAGGAGCGCTTCTCCTGGTTCTCCCTGTTCATCTCCTGGTTCCCGCTGCTCTTGCTGGTGGGCATCTGGATCTTCTTCATGCGCCAGATGCAGGGGGGCGGGAAGGGCGGCGCGTTCTCGTTCGGCAAGAGCCGGGCACGCCTGCTTGATGAAAACACCAATCCGGTGACCTTTGCCGACGTGGCGGGTTGCGACGAGGCCAAGGAAGAGGTGGCTGAATTGGTCGATTTCTTGAAAGATCCGACCCGATTCCAGAAATTGGGCGGCCATATTCCGCGCGGCGTGCTGATGGTCGGTCCGCCCGGAACCGGTAAAACTTTGCTGGCGCGCTCGATTGCGGGTGAGGCCAAGGTGCCGTTCTACAGCATCTCGGGTTCGGATTTCGTCGAAATGTTCGTCGGCGTCGGTGCCGCGCGGGTGCGCGACATGTTCGAGCAGGCGAAGAAGAGTTCACCCTGCATCATTTTCATCGACGAACTGGACGCGGTCGGCCGCCAGCGTGGCGCAGGCCTGGGCGGCGGTAACGACGAGCGCGAGCAGACCCTGAAC
>DFYU01000086.1 GCA_002383415.1 Geobacter sp. UBA4074
CGGCAACCACCATCGTCATGATTGCAGGCCCGCTACTGGCCGCTGCAGTGGTGGTCAACTACGGCACCACTGCGGCGTTCCTGCTTGACGGCGGCAGTTTTCTGCTGGCCGGCCTGCTGATCCTGCCGCTCAACGACCGGCAGGCACGCATCGTCCGTCTCAAGGAGGGCATACTCAAGGAGCTGGCCGACGGCTACCGCTACTTTGTGCGACAGCCGCAGATCATCGGGATTGCGATCACCACCAGCCTGCTCTTGAGCGCCATGTTCCTGCCGATGAGCCTGAAGATCGTCTTTGCGGATCAGTTTATTGCCGGACAGGGCGTTGATGCCACCAGCGTGCTAGGGTACCTGAGCACCGCCAGTGGTCTGGGGGGCTTGTTCGGTGCGGCGCTGCTGCCGAGGCTGACGCGGCACCAGGCGGTCTGGAAGATGATAGTGCTCGGCGCCGCCTGTGCCAGCATCGAGCTGTTCTGCTTCAGCGTCGCAACTGATCTGTCGCTGCTCCTGGCAGCCACCCTGCTCTCCGGCTGTGCCTTCAGCCTGGTGAATGTTCCGGCCACCAGCCTGCTGCAGCTGACCGCAGCCGACGAGATGCGCGGCAAGGTCTTGGCCCTGTATAGTGTACTGCTGTCGGGCATCACCACCCTGGCCGTGCTGGCCGGCGGTTTCGCCGGCACCGCCATCGGCCTGCGGCCGGTCTATTTCGTGGCCGGCCTGCTCTGTCTGGCGGCAGGCTACGCCGCCTTCATGCTGCTACGCCACCAGCCAGCAGCCGCTTATCCCTCGCCGTGCAGGACAAACACGCCCCAGTAGAACGGATTGGGGTACCTGCTGCGCATCTGCCCCCGGGCCAGCTTGAGGGCCTGGGCGTGGGGCAGCCCCTGCTTCAAGTAGCCGTAGAAGAAGGTCATATACTCCACCGCCGGTTCCGAGGCCACCTCCCACAGACTGACCACCACACTGCCGGCGCCGGCTGACTGGAAGGCCCGGGCGAAATTGACCACCCCCTCCCCTTCCACCTCCTTACCGACACCGGTCACGCAGGCCGAAAGCATCACCAGGCGGGCACTGAGCCGCAAATCAAGGACCTCACTCAAGGTCAGGAAACCATCGCTGTCAACCTGTTTATCTTGTTGGCTGAGCAGGATAAACGGCTCGTTCACCTCGCGGATCAGACCGGGCAGCGAGGCATGGGTGGCGAAGTGCAGGTAGCGGTAATCCCCCAGCGGCGACCGTTTGAGCATCGCTTCGCTGGCCTGTTGACGCAACAGTACATCGGGTGGTTGCACGACCGTGCCCAGTAGGGCCGCAACCCGGCGCACCTCGGTCTCGGTCTCCGGCAAGGGGGGAAACAGGATCTGCTGTCCGTGCTGCTTAGGGGTGATGGCCAAGCCACGGAACCCCTGCTGCACCCCGGCTGACGAACCGAAATCCGGATTTCCCAAGGCAAACAGCGTACGGGACGGCTGACCTGCCGGCAGGGTGCGTTTGAGCGACAGCAGGCTGGCCGACTGATAATAGGCGATGGCGAAACGCTCGCCCAGATAGCTGCTGTCGCTGAGCGATGAACCCTTACGACTGGCCAGAATCTCAAACGGCAGCGTCCCCAGGATGCCGTCCGGCACGATAATCAGCCGGTCCGTCGGCCGTGACGCTGCCAGACCGTCGGCCAGCAGCAGCTGATAGAGTTCGCTGGCCCGTTGCACCGAGAAATCCTGCGGGTGGCGATTGGTGAGTGGCTCCAGGAATCCCTTGATCTTGTCTTCCAGCTCGACCTGTCTAATCGGAAGCCGCAGTACCCGTTGCACGCCCCCCTTGCGCACCACAAACAGGTAGCTGGCCTCTTCTCCCAGGGCATAGGCCAGCAGCAGTTCATCATCGGCCAACGGCAGTTGGTCGGCCGCCACCGGCCGCGGGTAGTTGATGGCCGCATACAGGGGATACTCGCGCTGCAGACGGGCCACCAGACGTTCCAGCTGTTGGTCCAGCTCGCGGCGCTGCTGCTGAAACTGGGCGTACTGGGCAGCACCGCTACGCAGTGCCTGCTCACGGCCGGCATGCAGGGCGGCCAGGTGCTGACGAAGGCGCAGCTCCTCCTGCCGGACGGCGGCGGGTAGCTCACCAGCGCCGACCAACTGGCGACCGCTCTCGGCAACCCGCTCGATCAGGCTGCGCGCCTTGACGGCCTCGGCAAAATAAAAGGCAGCCGCGCCATTACTGCTACCATAGGGCTGCGCCTCGCCAACAATCGGCTCCCCACGCAAGGCCTGCTCGGCAACGCTGGACACCAGGGCCCGATAGCTGCGAAACCGCCCCCCGGCGCCACCGGCGGTCATGAAGGTCCCCCGCTCGCCCGCCGCACTGCGCAACCCCTCCAGCAGCCCATAGGCCTTCAGCAGTTCCCGGGTGGCTGCTGCGTAGTCACCCAGCCCCATCAGCGCCCGGCCGGTCTGCATGGCGTACTCGGCCAGGTCGGGATCTCCGGCCTGCGTACCAGGTGGATACTGCTTTAATAATGACAAGGCCTGCCGATAGCGGCCGGTCTGCAGGTAGACCTCCACCAGACCGGGGTGCCGCAGGTGAACACCACTCTGCTGTACCCTGATCTGACGGCGTTCCTCAAACAGCCGTTCGGCGGTTGCCGGATCGCCCTTGAACAGGTAGCTTGCCCCCAGATTGGTCAACGACTGGGCGATCTCCAGCGGGTTGCCCAACGTCCGCCTGAGCTCGAGTACCTGTTGCTGCCACTGAATCGCCTCGTCATAGCGCTTGGCCTGGTAATGGACCATGGCGATGTTGTTCAGGTTAACCGCAATCTCCTGCCGATTGCCGCTGGCACGATTCAGGGCCAAGGCCTCCTGATAGCGTTGCAGCGCCTGATCCTGCTGCCCCAGGGCGGTAAAGACCTGCCCCAAATTATTAACAGCCACCGCCTGCAGACTTTTGCGACCCGACTGCCGTGCCAGATCCAGCGCCTGCTGAAAATAGCTGCGGGCCTGTTCATACTGACCGACACTCATCTGTACCAATCCCAGATTATTGAGGATGTTGGCCTGCAGCTGCCGATGGCCGATCCGCCGTGCAATGACCAGCGCCTCATCAAAGGCGTAGAGCGCAGATGCTGTCTTTTTCAGATCATACTCATTCAACCCCTTGCGATTGAGGCTGGAACTCAGGTCCTCATCCAGCCGATTCCTGCGCTGGATCGAGATTGCCTCGTCATAATAGCCGGCTGCTTCCCTGTAGTTGCCCGAGCTGTTGGCCACCTGGCCGAGGGTGGCCAGCGCATTGGAGATGCCCACCGCATTGCCGAGCCTGCGATTGATGGCCAGCGATTCCTGCAGGACGCGGGTCGCCTCACCATAGCGGCCCAACCGCAGCTGCACGGTGCCGATGTGAAACAGCAGCAGGGCGTTCATATCCTGCGCACCTGTCCGCCGGCTCAGCGCCAGGGCCTCATCGAACAGCGGCAAGGCCGGCACGGGCTGATCAAGCCCCTTATAGAGTACCGCCCCCAGGTTCAACAGGTCGTTGGTCAGGTCTTCCGGAACATTGCGCTGTCGGCCCAGTTGCAGGGCCTGCTCGTAATAGCTGCGTGCCCGCTCGTTCTGGTCAAGGGCGTCGTAGACCACCCCCAGGCCATTCAGATTGGCCCAACGGCAATCAAGCTCACCAGCACACAGGGCCAATGAGCGC
Source organism: Geobacter sp. UBA4074 (assembly GCA_002383415.1). GTDB lineage: Bacteria > Desulfobacterota > Desulfuromonadia > Geobacterales > Pseudopelobacteraceae > Trichlorobacter. The sequence continues at coordinate 3,699 of DFYU01000086.1, forward strand.
TCATACAACCGGATCGCCTCCTGATGCCGCCCGGCATCGGCCGCCTTGCTGGCCTGTTCCCAGAGGTTTTCTGCCTCGCTGGTGGCAGCACTGCCCGGAACGGCAGCCAGAGCTACCACCATAGAGACCAGAACGGCAAAGATACGGATCATGATGACACCTCCCGGATACTCAACGACCAGTCCAAACTGCCGTAACCTGCTTGCCCACACCACCTCGGACTTCATACCAGTCGTCCGGCATGGCGAAGTGGTACACTAATCTGAAGGTCTGGTTCTTCTTCCCGATTCCGCCCCCCTTGCTTTCTTCGCCAGGGTCTACAAAGTACAGCATACTGCCCTTAGAGAGACTGTTGCCTGCAGCCGACGGTTCCCAGCCCTCAAGGGTTGTGGGGCATGCCCCGTGAGCGTCGCATAACACATTGATCTGGTTTCCGGCCTCCAGGATTTCCGTTTTCCCACCGGTATAGAATCGCACAACATCATGCCCCATAAAAACATAGAGTGCCAGCAGCGCTGCAACGATCATCAGAAGCTTAAACGGGCTTATCTTCATGGTATCTCCTTTGGCACATGGGCTCTTGCAAACCTTCTTTACCGCCACACACTAGCGTGACCTGCCAACCGGAAACCCCTGACCGCTGATGGAAACGGTGGGGAATTGGGCCCGTTTAAAGATCTTCTCAGCCAGGTTAGGCACTTCATCCTCCACATAGGCGGCCAGATCCGTGGTCCTGACATATCCCGTCTTGCCTTTATCGGCCTTCCCCTGCAACCCCTGCACCAGTGCCCAGGTAAACAGACCATGTCCCTGATAGCCTTCCAACGCCTCCTGCACCGAGGTGGAGGCAGACAGGATGGTGGAGCCTACCGCGCGGGACAACACCTTCATGGCAGTATCCTCACTCATGCCGCGGGTCAGGAGGGCGGTCTGCATGGCCTGGCCCAGTTGGCCGGCATTGCAGGTATCAATCACGATCAGCTTCTTGGTGGAAGGGATGTTGGCCACCAGTTCTTTCAACTGTATCTGCGAAAGCGCGTCATTTTTCAGTTTTTGCGTACTCAGCGCGCCGACGTTGGCGGTGATCAGGAAGTATTCCCCCTCGTCAACCGTGCCGTGGCTGGCGATATAGAGGATGAACAGGTCATCAGGGTTGATCGTCTGGTAGCGTTGCAGGGCGCTGACAAGCGCATCCCGGCTGGTGGCTTCCCGGGTGGTCAGTAACGTTATCTTGACCTGCTCAAACAGGCTGACAGCACCGTTACGCAGGGTAGCGGCAAACAGGTTGGCATCGGCCACGGCATACTTCAGCTGCAGCTTTGGGTTGCGGAACTCTTGGATCCCGATCACCAGAGCATGCAGGGTCGGCTTGCGGAGTGCGGCAAAGCTGGCCTGTACCTGATGGACAGCCTCGTTACTCTGCATGGAGTTATCGGCATTGAAGGCAACCGCCCGGATACTGTTGCTGCCGGGGGAAAGCTTGAGGGTGTAGCTGCGATAGACGGCAGCGCCGCCGTCCTTCTGCACCGCCTTCAAGGAGCGACTACTGTCCAGCAGCACTGCCGAGCCGTTCAGGAACAGCCGCACATCACCGATACCGCCGCCCTGCTCTTCCAACTTTAAGGTCAGCTTGAAGCTTTCGGTAGCAGACGTCACCGGCGTCTGGACGATGCTGACCCGGGGTGGCTGCTTGATCTCGGCCAGGGTACGGTAGCCCTGCAGTGAGCCGCCGGACAGGGCCAACTTGACCAGATCTGGACGAAAGAATGCCTCACGGTAGTTTTCGATGCCGTAGACATTGGGACCAACACGCACGTTGAGATGTTTGTCGCCGTTGGCAGAGGCGTTGTAGTAGCCCTCCGGCGTGACGGCAACCCACTCACCGCCTTTAAAGGCAACCATCTGCAGCAGCTCACGGCCCGATGTCAGATCCCATACCCTGGTGGTTGCATCATAGCCGCCGGAATAGACAAACCTGCCATCAGGTGAAAAGGCCACCGAGCGTACCGCTGCGCTGTGACCATTAAAGACCTTGAGCTGTCGGCCGGTGCTCACCTCCCACAGGCGTACCGTCTTGTCCCAGCTGCCGGAGGCAGCCAGCCTGCCGTCAGCAGAAAAGGCGACCGTTGATGCCTCGGCAGCATGATGTCCGGCAAAGCTTCTGATCAAGGCCCCAGTGGCCACATCATACAACCTCAGCATACCTATAAAACCAACGTTTCCCAACTTACTGCGTTCATTAACTACCGCCAGGATACTGGACCCATCGGGCGAGAAACAGACCTTGTGAGCTGACCCCGCAATCTTTTTCAACT
>DFYU01000152.1 GCA_002383415.1 Geobacter sp. UBA4074
CGGATGGCCGAGGCGATAGCCGAAGGGGCACGCCGTGTGGAAGGTTGCGAGGTGCAACTGCTGCAGGTGCCTGAACTGATGCCGGACGAGGCGCTGGAGAAGTCCGGCGCCAAGGCCGCCCGGGCCGCCTTTGCCCATATTCCGGTCGCTGAGCCAGCCCAGTTGGCTGAGGCCGATGGGATCATCTTCGGCACGCCGACCCGCTTCGGCAACATGGCGGCCCAGATGCGTAACTTTCTGGACCAGACCGGCGGTCTGTGGGTACAGGGGGGGCTGGTGGGCAAGGTGGGCAGCGTCTTTGCCAGTACCGGCACCCAGCATGGTGGCCAGGAGACCACCATCACCAGCTTCCATACCACCCTGTTCCATCACGGCATGGTGGTGGTGGGGGTGCCCTACAGCGAACAACGCTTGGTGACCATGGATGAGATCACCGGCGGCACACCCTATGGCGCCACCACCCTGGCTGCGGCCGACGGTTCGCGGCAACCGTCGGAGAATGAGTTGGCTATCGCCCGTTTCCAGGGCGCCCACGTGGCTGCCATCACCAGGAAGCTGCATGGCTGATGACAGGCTTGTCTTACGCGGATGGGCGACGGCGAAATTCGTCTCGCCCGTCCGCTCAAGACAGGATCCTGATCAGGCGGCTACGGCAACCTGACCACCACCCGGCCCCGGATGCCGCCGTGCAGAATGGTCTGTAATTTTTCTTCAACCCCTTCCAATGCCACTTCGGTCACCAGTGTCTCCAACTGGTCCGGTTTCCAGCTTTCTGCCAGCTTCTCCCACACCTGCAGGCGTGGCGTGGTGGGGCAATTGACCGAGTCAATACCGATCAGGCTGACGCCCCGCAAGATAAAGGGATAGACATTCATGGTCAGCTCTGCTGATCCAACCAGCCCGCAGCAGGTCACCGTACCGCCGTAGCGGGTAGATTTCAGCACCGCCGTCAGCGTCTCTCCACCCACCACATCAATGGCCCCGGCCCAGCGTTCGGCCATCATCGGCCGCTCAGCCCCGGCGGTTACCTGTTCGCGCGGGATGACCTCCGTAGCGCCCAGCTCCCGTAAAAAACCTTCATCGCTCGTCTTGCCGGTGGCTGCCACCACGCGGTATCCCGCCTTGGCCAGGATAGCGACGGCGATGCTGCCGACCCCGCCGGTGGCGCCGGTCACCAGGATGTCGCCATCGTCTGGTTGGATGCCTGCCTGCACCAGCTTCAGCACCGACAGCGCGGCGGTAAAGCCGGCGGTACCCAGCGCCATACTCTCCCGCACGGTCAGTCCTGCTGGTAGCCGCACGGCCCAGTCAGAGGGGATCCTGATGTATTGGCCCCAGCCGCCATCAGTCTCCATGCCCAGATCGTAGCCGGTAACGATCACCTGCTCGCCGGGGGTAAAGAGGCCGCTGCTGCAGGCCACAACCTCGCCTGCGGCATCAATGCCGGGCGTGTGGGGGAACTGGCGTGTCACGCCCGGGTGACCTGTTGCTGAGAGGGCATCTTTGTAGTTGAGCGACGAGTAGGCTACTCGTATCAGTAGGTCTCCTGGCGGCAGCTCCTCGCTGCTGCGCTCGACAATGCCTCGCGTGAACTGCTTGTCTGCCGATTTTTCAACTACCAACGCCTTGAATGATGTGCCCATGTCTGTAGATGCCCTCCTTGGCGGTATGTGCGAAAACACCGTGCTGAGTGTTGGTCTCAGCTACATTGTTATTTTGCCTGGTTATAGCTGATTCGCGCTAAAAAAAACAGCTAAATCATACAGGTAAACGTTTTTTAATGACTGGGTGGCATTTGGGGTTGCATGGTAGACGGTGCAGTCTGTATTGTTAGCTTTCTAAAATGGCTTGCCAGGCGGTTGGCCAGACATCTTATCTGCTGGGAAGTGCGGATCTTCATGAATCAATGGTTGTTTTTAGCTAATGTGTTGTTCGTTCGTCGGCCTCTGAGAGTAGCAGCAGAGTGTGTTCTCGTTCTGGCGCTCCTGCTGGGGCTTTCTGCGAGTCTATCAGCCAGTCCTCTCGTGAATGCCAGCTCTGCATTGCCTGATGGTGAAGCCCTGCCTGTCGTGGAACCAGCGTCGGTTGGGCCGATCAGTGCTACGGAGCAGGCGCCAGATTGGGACGGCATCTGGCGTGACGTGGGCATTTTGGCTGGCGCTCAGGTGGGGGCAGCTGCTGTGCTGTTTGCTCTGCCGGAAAGTGTCTCACAATGGACCAGTGAAGACAAGAAAAGCACCTTCAGTGACTACGCTGATAACTTTACCAAGCCAGGGTTTGATAACGACGAATTTTACATTAATTATCTACTGCATCCGTACTGGGGCGCCACCTACTATATACGGGGGCGCGAGCGGGGCCTTGATCAGGCATCATCGTTCGTCTTCTCAACGCTTGTCTCGGCGATGTATGAGTTCGGCATCGAGTGTTTTTTTGAAAAGCCCTCCGTGCAGGACCTGATCGTCACGCCTGTTGTCGGTTCTCTCATCGGTGCGTACGTTTTCTAGCCCTGGCGTGAGTCAATCAAAAGTAAGCAGGAGTTGCGGTGGTATGATCATGCCGCCTTGGTTGTCACTGACCCTATAGGGGTGCTGAGCTTGGGTGTCGAAAAGATGTTTGGTTTAAAGACCACGGTTACCGTGCGTTATCCCGTCCCCAAATCCGTTGCCGTGTCTCACGACGGCACCTCGCAAAATAGCAGGCAGGCGGGTATAGCCATGAAGTTTTCATTCAACTAAAGCTGTTTGTATCTGACGGGCGGGTACAAAAAAGGCCCCGGCAGTATGCTGGGGCCTTTTTCTGTGAGCATGGGCAACGAATAGTGCCGAATATGCAGCTGGATGAAAAAAGGCCGGGCACTTCTAGCTTTCAGAAAGTGCCCGGCCGGCTCCTGGGTGGCCAGCATGCCTCGGGGGTCACTGCTGCCACTGGTGCAGGGTGGTACGAATGATTTCGAAATAGCCCGGTTCCCGCACAACCTCCTGATATCCCGGAACGGCTCCCACCCACTTGCCCAGTCGCATGTTGCGTTCCTGGGTGAGATACAGGGTGGGCAATCCCATAAGTGCCGGCCCGTCCATACCGGCGGTAGTCACGCCAATCTGGCCCACCAGGCCGTGGCGGCAGCGCAACTCTTCAAACAGGTGCAGCTGTGCACGGCGCATGTCCGGCCCCTGAAAGAGCGGCTCTTTCCAGCACAGGGTCAGGTTGACCGCGCTTGGCGGAACAAGCTCGAGCGGAACGTTGTCGCCGAAAAAGATGGGTGATAACCCGGCATTCACTACCAGTTCAGCAAGCTGACGCAACTCATCGAAGCAGGTATTGCGCTGGGCATCGTGGTCACCCGTTCGGACCCACAGCAGTACCTTCTGTCCTGGCGTCGCTCCCATCTTGCCAACGATCCATGATAGCAAGGTGGCCGCTGGCGATTCGTTACCCAGAAACGCCGCGCGCAGGGTGCACTGTGCTCCTGGCGCGTCAGCACGAAAGGCCTCGGCAATGATATGCGTCAGATGTTTGGGACTCGCTGGTCGGGACCGATAGGGACGAAGGGATTCTTCTAAGCCGGCAGCGCAAAGGAATCGTCTGGCCTGCAATTCGTGGGCAGCGCCAGGTCTGATCTGGATGGAAAGGCCGGCTAGCAGTGCCGCCGCAGCCAGGTACCAGCCTTCGCCAAACGAAAAGCCGGGATCGGCATGGAACGTATAGGCACGGTTGCGTTCCTGGACGATGTTCCTGGCAGCGATTGCGGCAACCTTAGCTCTTTGGGCCAGGGCTCTCGCTTTGTCCGTATTCAGTCGTTGGGCAAAACCTGCGGCCGCCTGTGCCGCCTCTTTGGCAGTGCTAGCGATCTGCTTGACACGCTGCCAGCCGTCTTCGCAATCTTCCAGAGTGGGCGCCCGCTGGGAACCGCGCGCGAGTTGCCCGGCGCCATAGCGCGCATCCTCGGCCCGGGCCGCGCAAGCCTGAACCAGCACCCAGTGGAGCAACTCAACTTCCCCGTTTTCCATCGCGCTCTCCAGCGCCCTGGTGGCCACCAGCACAACTTGCTCCAGCCGAGAACGATAAGCATCGCGCACTCCAGGCAGATGTAGCGTTCCCTGCAGTGTGGTGGCCTCTGCCAAAAGAGTGACGGCCTTTGGTGTGAACTCCCCGCCAACCGTTTCGTTATCGGGCAGCCCGGTCATAGGATCTTCTTTGACCAGGTTTTCGGCGCAAGCGGGCCGTCTATCTCCAACTCCAGATTGTGTACAAAAGGGCGGGGTCCGCGAGCTTTTATCCAGTCGATCATTACCGCCAAGCCCTCTTCCAGTTTCACCTTCGGCTGATACTCCAGCAGTCGCCGGGCCTTGTCGGCACAGCAGTTGGCAAAGAAAACCTCCTGGGGGCGGCTTTCAATCCGGTTCGGCTGCAGATCGAAATCGAGGAGCCGGGCGATGGTGGCGGCAAGTTCGTTGATGGTCACAAACTCATCGTCGGGGCCGATATTGATCACTTCGTGGACACAGCGGTTGTCGGTGGCCATCCGCAGCAGCGGATCCACCACATCGGAGACAAAACTGAAGCAGCGTCTCTGATTGCCGTCCCCGTAGATATAGGGTTGGCGTCCTTGCAACATCAGGTTGATGAAAATGGCGGCCACATTGCGATACGGATCGTCGTAGCGCTGCCGGGGCCCGATGATATTGTGCGGAACCGCCACCACCCACTCCATACCGTGGGTTTCGGCAATATTGGTCAGCAGCCTCTCCGCACACCATTTGGCGATGCCGTAGGGGTCCTGAGGAGCCGGCACCATATCCTCGGTAAACGGAACCTTGTTCGTGCCGTACCTGGCCATGGAGGAACAAAGAACGAAGCGCTTCACCCCTCCGGCCGCTGCCGCAGAGACAACACCACTGGTCGCCGTGACCACGTTGCGGGTGACCAGATGCGGGCTGAATACGGAGAGGCCTTCATAGGCTGTGGCCGCGCAATGGTAGACAATATCGACCTCTTTCAGCAAAGGGGCCAGTGACGCAAAATCATTGCAGTCGATCTGATGAAACCGAGCGCCACCCGGAACGTTGTCCAGGTAGCCACCCATCAGGTTGTCACATCCCGCAACCAGGTATCCTTCAGCCAGGCACCGCTCCGCAATATGACTGCCTAAAAAGCCTGCGATACCCGTAATGAAAATTCGTTTTCCGCTCAAGTGCAGCACTCCGTACCGGATTTGGTTATGATAAGCCGAAGCCTACAGCCGCCACGCCCGACGATGTTCGGCCAGGTACTCGCGGGCCGGTGAGTCGGGGGGGCTGATTGCGTGCCTAGTCTGTTCTGCCAGCAAAAAAGGCTCCAGCAATGTGCTAGGGCCTTTTTTGCTGATTTTTCAATTAAGGCTGACAACCTCTTGCCACAATGAAAAAGGCTGGGCATTTCTGGTTTTCAGAAAGTGCCCAGCCTGGTTGTTTATGGCTCCCCAGCGCGGACTCGAACCACGGACATGGTGATTAACAGTCACCCGCTCTACCGACTGAGCTACTGGGGAACAAAGAGAACGACCTTTTACCATTTCGCGGAAATGGGTGTCAAGGACAAAAATCTGGTTGTGGCAGACATGTGCTAAACAGGCGTTTAATTAGCTGAAATCGCTTGACTGTCTAAAAAATGGCGTATACACAAGGCTCATGAATGTAAAAAAGTTCAATGTTTTTGATGCTTTATTCTGATATTCATATATTCAAAACCTCACTATGAGGTTATTCCACCAGGAGGAGCAGAGCGTATGAAACTTCAGCGTATCTTCGCAGCTGCGGCAGTTGTGTTGGGGCTATCCCTGGCATCAACGGTCATCGCAGGGAACCATGCCGATTATGTCGGTAATGGCCCCTTCAAGAATGGTCCGGAAGTAACTAAGAAGTGTATGGAGTGTCATGAGGCCGAGACCAAGGCTTTTATGAAATCCGTCCACTGGACCTGGGAGAAGGAGCAGACTGTCAAGGGTAAGAAGATGATGATGGGTAAGAAAAACGTCCTGAACAACTTCTGTGTGGCAGTGCCTTCCAACTGGCCGCGCTGTACCAGCTGCCATGCCGGCTACGGCTGGAAAGACGGCAACTTTGATTTTACCAAGGCTGAGAATGTGGACTGCCTGGTTTGCCACGAGACCACCGGCAGCTACAAAAAGTTCCCGGCTGGCGCAGGCCATCCTGCCTATCCTGGTGAAGACAAGAAGTTCGGCGGCAAGCCCTGGCCAACCGTTGATCTGGTGAAGGTGGCCCAGTCGGTGGGTAAGCCGACCCGTGCCGCCTGCGGTTCCTGCCACTTCTATGGCGGCGGTGGCGATCACGTTAAGCATGGTGATCTGGATTCTTCGTTGATCAACCCGAATCCTGCTACCGACGTGCATATGGGCAAGCTGAATTTTACCTGCCAATCCTGCCATAAGGGTGGCAAGGACCACGCTATCAAGGGTGAGGCGCTGTCAGTTTCGGTGGGTAGTGGCAAGCGGATTCTGGGATGCACCGACTGCCACAAGGAGGCGCCTCACAAGAGCGCTTTCTATAACAAGCACGCCAAGAAGATTGCCTGCCAGACTTGCCATATCCCGACCTTTGCCAAGGATAAGCCGACCAAGACCTGGTGGGACTGGTCCACTGCCGGCAAGGACGATTCCAATGCTCCCAAGGATCAGTACGGCGAGAAGCTCTATGCCAAGATGAAGGGCGACTTCAAATGGGAAAAAGATGTGGTGCCTACCTATCTCTGGTTTAACGGCAAGGTTGAGCGCTATGTGGCTGGTGATAAGATTGATCCCAGCAAGGTGGTGGAGTTGAGTGCTGCCCAGGGTGACCGCAAAGATCCGAATGCCAAGATCATGCCGTTCAAGATTATGCGTGGTAAGCAACCCTATGATAGTGGCAACAACACCATGGCCTTTGTGAACGTTTTCGGCCCGCCTACCAGCGAGAGCGCTTACTGGGTTAAGTATGACTGGAATAAGGCCATCACCGCTGGCATGAAGGCCGCAGGTCAGCCCTATAGCGGTAACTACGGCTTTGTTGAGACCTCAATGGTCTGGTCGGTTAACCACATGGTGGTCCCCAAGGATAAGTCGCTTAAGTGTAACGATTGCCACGGCGATAAGGGGCGGATGGACTGGAAGGCGCTCGGCTATAAGGGCGATCCCAAAAATCCTGCAAACCGCTAGTTTGTAGACGTAGTAAGCGCCGTACAAAAAAAGCCCGCAACAAGCGGGCTTTTTTTGTGCTATACAATCCCGCGAAAGAAGTTACGTTTGGCATTTGTGCTGGTGTAAGCGCGTACAGAAGATGGCGTCTGGCAGTAGTCGTGGGCCGTGATGTGATCTGGAGGGATGGATATGCTGCGTTGTTTGATCATTGACGATGATGAGTTGGGGCGGGAGCTATTGGCGGCGCAGCTTGAGTCCTATGCAGTCTGTGACCTGGCCGCCGATGGCTACGAAGGTGTGGCCAAGTTCGCTGCCGCCCTGCTGGAGGGGAATCCTTACCAGGTGATTTTTCTGGATATCGTTATGCCGGGTATGGATGGCCATGCTGCAGCAAAGGCAATACGGGGGCTGGAGCAGGAGCGGGGTATTGTGGTGGAGCATGGGGTGAACATCGTGGTGCTGTCGGCGCTTAATACGCCGCAAGATATCATCCAGGCCTATGTGTCTGCCCAGTCTGCAGCCCACCTGGTTAAGCCGGTCAAGCCGGAAAGACTGCTGAAGACGCTCTGCAAGATGGGGCTTATTTCCGAATCAGTGCTGTAGGGGTTTCGTGGCCGTGGCGGCACCACGGTTGCGGCAGGCTACTTGCCCAGCAGCTGCTGCAGCCTTTCCAGGTCAAACCCTTCAACAATCCTTCCGAATAGCATGAACGTCGGTGTGGCTTCGATCTTGGCTGTTCGAGCGATGGCCCGCTGTTGTTCCAGTCGCTTGATTCCCGTGGTCGTTATCGGAAGTTTTTCGATAACAACCTGGTCGTATCTGCCACTCATCACCTCGTGGTAGGCCTTTGCCTGGTTGCTGTGGGAAAGGATGTACTGGGCCTTGCGTTTGGCCTGTGGGTGCTTGGCCAGGGGGGTGAAAAAGATATAGCTGGTGACGTCCCTGCGTTTAGCAAAATAGGCGGCGGCCTTGCGGCAGTAGGGACAGTCGGGATCGGTAAACTCAATGACCTTTTTGGGGCCGTTGCCGATCACCAGCGCCTTGGACAGGTCAAGACTGTCGGACAGGGCGTGATCAGGCAGGATCAGCAGCCCGGCAAGCAGCAGACAGCAGATGAGGTGCTGGAATGAGTATTTGAGCATCGCAGGCGTACTCCTCTGTTCGGGATGGCGCTACTCAGGTACCGGCAGGGTGATGATGAACTCGCTTCCCAGTCCTTCGCGGCTGGCGGCGCTGATGGTGCCACCGTGGGCCTCGACGACCAGCTTGCAGAAGGCGAGACCCAGCCCGCTGCCGCCTCTGCCGCGGGCGCTTTGGGAGTTGGCCTGCACAAAACGATCAAAGATGAACGGCAGTTCGTCGGCAGGTATGCCGTCGCCGGTGTCCCGTACACTGAGGATGATGGCCAGCTCAGAGCTGGCTGAGATGCCTTGTGAACAGGTGACGCTGATCTCCCCGCCATCGGGGGTGAAACGGGCGGCATTGATCAGCAGGTTGGCCAGTACCCGTGAGAACTTGTCACGGTCCAGTGCCACTTCCGGCAGGTCGTCGTCGATCAGTGCGGTCAGGCGCAGGTTGGCGGCCTGGGCCGCACCGCGATAACTGGCGGTGATCTGGCGCGTCAGCTCGGACAGCTTGACCGGGGTCTTGCGGAACTGCATCTTGCCATCCTCGAAACGGTGGATATCCAGCATATTGTCGATCATGGCGACGACTTCAATGCAGCTGTCGATGGCCGACATCAGGTATTCAGCCTGCTCGCTGTTGACCGGCCCCAGGCGTCCTTCGCGCACCAGATCCACTGAGCCGATCACGGCGGTGATCGGATTTTTCAGATCATGGGACAGCATGGAGACAAAGTCCTGCTTTTCACGGTCCAGGGCCTTCATCGCCATGCCCCGCTCCATCCGTTTCACCAGTTCACCCTCGGTGAAAGGGGCCATCATGCAATCCACAGCCCCTTCCTTCAGACAGTTCAGGTAACGCCCCTCTTCATTGTCGTCCAGCAGGGCGATGACGGCCGGGTCGCAGCCATGTTCGCGCAGTTTGGCCAGCGGCGGCAGGCACTCAGCATCGACAGGTGAACCCAGCAGCACCAAGTCGAAATGGGTGTGAGCGATGAGTTCGCAGGCCTGTGAACACTCAGCGGTTTTGTGGATTTCGAAGGCCTCGTTAGTGGTCAGTAGCTGTGCCGCCAGGCAGGGCGCTTGGGCCCCGTTTTCCACCAGCAGGATTTTTTTACGGATTGTCATGGGGTCTCTCCGGCGGGATGTTGCAGAAACGCTTCTGCCAGTACCAGGTCTTCTGGGGTGGTGATCTTGATGTTGCGGTAACAGCCGTGCACAATCCGTATGCTGCCGCCGATACGCTCCAGCAGAGAACAGTCATCGGTACCCATGAAGCCGTCCTGGAGGGCGTGTTGATGGGCAGTCAATATCTGGCCGAAACGGAAACTCTGGGGGGTTTGAGCCTGCCATAGGGTGGCGCGGTCGGGGGTAGCGGTAACGAACCCATTGTGCACTACCTTGATGGTGTCCTTGGCCGGCACCGCCACCAAGGCACCGCTTCCGTCGGCGGCAATCCGGATGCTTTGCTCAATCAACGCGGGGCTGATGAAGGGGCGGACACCATCGTGGATCAGGACGACGTCGCTATCCTGCGCCAGCCCCTGTAGCGCTTGCAGCCCGTTCATGACCGAGTGTTGGCGTTCGGCGCCACCCGGTACGATGGACAGGACTTTGGTAAGGCCGTAGCGTTCAACCACTTCGTTGCGGCAAAACGGGATCTCGTCCTGGGGCGTGATGAGTATGATACCGGTAATCAGGTCGCAGCGTTGAAAGACTGCCAGCGTATGGGCCAGGATCGGTTTGCCGTCCAAAAGCAGGTACTGCTTGTTGATGGCGGCTCCCATCCGTTTGCCCATGCCGGCGGCTGGGATGACGGCAAAGGCACGTGGCAGGGACATGGCTAGCGCTCCAGGACCTGCATAAGGGCTGTAGCCAGGAGCGGCAGATCCTCGTCGCGCAACGTACGTACATCCAGCATAAAACGATCGCGCTGGATGCGTCCCACCACGGGCGGCGTGGTTGCGCGCAGGGCCTGTTCCAGGCCGTTGGCGGTCAGGCCGGGAAGTGTCACCTCGATCAGCCGGGTGGGGAGTTGCAGCAGGGGAAATGAGCCGCCGCCCGGGCTTGAGGTGCCGCTGGCGGCCTGCAGGCTGATGGAGGACGGCAGCATGCGGCGCAGCCGGCGCTGCATGCTGCGCAGCCGGTTGTCCAGCTCCTGCTGGGAGACGGTCAGCATCTGCAGTGTTGGTATCGCTGCCATGGCCTGTCGTTCATCGCGGTAGAGGCGCAGGGTGGCCTCCAGCGAGGCCAGGGTCAGCTTGTCGATCCGCAGGGCCCGCAGCAGCTGATGACGTTTAAGTGTGTCGATGATATCCCGCCTGCCGACCAGCAGTCCCGCCTGTGGGCCGCCCAGCAGCTTGTCGCCGCTGAAGGTCACCAGATCGGCCCCTGCCGCAAGATGTTCCTGCACCGTGGCCTCGCCGGGAATGCCGAAGCGGGACAGGTCGATCAGGCTGCCGCTGCCGGCGTCAACCATGGTGGGCAGGCCGGCCTGCTGGCCGATCTGTACCATGGTGGCGGTATCGACCTCGGCGGTGAAGCCGACCACGGCGAAGTTGCTGGTGTGTACCTTCAGCAACAGGGCGGTCTGCTCGGTGATGGCATTGCGATAGTCTTTGGGGTGGGTACGGTTGGTGGTGCCGACCTCCACCAGGTTGGCTCCACTCTGACGCATGACATCGGGAATGCGGAATGAACCACCGATCTCCACCAGCTCACCGCGGGAGACAATCACCTCACGGCCGCAGGCCAACCCGGAAAGGGCCAGCAGCACGGCAGCGGCGTTGTTGTTCACCACCAGGGCCGCCTCGGCGCCGGTCAATGCGCAGAGCAGCTGCTCTACATGTTCGTAGCGCTCGCCACGTTCACCAGTCTGCAGGTCAAATTCCAGATTGCTGTAGCCCCAGGCGGTCTCCAACAGGGCCGTTTCTGCGGCCTTTGGCAGGGGGGAACGGCCCAGGTTGGTGTGGATCACGATGCCGCTGCCGTTAATCACCCGCCGTAGCGAAGGTCTTTGGGCACGGTGCACCTGTTGAGCAACCAGCTCGGCAATTCGCTGGGGGGTGAGGTCAGGATGATTTTCCACGTTGATCTGGCTGCGGAGTTGATCCAGCACGGCCCGCACGGCTTCACGCAGTTCATTACGGCTGGTTGCTGACGCCAATGCGGCAACGGCGGGCCAGCCCAGCACCTTGTCCATCTTTGGGATCAGGCGGCGTATGTCGCTGGCGGTTGTGCCACTCATTCAGGCTCCAAACGATTACAGATCGAGCTGCATGGTCGACAGGCTGCCGGTGCCATCAACCAGTACCTTGCCGCCATATTCGGCGTTGGTTCTGACCAAGGCCTCGGCCGATTCACAGTCCCGTTTTCTGAACGCTTCAATGATCTTGGTGTGCTCCAGCACGGAGATGGTCATCCGTCCCGGCACCGATAGCGACATCAGGCGCAGGCGTTGGAAGCGGGTCACCAGGCCGGTGATCATATCACGAAGTTTGTCATTGTCGGAAGCCTTGATGAACAGGTCATGAAAATCGTTGTGTACCTTGAAAAACTGCTTCACGTCGCCGTGATCGGCCATCACGCGGAGCCGCTCATTGATCGCCTCAAGCCGGTCGATATCCCGGTCAGTCAGATTTTGGCAGGCCCGGCGGGCCGCATAGCCCTCCAGAATGCTCTTGATAGCGTAGAACTCTTCCACATCCTTTGAGGAAAAGGCACTGACCACGGCACCCTTGCGGGGGATCACCGTCAGATAGCCCTCAGACTCAAGTTGTCGAAAGGCCTCGCGAATCGGTGTACGACTGATGCCGTAGCGCTCGGCCAGGTCCGGCTCCGATACCCGGCTGCCGGCGGTCATGCTGCCTGATATGATGGCGTCCCGAATGTTTTCAAGGATTTTTTCCCGCAGGGTGAGGTGTTTCTCTTTTACGTGTTTGGCCATGGTTGGTTGCTCCGATAGAGGTGAGCGCATTGTATACAGTATGCAGATTTTGTCAATGGTTTCGGCTTGATTGGCGAGCCATTGTAACGATTAACTACGGTGTTGGGGGAGCTGGTAGTGGTCCGATCGAGCTTGAATTTTGGTAGCGCAGGTAGTAGGTTGCGTCTGACTACCGTGAAAGAGAGGAAGGTATGCCGAGTTTGCTCTGCGCCCATGTCCCCTGGCCCCGGCTGGCGGAACATCGTGATTATCTGCTGGGACAGCGGATTAACCCTGAACTGTACCTGCCAGCCGACGCCCTGGACACACTGGATGGGGGACTGGTACGCGGTTTTGCGGCTGATCTGGTTGACCATGGCCTGAGCTGCACCATCCATGCTACGTTTATGGATCTTAACCCTGGTTCCGTGGACCAGGCGGTCCGTGAGGCCACCCGGCAACGGGTTGAGCAGACCCTGGCGGTGGCCGAGATACTACGGCCAAAGGTACTAGTGTTTCACCCGGGCTACAGTCGCCTGACCTACGGCTCGGCAGTAGAGAGCTGGGTCGCCAACAGTGTTGCCTTCTGGCAGGAGCAGCTGCCCCGTGTCCGCCAGATCGGCTGTACCATTGCCCTGGAGAACATCTTTGAAGAGGAGCCATCCACCCTGCTGCAGGTGCTGGAGCGGATCAATGATCCGTTGGTGGGCCACTGCTTCGATTCCGGCCACTTCAACATGTTTGCCACCGTCAGCCTGCAGCAGTGGTTTGCGGTGCTGGGCGAGTGGATTGTGGAGAGCCATCTGCACGATAACCACGGCCAGGCCGATGAACACCTGCCGGTGGGTGAGGGCGAGATCGATTTCGGTCTGGTGACGACACTGCTCAAGCAGTATGCGCCTGAGGCGGTCTGGACCCTGGAGGCCCACAGCCGTGAGCGTCTGGAACGAGCCATAAAAAATATCCAGCAGTATCTTTAGGACGTGTTATGTCAGATAAAATCCTGGTAACTGGCGGCTGTGGTTATATCGGCAGTCATGTGGTACGGCAGCTCTCCGAGGCAGGCCATCAGGTGGTGGTCTACGATAACCTCTCCACCGGTTTTCGCGATGCCTTGGTTAACGGTGAGGAGTTGATCCAGGCTGATCTGGCCGACCACGACAGCCTGCAGGAAGTCTTCCGTCAGCATCGCTTCTCTACCGTGCTGCACTTTGCCGCCGCCATCGTGGCGCCGGAGTCGGTTCTGCAGCCGCTCAAGTACTACGGCAACAACAGCCGCAACACCTTGGCGCTCCTGGAGGCCTGTGTCCGTTTCGGGGTGCAGCGTTTCATCTTTTCCAGTACCGCCGCCGTGTATGGTTTACCCGCAGGGGGCAGCGCCTCGGAGGAGTCGCCCCAAGCTCCGATCAACCCCTATGGCAGCTCCAAGCTGATCAGTGAATGGATGCTGCGGGACGTGGCCGCAGCCCATGATCTGCAGTACGTGGCCCTGCGCTATTTCAACGTGGCCGGGGCCGATCCCCAAGCCCGCATGGGGCAGCGCACTCCTGAGGCCACCCACCTGATCAAGGTGGCCTGCCAGGCAGCCTTGGGACAGCGCAGCCAGGTCGCCATCTACGGCACCGATTATCCGACGCCGGATGGCACCGGCATCCGTGATTATATCCATATCGAGGATCTGGCCGCAGCCCATCTCTCAGCCTTGCAGTATCTGCGGGAAGGCGGCGCCTCCACGGCCATGAACGTCGGTTACGGCCGGGGCAGCAGTGTTCGGGAGGTATTGGCCATGGTCAAACAGGTCAGCGGTGTTGGTTTCAAGGTGGTTGAGGAAGGCCGACGCCCCGGCGACCCGGCCTGCCTGATCGCCCAGGCTGAAAAGATCGGTCGCCTGACCGGCTGGCAACCGCGCTACCCTCATTTGCAAACAATTGTAGCAGATGCATGGCGCTGGGAGTCGTCCCTAGCC
The DNA here is from genome assembly GCA_002383415.1 of Geobacter sp. UBA4074. Lineage (GTDB taxonomy): Bacteria > Desulfobacterota > Desulfuromonadia > Geobacterales > Pseudopelobacteraceae > Trichlorobacter. Next base: position 14,190 of record DFYU01000152.1, read on the forward strand.
GCATCCAAGCGCTGAGTTCGTTGGCTTCGTCGTCGGCTCCTCGACGTACTGAGCAAGTACGCCTACGTCGCCTCCTCCTTGCCGCCTGCTCATCATCTTGCATGCGGCTGGGACGTTTCGCCGGAGAGATTTGGTATGGATCTGATTGTTAGCCACGTCAATGCCGATTTTGACTGCCTGGGTTCCTTGGCAGCGGCTGGTCGGCTGTACCCTGACGCCCTGCTCTGTTTTCCCGGCTCCCAGGAAAAAAACCTGCGGGAGTTCAGTGCCCGTCATGCCGATCTGATTCCTCCCCTTGTCCGTCCCAAAGACCTGGACCTCTCCCGAATTTCCCGTCTGATCATCGTTGACTGCCAACAGGCCTCCCGTATCGGTCCCTTTGCCGAGTTAATCGGCCGCCCTGGCCTGGAGGTACACTGTTATGATCATCACCCCATCACCCCGGACAGCGTGCCCTTTTCCGCTGGCGTGGTGCGTCCCTGTGGTGCCACCGCCACTATTCTGGTTGCCCTGCTTAAGGAGCGTGGCATCGAACCAACTCCGGCTGAGGCGACGCTGCTGTTGCTGGGCATTCATGAGGACACCGGTCGCTTGTTGTTCCCCACCACCACACCGGAGGACTACCGGGCGGTGGCCTGGCTGCTGGAGCGCGGCGCCCGGCTGCATCTGGCCGACGAGATACTCTCCCCTGAGTTGACCACCGAGCAGGTCAAGCTGCTGCATGATCTGCTGGATTCACTCAAGACCAGTGAGGTGGCCGGCGTGCGGTTGTCGGTGGCCCATGCCAGCCGTCCCTGGTACGTGGGCGATATTGCCGGGTTGGCCCACATGATGCGCGACATGGAGAACCTGGATGTGCTGCTATTGGCGGTGGCCATGGCCGATCGGGTCCACCTGGTGGCCCGTAGCCGTGTACCGGAAGTGGATGTGGGCGAACTGCTGCGCGGATTCGGTGGCGGCGGCCATGCCTCGGCCGCTTCGGCTACGGTAAAAGGAGAAGCGCTGCAATCGGTGCTGGAACGCTTGGATCGCAGTCTGCTGCTGGCAGTGCGTCCGCGACGAACCGTGGGACAGGTTATGTCGTCACCAGTACAGACCATGGAAGCTGTCGCCTCAGTACAGGAAGCCCGTGATCTGCTGGTGCGCTACAACTATAGCGCCATGCCGGTGGTACAGCAGGGGCAGGTGCTGGGGATCATCACCCGCAAGCTGGCTGAGAAGACGGTTTACCATGGACTGGGTGACCGGCCGGTGACTGAGGTGATGCATACCGCCATCCTGCTTGCCACGCCGGAAACTCCGTTGAATGCCCTGATGGATCATATGGTGGGAGGCGACCGACGTTTTGTGCCGGTCTTTGAGCATGACCAGCTGGTGGGGGTGGTCACCCGTACCGATCTGCTGCGGCACCTGCATGGCAGCAGTGGAGAGGGGGATACGCTCTACGATCTGGACCAGTTGTCGCCAGAACCGAAAGAACGAGACATCGCAACCCTGCTGCCCCACCGCCTGCCGGCTGAGGTCATGCAACTGCTGGCATTGGTAGGTCAGGCCGGTGATGAACTGGAGCTGGCGGTGTATGCCGTGGGCGGCTTTGTGCGGGACCTGTTGCTGGCGGCCCCCAATCTGGATATTGATATCACGGTTGAAGGGGATGGTATCTTCTTTGCCGAGACCTTGGGCAACCGGTACGGCTGCCGGGTGCGCCCCCATGAAGCCTTTGGCACGGCGGTGCTGGTCTTTCCCGATGGTCGCAAGCTGGATGTGGCCAGCACTCGCCTGGAATACTACGAATCACCCGGTGTATTGCCCACGGTGGAGCGGGCCTCACTGCGCCATGATCTGTACCGGCGCGATTTCACCATCAACACCCTGGCCTTGAGTCTCAACCATGGACGGTTTGGCCGGCTGGTTGACTTCTTCAACGCTCAGAAGGACCTGCAGGATCGTCAGATCCGGGTGTTGCATAATCTGTCCTTTGTCGAAGATCCCACGCGGGCCTTCCGGGCGGTCCGCTTTGAACAACGTCTGGGATTTCAGCTGGACCCCCACACTGAGGGGCTGCTGCGTTCAGCCGTGCGGGCCGGTCTGGTGGAGCGGGTAGGCGGTAAACGGTTGTTGGGCGAGCTGATCCATATCTTCAAGGAGCAGGAGCCGGCTCCGGCGGTGGCCCGCATGGCGCAGTTGGGGCTGCTAACCTGCATCCATCCTGCGTTGCGCTTCGGGCCCGACAGTGAACGGCTGTTCGCAGAGCTGGAGCGCGTGCTGGCCTGGTACCAGCTGTTGTATCTCGATCAGCCGATTGAGCCGTGGGCGGTCTGGTTGCTGGCCTTGACCGACCGGCTTGATTCGCCCCGCTATCTGGAAACCTGCCAGCGGCTGGCCATGCCGGCACGGCTGATGGAGCGGCTGTTTGGCCACCGTCATCGTGCCCTGCGGCGGTTGCAGACCATGCGCCAGGCCGTGACCCGCGGGCAGCAGGTGTCCAACAGTCAGCTCTACACCTGGCTGCATGGCGTACCGTTGGAGCTGCTCTTGTACGGGCTGGCTCGCAGCGGCCGTGAAGAGCTGCGGCGACTGGTCTCGCTGTATCTCACCCGTCTCTGCACCGTCAAGATACAGCTGACCGGTACCGAGCTGCAGGCCATGGGGGTGCCGCGTGGTCCTGCTATCCGTAAGCTGAAGGAACGTCTGCTGGCAGCCCGGCTGGATGGCGAGGTGGCCTCCAGGGATGAAGAGCTGGCGCTGGCGCAACGGTTGATTGCGGGAAAGGCTGGCTGATGGTTGTCGGTCGTTTTGCCCCGTCGCCCACCGGCCCGTTGCACATCGGCTCGCTGGTGGCAGCCGTTGGCAGCTGGTTGATGGCCAAACGTAGTGGTGGTCGTTGGTTGCTGCGGATTGACGACCTGGACCGTGATCGCTGTCGTCAGGCGTTTGAGGACGACATTCTGCGGACGCTGGAACGGTTTGGGCTGCTGTGGGATGGTGCCATTACGCGGCAGAGTGACAACACGGCTGCCTACGCAGAGGCCTTTGAACGGTTGCGGCAGTTGGGCGCCGTGTACCCTTGCAGCTGCTCACGGGCCGAGATCGCCCGCTCCGGTTCGGCACCCCACCCTGGTGAGGAGATCCCCTATCCAGGCAGCTGTCGCGGCGGCTTGCCTGCCGGACGGCAACCACGGGCCTGGCGGTTGCGGACCGAAGGCGTGACGGTGGTGTTTGACGATCTGCGTCACGGGCCAGTTACCCATGATTTTACACACAGCGGTGATTTTGTGGTCAAGCGGGCGGAGGGGTTCTTTGCCTACCAACTGGCGGTGGTGGTGGACGATCGGCTGAGCGGCATCAACCAGGTGGTGCGGGGGGATGACCTGCTGGATTCAACGCCGCGCCAGGTGCTGTTGCACCAGTTGCTGGGCTGGCCACTGCCCCAGTATTGTCATCTGCCATTGGTGACCGGACCCGATGGTGGCAAACTCAGCAAGCGGGATAACACGGTCTCGTTGGCCGATGGACGGGTGGCGGGCCATGAGGCGCAACTCTTGGTCAAGGCGCTGGATTTTCTGGGGGTCNNAAGCTGCTGGCCTGGGCAGCTACCGTCTTCAGGCCAGAACTGCTGCCGTCAGCGCATACGGCCTTTACCTTGTCGGCATAACCCGTCACGTTTCAGAAGCTCGTACCACCCTCTATCTCAAGCATTTATCAACCTTCTCGTCTGCCTATCTGCTGCGTTACATAGTCTCCTGTCCCTGTGCTCTGTTTGAAACGCTGCTTTCTAATCAAAAATACCACTTGTATTTTACAGTCATGGTGTAATATAAAAAATCATGGTCGAGCGTATGGAAAAATACACCTTCAATGAGCTTTGTTCTTTGGTGGAGCTACCGATCAGGACGGTGCGCTATTACATCCAGAAGGGGTTGGTCAGTCCGCCGGAAGGTTCTCGTAAAGGGGCCTATTACACCAATAAGCACCTTGATGAGCTGCAGGCCATCCGCAAGTGGCAGCGGGCCGGGTTGTCGCTGGAGCGGATCAGGGAGCTGGTTTTTGACGGAACGGTTGAACCGGGTCAGTTGCCGCCGCCACGTGGGCGGCAACCAGGCGACCTAGAGGTCTGGAGTAGGCTGTTTGTCAAAGAGGGGCTGGAGATCCATTTGGAGCCAAAGCTGGCAGGGATGTCGCCGGGGCAAGTACGGGAATTCTGTCGCCGGGTGATGGAACTTGCAGATGCAGTTACAAACGATGCTCCTGAGCGGGCTGAGTGAGCGTCCAGGTGGTTGGAGGGTTGTTATCGGTTTGCCTGATTTCATCATTCTGCGTCTAGGGCTTTAGGTATGGCAGGAGATCATTTCAGCCATACAGGAGGCCAACCATGAACAGCTTTAACCGTATCTACACCCAATGCGACATCTGCGGCAAAGATATCCATTACGGCAATGCCGTGCTGGAGATTGAGCGCAATGTTGAGCAGCACGACTACGATGAAGAAACCGGCCTGCAGACCGTAACCGTAATAGATGCCGATTCATTGGCCACGCTCTGCGCCAGCTGTGGCAACAGCATGGCTAACCGCAAAGAATTGTGGAAGCTGTTGGTTCAGGAGTTGGAACTGCCCGGCCCAGCCTGTGACGATGACGCGGCGCAAGCAACTGAATCAGGCCTGCCGGAAACCTGTGACTCTTGCGGCATGGAGTTGACCGTTGGCCGGGCGCGGGTTGCGCTGGTGCAATTGATCGGTCAGGTGGATTGGAGTGAGCAGCGTGATGACAGTGAACTTTCCGTAATAGACGGAGAGGATATTCTCTCGTTCTGCCCGGAGTGCGGTAACGGTATGAGTAGCCGCCGGTTGGATCTGGCTATACATAAAGTTCTGGATGATCTGGGTGCGCCGGAGCGGCTTGAGGCAGGTGTCGGCACAGAACAAGATGAACAGTACGGTTCACCGGATCAGTCGGTCAAGATTTTGCACATTATCGCGAAGGGGGCAGAGATCGCCCTATATGGCTGGAAGGATCGTGATGGAGTCTGGCAGTTTGGACGAGAATCCAGTAAATCGGACCTGTATGATGAAGATGCAGGGGCTGAGTTGCAGTATTCTTCCGATAGGGCACCCGGCTGGCATGGCACCCTGGATATGCTGTCACGTTGCCCCTGGTATCGAATGACACCGCTTTATGTACACCCGGAATTTACCGAGCAGATTATGGATGGGCTGCTAAACGCGCCGGAAGAACAACAACCGTATATTGACTATGACGCGTGGCAGGCTGTGTGTAACGACAAAAAACTGTAAAATATGGAGGGGGATTTTATGGCATTGTATCAAGTAGGACTAGATCATCAATTGACAGAGATTGAAGCTTCAAGCTTCAAGAAGCTCAACATACAAGAACGCAAAGACTTGCAAGTGATGCTACGCAATAGCTCTGAAAAAGTTTTCCCTGACTTGCTCGTCTTTTCCGAAGAATTTGGCGACTGGCAAGAAAGTTCGAGAAGGATTGATTTGCTTGCTTTAGATAAAGCTGCAAATTTGGTTGTTATCGAGTTGAAAGTAGAAGAAAACGGTAGTCACATGGAGTTACAGGCAATACGTTATGCAGCCATGATATCGATCATGAATTTTAGTGATGTAGTCAATGCATATGAGCAGTTTCTTTCTAAATATGCAGATATTGCAGAAAAGCGAGGACACAACCCAGCAAATGCGCGCGAATACATTCGATCGTTTTTGATAAGAAACAATGACATGTCCGACGAGATAGAAATAAGCAATGTTCCGAAAATAATGCTTTTATCACCAAGCTTTTCGAAAGAAATTACGACAACGGTTATGTGGTTAATAAATCAGGGGCTTGATATTAGGTGCTATGAAGTAAAGCCGTATGAGATCGAAACAAAAACATATCTCGATATAGAACAGGTGATTCCACTTCCAACGGCAGAAGAATTCATTGTTAAGTTAAGAGAGAAAAATATTAAGACAGATGAAATTGTAACGGAAAATAAGCGTAGAGCTCGTACTATACCTTTACTGGTCGAACGCGGTTATCTGAAAGAAAACGATCGGCTTTACTTGGTCAAAATGCCAAAAAATGGAATGATTATAAATGATGATTCGGCTAAGAAAGCTACCTTCATAGACACAAAAAGCTTCAAATGGGATTATGATGGCCAAATATACAGCTCCTTAGGCCAGCTCTGTGAAGTTATATATGAGAAATTTGTTGGTGAATCAGGCCCTGTTGCATACCAAGGGCCGAACTATTGGGCAAAAGAGGGAGATAATGTCTCGCTTTGGATTAAGTCAAATGAGCTTGATTCTTAGTGTCACCGCGGGGTGCCCATCCCACCGCTTGGAGTGGTGACATCGGGGATGCCGGCTTGGGCGGGAGGCCGGTATCAATATTGCTCTTTGAATCGTGGGGACGAAGGAAGGCTTTGATGTGTGAACCATCCGTGGGGCAATGACACCCACCAGATCGTACCATCAGGCAAGATGTGAGCATTGCCGGTTAAAATGCCGGACGTGACTAAGGCACGTTTCGGACGTATGCGCGACGCCGCCTTTACAAGGTGTGGCACGTAGCGCCTGAGTCGCTCACAATCTGCCTTCGTCCATGCGATTGAGAGAGCAAGTAAAGTTCAGAACGCTGTCTGTCCGTCCGTGCTCCCTTGATTGCGAGTCCGGGTAGCGGGCCACTGGATTGGCTTATCAGGCAGCGGGGCGGACAGTGTAATGCTGCCCGCCTCTGAAAACATGCTTTGGCCGTCAGACGATGTTGGGTGCCTCTGGCTTACCGGTACTTCAACGGTCTTGGGAAATCCAAGCTTGACGGCTTCCGCTCGCCAGTTGCGGATGAGAGGAGTGTCGCCCTCTCCAAAGCATGAACCGTTCCACCGGACGAGCGAAAATCGGCTGCCGCCTGGGGGAGAATGCAAGTCGGTTTGTAAGCGGGGTGTGAAGTCGGTTGCCTGTGGCAATGTCAGCGTCCACCAACAGCCCTGCAAGCTGGCTGCATATACCCGACTGATGGAGGAAATGCCGTCCTCCCCGGTGGAATTTGTGGTGGCAGGGTACAAAAACGTACATGCCCAAGGAGGCCGAGGCGGAGAGATCATCACGTTACACTTGTTGTTCTCTCTATCCTAAGCAACACCAATACTAGGCTACCTTGAAGCATCGGGAGTGTAAAATGTGCCGATGCTGAATGTCTGAAGGCGTGCTGTCACCTGTGACGGTAGTGCCCGTGGATTTCACATCGGAGTATTAGAAATGCCCTGCAATAGGCTGGTGTGAATTCACATCCTCGACCCCAGAGAGATTACTTGCAGGGCGCCGTGCGGGGCAGTAACCTCCTCCATGCGCGATTGAGCGCGGCGGATTAAGGTTGCTCCCCTGTACGGCAACAAACGGAGGCTATGTAAGCGTTCCGCCGTTGCTTCATTCATTTTGAGAGATTGTAAAGGGTTGATGTAGGAAAATTGGTATAAGGCAGTTTTCGGCGGCATGTATCGAGTCTACGTCCCTGGCGTCTGGTGTGCCGGCTATGGTCATGAGCGATTCGTCGAAGTTATCTTAGGCTATCCGCCGGCATTCTGCGTTGCGGCCTTGTACTGTGTGTGAGATCAGCTAATTTATTGTGTTTTGTTCTTGTGGTGATATGTTTTATTCGTAGCCGTCACACCTGCTTAGGTAGGTCGGGAACCTTACTCGGACCCATTTTGCGTGACGGCTATTTTTTTTGCGTACACCAGTCTGCCTTCCCTTTTTCTGTCTATGTAATTCAAATCATCTGCATGGCAGGGCGGCAACTGCGTACATAGCGGCTGATCCGACTGCTTCATTCTCAGTAGCTGTGCGTAATCAACCTATTCCGGCAGTTTTTGGCTGCCGGGCGGCAGGAAGTTCTCGCCGGTGACGACGTTTCTGCCGGTCTTGTCTTCCAGGTCGAGACGGGCCTTTTTAGCGATGCCGCCGCCCTTCTTCCCCGCTTCTTTGTTCTCCTTTATGCCGGTGGCATTGGTGCTTTCGGCAATCTGACGGGTAGACAGCTCGGCCAGGGCGGTAAAGATCAACTCTGCCTCGCTCATGTGGTCGCGCAGGTTCTGGCTCTTAAGCCCTTTCAGCGTCTTGTGTTCCTGCACCTTCAGTCCGGACCACTCGCGGTGGATGATGTCGGTCAGGATGGCAAACTCCGACTCCTCACGAATCTCATGATCCTTCCAGTAGTCGGTCAGCTTGTTGCGGGTTTCCTGGCCGGTCATCCGCTGCTGAATCCACTTCTCGCTTCTCCCCAGCTGCTGCCAGTAGTTCCGGGCACGGTACAGCGAACGGGACGGATCGGCCATCTCCTGCATCCGCTCGTAGCCGACCCGGGCCAGCCAGAGTTTGATTGGCTCTGCCTTGGGGCTGGGCACGGACTGGATCAACCGCAGCAGCACTTCGGGGCTAGCAACATCGGTCAGGCGCATTTTTCCGTCTTCAGCAGGCAGCTTCAACCGGTTACAATTTGTAACCGTTTCACTTCCTTCCTTACCGAGCCTGTTTTTTAGCACCTTCCAGTAGTTTCTGGCAGCCTGAAAATCGGGCTGCTGCAACAGTGCCCGGATGATATCCACGACTGAGAAATACCAGGTCTCGGTCTGCTCGTCATAGACCCTGCGGATGTCGTACCCTTCAAACAGTGCCGGTTTGTGTTCCATAGTAGCCTCGTTTCAGGCAGCATGGCAGGGCGGTTGCCTCCCCATAACCCTCTAGGTCATTACGTGTACAGATGGCGGCCAGCTCACGCGCCGCCGCCGCATACTCCTCCAGGTTGATGGTCCCTTCCGGCTCCCATTTTCTGACCCGGTAATACAGCTTGTCGTAGTACTGCTCAATCAATCCCTGGGCCAAACCCTCCACATTCCATGCCTCCAGTTTTTGTTTGAGTTCCTCGTACTGCTCGCCGCCCAGTTTCTTTTTGATCCGTTCCAGCGCCTCGGCCATAGGTCCGCGGTAGTCCTGGCGGGCATACTCAGCAGCCAGTCGTTTGACACGGGTCGCCACGGAGACCTCGCACCAGATCTTGGTGCTGGCCGCCATCACCTCGTGCAGGTTGCCCGGCAGGGTCACGCGGCCGATCCGTTTGCTCTCCCCCTCCACCACGATCGGCCGGTCAAGGGGAGCCTTGCGGAAGGCGTCCCACAGCAGGGTTTCGAACCGTTTCTGGGGTGGTTGTTCCCCCAGCCCCAGCGAGCCGAAGGCCGAGCCGCGATGGCGGGCCAATCCCTCCAGGTCAATCACGGTCCAGTCGCTGGCCGGCAGCTGATTCAGGAATTCGGTCTTGCCGGAGCCGGTCATGCCGTGCAGCACCACCAGCTGCACCGGCAGACTGACCGCTTCGAAAAAACTGCTGACGATCTGGCGGAAGGACTTGTAGCCTCCTTGCAGCTTGACCACCGGCAGGCCGCTCATCTCCAGCAGCAGGGCGATCGANNTCATCTCCAGCAGCAGGGCGATCGATTCGCTGCGCAGGCCGCCCCGCCAGCAGTAGACCAGTACCGGTCGGCCGGCAGCCGCTTCGGTAATGGTGGCCACAATCGAGGGAAAGCGGTGGCAGGTCAGCTCGAGGCCTCGCTGGCGGGCCAGCTGGGGTCCCTGCTGCTTGTAGAGGGTGCCGATCTCAACCCGTTCGGCGTTGGTCAGAATCGGGACGTTGATGGCCCCTGGCAGATGATCGTCGGCAAATTCCAGCGGGGTCCTGGCGTCAATGATGCAGTGGGTGTCGAGCAACTGTGGTGAAAACGGGATGGTGCGGGGCATGGATACGGCGCTCCAGAAGCGGAATTTTCAAGGCTTGACCCTTGCCTTGCACGGGATTCGATGCTACATATAAACACTCTTTTTCTTTGGTTTGCAAGGTTGCTGAGACCTTTTTAGCTGATCACTAACCCCAGGAGGAAGCCATGCAGAACAAGCAGGTGCACTACAGTGAGTTGGGACTGGTCAACACCAAGGAGATGTTTAGCAAGGCCATGGCGGGCAAGTACGCCATTCCGGCCTATAACTTCAATAACCTCGAGCAGCTGCAGGCCATCATTACCGGCTGTGTCGAGACCAACTCGCCGGTGATCATCCAGGTTTCCAAAGGGGCTCGCAGCTACGCCAACGAGACCATGCTGCGCTACATGGCGATGGGGGCTGTGCAGATGGCCCGTGAGATGGGCTCCAACATTCCGATCTGTCTGCATCTGGATCACGGTGATTCCTTTGAGTTATGCAAATCCTGCGTGGACAGCGGCTTTTCCTCGGTGATGATCGACGGCTCGCACCTGCCCTATGAAGAAAACGTGGCGCTCTGTAAGAAGGTGGTGGAGTACGCCCACCAGTTTAATGTGAGCGTGGAGGGTGAGCTGGGGGTGCTGGCCGGCATCGAGGACGAGGTCTCGGCCGAGCATTCCACCTACACCAAACCGGAAGAGGTGGAGGATTTTGTCAAAAAGACCGGCGTGGATTCGCTGGCCATCTCGATCGGCACCAGCCATGGCGCCTACAAGTTCAAGGCCGGGCAGCCGGTACCGCCGCTACGTTTCGATATCCTGTCCGAATGCGAAAAGCGGATCCCTGGCTTCCCGATCGTGCTGCACGGCGCCTCATCGGTGGTGCCGGAGTATGTGGATCTGATCAATCAGCACGGCGGCAAGCTGGAAGGCGCCGTTGGCGTACCCGAGGAGCAGCTGCGTCAGGCCGCTGCCAGCGCGGTCTGCAAGATCAATATCGATTCCGATGGCCGCCTGGCGGTAACTGCCAAGGTGCGCGAGTACTTTGCCAAAGACCCCAAGGAATTCGATCCGCGCAAGTATCTGGGCGAGGCCCGCAAGGAACTGGTCAAGCTGATCAAGCACAAGAACGAGACAGTGTTGGGGTCGGCCGGTAAGGCTTAAAGCGTAAGCGGTTTTTTTAGTTCGTGAGGTGATCGCCATGAGCATGCGCAAGTTTTCACGGGTAGCGTTTCATGTTGTAGCCACGGTCACCGCCGGCAGTCGCAGTTTCCAAGGCGCGGTGTCAGACCTTTCGATGAACGGTCTGTTTCTGGAAACCTCGGAGCGCCTGCCCGAGGGGGATGCCGTGGAGATCATGATTGCCCTGGCCGGTACCGAGCCTGAGCTGCGGGTCGCTTTCAGTGGCCGTGTCGCGCGCCTGACCGAAACCGGCATCGGTTTTCATTTCGAAAAGGTTGATCTGGATTCCTACACCCACCTCAAAAACATCATCGCCTACAATATGGCTGATCCCGATAAGGTGATGGAAGAGATCTACAGCAATATTGAAGAGAATATCTCTTCCCACCACTGACCTCGCTGGGGGGCAGCAATGAAACAGTGCAGTCACTGCAAAAAATATTCGGTGCTCGGCTTTGTTCTGGGGATTGGCGCCCCGCTGGGCTGGGCGCTGTTGCGTCTGGTTTTCTTTTATGACCCCGAACAACCGCTGGTTGCGCAGTTTCTGCATGATATCACCCGTGATGGACAACATCGTTTTCTGTATGCCTACATGGGGGTCGGTACCGCCTTTGTACTGGCCACGCTGGGGTACCTGATCGGCAAGAACGGTGACGAGCTGCGTCATCGCGCCCTTGAACTGGACAGTCTGCATCAGGAGGTGGCCTCACAGAAGGAGATCTTTGAGCACCGTTTTGTGGTGCTCAACACCAATATCAAGAATTTCCACCAGATCAGCAGCCGTATCCAGACTTCGCTCAACCTGGAAGAGGTCTTGATGCTCTGCGCTGAAGGCCTGCACAAGGTGCTGGGCTATGAACGGGTCAATATCCTGATGGCGACCCAGGGAAACAAGGAACTGCGCTTTGTGACCACCGCCGGCAGCAACACCGCAGCGGTGGCAGACCTGATGTTGCCGATCGAGCCCACCATCGGCGTTTTTTACAAGGTACTGCAGGAGCGCAAGCCGTACCTGATCGACGACATCAACCGCTACGGAGCGGATTACCACCTTCAGGCGCCCTTTGATACCATCGAGGTCTTCCGTTCCCGCAACTTCATTGTCTGTCCGATCGTGGTCAAGGGTGAGGCGGTGGGGGCCTTTGCCATCGACAACAAACGTTCGCGGCGCCCCTTAAACGAATCCGATCTGGACACGATCATGCTGTTTGCCGATCAGGTGTCCAATGCCATTACCCGCATCAACCTGCTGACCTCCATCGACACGCTGACCACCGAGCTGGAAAGCTCTTTTTCTTTCCTGCAGAGCCACCGTGAGCAATACACCCGCAATGTTGCCAATGTGCTGGAGAGCATCGAGTCCGTGACCGACGGCGCCGCCGTGATCGCCTCCGCCTCGGAGGGGGTGATGGCCTCGGTGGACGAGACCAGTACGGCGGTCAACGAGATCTCGGTGGCCATTGAAGAGGTCTCCCGCAATCTGGATACCTTAGCCGGCATTGTGCACCAGTCGGCCTCGGCCATGGAGCAGATCTCCAGTACCATTGCCAATGTGGAGCGCAGCGCCGCCATCTCCCACGAGGTTTCCAGCCAGGTGCAGGCCGAAACTGCCGAGGGCCGCACGGCGGTAAGCGAGACCATCGGTGCCCTGGACGAGATCCAGTGTTCGGTTGAAGAATCACACGCCCGCATCACCCGTCTGGCCACCAACAGCAACCGGATCGAAAACATCGTCAGTGTGATCAACGACATCACCAAGCGGACCAACCTGCTGGCCTTGAACGCCTCGATCATTGCTGCCCAGGCCGGCGAGCATGGCCGCAGCTTCGGAGTGGTGGCCGACGAAATCCGTAACCTGTCGTTGCAGACCGGCCATTCTACCGGCGAGATTACGGCCATCATCGAAGAGATCATGTTTGAATCACAGCAGGCTGCCGACAACATCACCGCCTCAAAAGGGCTGGTGCAGCGCGGGGTTGAGCTGGGGCACGTCATGGGCCAGACCCTGCAGGCGATTTATGACCGTTCGGTCTGTTCGATGGAGATGACCCAGGAGATCAAGCAGGCCACTGAGGAGCAGTCCTTGAGTGTTCAGACCGTGGCCCGCTCCATGGAGGACATCAGCGACATGACCTCTCAGATCTTCAATGCCTCCAAGGATCAAGCCAAGGCCACCCGCAGCATCGCCCGCTCCATCGAGACCATCAAGGAGATGGCCCATGAGATGGTGCAGTCCACTGCCCGTCAGGTGGACGATGGCCGGCAGATACGGCACACCGTTCAATCGGTCAGCGCCATGGTCAGCCAGATGTTCGACAATATGGACGCCCGCCGCGCCCAGGGGGCCGAGGTGGTCAAAGAGCTGGAAAACATGAAAAACCTGACCTGTACCCTGTAGTCATGGCAACGGTCCTTTCCATTGCCCTGTTCGGCGCCGCTGGCTGTCTTGCCCGCTACTGGCTGTCCAGCTGGGTCAACCGTCTGCTGAGCCAGCACCCCTTTCCGTTCGGCACCCTGGTGGTCAATCTGCTGGGGGCCTTCCTGATCGGCCTGGTGATCGAATTTTCACTGCGTAGTACCATGCTTTCTCACAATCTGCGGGTGGCCCTGACTATTGGTTTTCTGGGCGGCCTGACCACCTTTTCCACCTTCAGTGTTGAGACCTTTACCCTGCTGGAGCGGGGCCAACTTTTGATCGCCTTCGGCAACATGCTGTTGAGCGTGACCCTCTGTCTGCTGGCTACCTGGGGCGGCATTGCGTTGGCTCGGCTGGTCTGATGGTCTGATGTAGAGAAAACGCTGGTATTCAAAAGTTTGCATATGTTAATCTCTTTCGGCACGAGGACGGCCACCCGTTTGGGGGTTGATCCGCACGGCAGTACAGACACAGGACATACCGCCTGGATTTGAGCAGCTGGCTGGACCGGGACGGACGGAAGAAAGCCCGCATCGGTTCCACCGATCGCCACGTATACGGCGCACCGTCCCTCGGTGCGCCTTTTTTGTTGGCTGGCAGGAGTACGCTATGCGCAAAAAGATGACCATTCCCGAAATTATGCAGATGAAGCAGGAAGGCCGCAAGGTGACGGTGCTGACTGCCTATGACTACCCGACGGCTCGCCTGGTGGATGAGGGCGGAGTGGACGCCATTTTAGTGGGTGATTCGGCTGGCGTGGTGTTCAGCGGTCATGAAAACACCCTGCCGGTCACCATGGATGAGATGCTCTACCATGTGAAGGCAGTGACGCGGGCCAGGCCCAAGGCGCTGGTGGTGGCCGACATGCCGTTCATGGCCTGCCAGTGCGGTGAGGTTGAAGCCCTTAAAAACTGTGGCCGCATGCTGCAGGAGGGGGGCGCCGAGGCGGTCAAGATCGAGGGGGGCACCAATATGGCGGCCATCATCAGGGCCGTAACCGAGATGGATATCCCTGTGATGGGGCATGTGGGGCTGACTCCTCAGTCGGTGCATCGCATGGGGGGCTACCGTGTGCAGGGGCGTAAGGATCAGGCTGAGCGGGTCATCGAGGATGCTCTGGCAGTGCAGGCGGCCGGGGCTTTTGCCGTGGTGCTGGAAGGTATTCCTTCCAAGCTGGCGGCCCGCATCACCGAACAGCTGGCGATACCAACTATCGGCATCGGCGCCGGCCCGGCCTGTGACGGTCAGGTGCTGGTGATCCACGATATTCTGGGGTTGTGCGAGAAATATTCCCCCAAGTTTGTCAAGCGGTATGCCGATCTGGGGCCGGTTATCACTGAGGCGTCACGACAGTATGTGTCGGAGGTAAAAGAGGGGCTTTTTCCGACTGAGGAGCATTCGTTCTCATGAAACTGATCAGTGACGTGCAGGAGATGCAGCAGTTTGCCCTGGAGCAGAAGCGGCAGGGCAGGCGGATCGCCTTTGTGCCCACCATGGGTTTTCTGCATGAGGGGCATGCCTCGCTCTTGCGTGAAGGGCGTAGGCGGGGCGATCTACTGGTGCTTTCGATCTTTGTGAACCCCACGCAGTTCGGCCCCCATGAGGACCTGGAGCGTTACCCGCGCAACCTTGAAGGGGATTGTGCCTTGGCGGAGCAGTGCGGCGTAGATGTCGTCTTTGCGCCCACTGCGGGCGGTATGTACCCGCCCGGTTTCCAGACCACGGTCAGCCTGGGGCCGCTGACCGAGCCGCTGTGCGGCGCCAGCCGGCCCGGCCATTTCAACGGGGTGGCGGTGGTGGTGACCAAACTGTTCGGCATCGTGCAGCCCGACCTGGCCCTGTTCGGCACCAAGGATTTTCAACAATTGGCGGTGATCCGTCAGATGACCGCCGACCTGAATCTGGCGGTTGAGGTGGTGGGGATGCCGATCGTGCGCGAAGCGGACGGTCTGGCCATGTCCTCCCGCAACAGTTACCTCACGCTACCGCAGCGACAGCAAGCGTTGTGCCTGTATCGGGCTGTGCAGCGGGTCAGGCAGGTATTCGGCAGCGGTGAGACCTCTGTTGAACGTTTGTTGACCGAGGCACGACGGGTGATCGAGGCAGTTGCGGAAGCCGAGATTGACTACCTGGAACTACGGGACGGCCGCACCCTGCAACCGGTGGCGCAGGCAGATGCCGGCACCCTGTTTGCGCTGGCGGTCAGGATCGGCACTACCCGGCTGATTGACAATACGGTTCTCGGAGATGATGCCTGATGCCGAACAAGGCCCGCGCCACCCTGGAAACCCTCTACCGGATCTTTACGGTACCGGAAGAGCCCGATACGACCCTTGGCGCCATCGATAAGGCGATAACCGACGACGTGGCCGGCTTTCTGCAGAATCATATCGTTGCCACCGAGCGGCCTCTGGAAGAGATCGAGGCCAGCTTTTCCGACTGCTCCATTCCCGAAGAACCAACCTATGTCTCCGACTACACCGAGTTTGTGCAAAACAATCTGGTGGCCCAGTCGGTGCACACCGCCGCCCCCGGTTTCGTGGGCCACATGACCTCAGCCTTCCCCTACTTCATGCTGCCCCTGTCGCGCCTGATGACCGCCCTGAACCAGAACCTAGTCAAGGTTGAGACCTCCAAGGCCTTCACGCCGATGGAGCGGCAGGTGCTGGCCATGCTGCACCACCTGATCTACCGTTGCCCCGAGGATTTTTATCCGCCCTGGATCCACAACAGTCAGGCTGCCCTGGGGGCCTTTTGCTCCGGCGGCACCATTGCCAACATCACCGCCCTCTGGGTGGCACGTAACCGCCTTTTTCAGCCGGATGGCGAGTTTCACGGCATAGCCCGGGAAGGGCTGGCGCGGTCATTGCGGCATCGTGGGCTTGATGGTGTGGCGGTGTTGGTCTCCGAACGCGGTCACTACTCCCTGGGCAAGGCAGCCGACCTGTTGGGCATCGGTCGTGATCAGCTGGTCAAGGTGGCCACCGACCTGCACAACCGGATCGACCTGGCAGCGTTGCGGCAGGAAGTGCGGCGTCTGCAGGACCAGAATATCCGTCCCTTGGCCCTGGTGGGGATTGCCGGTACCACCGAGACCGGCAATATTGATCCCCTGGAGGCGCTGGCCGATATCGCTGCCGAACTGGGGTGCCACTTCCATGTTGATGCCGCCTGGGGTGGGCCAACCCTGTTTTCCGAGCGCAACCGCGGCCTTTTAGCCGGCATCGAACGGGCCGATTCGGTTACCATTGATGCCCACAAGCAGTTGTACGTGCCGATGGGGGCCGGGATGGTGATCTTTAAGGATCCGACCGCCGTGGCGGCCATTGAGCACCACGCCGCCTATATCCTGCGTCACGGTTCCAAGGATCTCGGTAGCCACACCCTGGAAGGCTCCCGACCGGGAAAGGCGTTGTTGGTACATGCCGGGCTCTCGATCATCGGCCGCAAGGGCTACGAACTGCTGATTGATCTGGGTATTGAACGGGCCCGCAACTTTGCCGCGATGATCCGGCAGCACCCCGATTTCGAACTGACCAGCGAGCCGGAGCTGAACATCCTGACCTACCGTTACTGCCCACAGGCTGTTCAACGGTCTTTGGCCCAGGCTGTTCCCGAAGAGCAGGCCAGGATCAACGCCCTTCTTGATCAGGTCTGCCAGCTGCTCCAAAAATATCAGCGTGAGGCAGGCAAGACCTTTGTCTCCCGTACCCGCCTGCGTACCGCCGGCTATAACGGTGAAATCACCGTGCTGCGCAGTGTCTTGGCCAACCCGCTCACCACCGACCAGATTCTGCAGGCGGTGCTGCAGGAACAGTGCGAGATTGTTCGGCAGCCAGAGATTGAAGAGTTGTTGCGGCAGATCTGACAACTGTAGCCATTCAATATGACAGCGGGCGGGGGGCCAGAGCTTTCCCGTCCGCTGTCGTTTAAGGCATGGTTCGTATGTTTTGCGTGTTTTATTTTTGAAGCTATCTACCTGCTTTTATCGTCAGCAAAGCATGGTATGCTGTAACTATGAGCGAGATAACACTCTATACCGCCTCCTGGTTGTATAACCCTGGACGACAGCCGATTGCCGGCGGCGCCGTTGCCGTGCAGGATGGTCGCATCCTGGCGGTTGGGCCCGCCACCGAACTGGTGATGCGCTTTGGACCGCCCCGGTCCGACTTCCCGGACTGCGTGATCATGCCGGGTTTCGTCAATGCCCATAGCCACCTGGAGTTGACCCACTTTCCGGCCTGGCGGCTGCGGGGCGGCCTAGACTATCATCCCCATCGCTTTGTGGACTGGATTGTGCAACTGGTCAAGGTTCGTCGGGGTGTCAAGTCGGACGAAACCATTGATTCGCTTAAGGCCGGTGTTGCTGCCTGTCTGCGGGCTGGCACCACCTGTGTCGGCGATATCGTTAGCAGCCCGGATCTGCTGGCAGGTTTTGGCGGATCTCCGTTGGCCGGGCGTGTGTACCTGGAGCTGATCGGGCAGGAGCCGGCCGTTTTTGAGCCGCGCCTGCATGCGGCGTTGGATGCTGCCCAAGCGATACACGGTCCACGTCTGGCCGGGCTTTCACCCCATGCCCCCTATACCCTGGCGTCTGATCTGTTGCCGGGGATCGCAGCGGCAAGTCGTCAGCGCGGCCTGCCGTTGTCAGTGCATCTGGCTGAGTCGGTTGATGAAGACCGGCTGCTGTTTGATTCCACAGGACCCCTGGCAGAAGAGTTGTACCCGCTGGTGGGTTGGCAGGGCTACCTGCCGCCTCCCCGTCGCACCACGCCGGCCCGGTTCCTTGATGCCGGCGGTCTGCTCGGGCCTACCACCCTGGCAGTGCACTGTGTGCAGCTGACCCCGGCCGATGCGCAGCTGCTGAAAGCACGCGGCGTGACCATCTGCCTCTGCCCCCGCAGCAACGAACGGCTGGCCGTTGGACGTGCACCGGTGCAGCTTTTCAAGAAGCTGGAGATACCGCTCTGTATCGGCACCGACTCGCTGGCCAGCAATGATTCGCTGTCCATGTGGGATGAACTGCGTTTTGCTCGTGATGTCTACAGCGGGGCAGTGATGCCGGACGAATTGGTGCAGCTGGCCACCAGCGGCGGCGCTGACGGCTTAGGACTGTCAGCTGTGGTCGGTTCGTTGGAAGAGGGTAAGCGGGCTGATATGCAGGTGGTGCCCCTTGCCGGCCGCGTTGATGATTTTGGCAACAACTTGGCCGAATTGCTGCTGCAGTCCGGTGGCCCCACGGCGGTTCTGGCCGGTGGCAGGACTGTAGCTGAACAGGCCATCTGGGGCTGACACGGGAAGACGGTCTCTAAGCACCAAGAAAGGTTTGCCGATTCTTTTGTTAGCTGGTAAAGTAGCATTCATTAATTTCAATCGAGTTCTTTAGCTGATTGTAATGGTAACCATTTAGAGGAGGTGGCCTATGGCATTCTTTAACAACATCAAGCTGTTCTGGAAGTTTTCAATCTTTGGTGCCTTGGCGAGTGCGCTGCTGGTGGTGACCATGCTGGTCTCCTACAGCGGCATGAAGGGCACTGAACAGCGCTTTGACCGTTACAGTGGCACCTTCCAGGCACTGGCCCTGACGGTCAGCGAGATGCATACCCAGGGAATCCAGTCGGAGCAGGCCATCCGAAACGTGATCTTCAACCCCAGCGATGAGAAGGCGCTGGCCAATTTTAAAAAGGCCAGCGCAGATGTGCTGGAACTGCACAAGCAGTCGATGGCACTGGCTACAGAGCTACCTGAATATACCGCCAAGCTGAAAGGTATTCCTGCGCTCTGGCAGGAAAACGGCACCATCAAGGATCAGATCATCGAGCTGGCAAGGTCTGGTGACCAGCCGGGCGCAGTTGCCATGCTGAATAAAGAGGAAACTCCCCGTTGGCGTGTGATCAAGGGGCAGATCATCGACATTCAGAAACAGCTTAAAACCGACATGCAGGCTGAGCAGAAGGCCCTCAACAGTTTCACCGAACGGACCTTTGCCATGACCACCACGGCCCTGGTGTTGACGGTGGTGTTGGTGAACCTGTTGCTGTTGGTATTCTGGAAGCTGATGCAGCGTTCACTGGTTGAGATGGTGCATCGCCTGCAGGACATTGCCGCTGGCGAGGGGGACCTAACCCAGCGGCTGGTGGTGCGGGGCAAGGACGAGTTTGCCGAGGCAGCCCACTGGCTGAACGAGTTCATCGAAAAGCTGAACCGGACCCTGGCCAGCGTTAGCGGCACCACCGCCACCTTGGCCTCGTCCACCTACGAGCTGAACAATACCGCCGACCAGATGGCCACCAGCGCCGAGGAAGTGGCGGCCCAGGCATCCACCGTGGCCACCGCCAGCGAAGAGATGGCAGCCACCAGCAATGATATCGCCCAGAACTGCTACTCTGCGGCAGAGAGTGCCCAGGAGGCCGCCAACACGACCCAGAAAGGGTTTGAGGTGGTTACGCGGACCATAAACGGTATCCGCGAGCGGGGTGAGCGGACCCGCGAAAACGCCCAGGCCATCGCCTCGCTGGGTGAGCGATCCGACCAGATCGGCGCCATCGTTTCCACCATCGAGGATATCGCCGACCAGACCAACCTGTTGGCCTTGAACGCCGCCATCGAAGCAGCCCGGGCCGGTGAGATGGGACGCGGTTTTGCGGTGGTGGCTGATGAGGTGCGGGCCTTGGCCGAGCGTACCACCCGGGCCACCAAGGAGATCAGCGACATGATCCGGACTATACAGCAGGAGACCCGCACGGCGATCGTCTCCATGGAGGAAGGGGTGCGGGGCACGGAAAAGGGCGCGGCCGAGGCGGCCCAACTTGAGTCGGCCCTGCAGGCCATTCTGGAACAGGTCAATGCAGTGACCATGCAGGTCAGTCAGATCGCCACCGCTGCTGAAGAGCAGACCGCCACCACCAGTGAGATCACCAGTAACATCCACAAGATTTCAGAAGTCATTGAGGGGACTGCCAAAGGGGCCCAAGATACATCCTCTGCCGCCAGTTCACTTTCCAGTCTGGGTGAGGAACTGAAGCGGTTGATGTCTCAATTCAGGCTGGCATGATGTTCTGAGCAAGGTGTGCTGAGACGAGGGAAGGTCGTTCGTTGCAGGCAGTGGCGTAAAAGGATGGGGAGGCAGCCATAACCGGCGCCTCCCCGTTTTTATGCTGCTTCGCTGGTGTACCGCTCCAGTACCTTTTCGATGATGGTGCTGGTGGACTTGCCGTCCACGAAGGGGATCAGTTCTACCCGGCCACCGTAGGACTCGACAATGTCCTTGCCCACCACGCCCTCCGGTGTGTAATCGCCGCCTTTTACCAGAATTTTGGGCCGCAGTGCCGAGATCAGTTCCAGCGGCGTTTCCTCATCGAACAGACAGACATAGTCGATGCAGTCCAGGGCAGCCAGGATGTGAGCCCGTTCTTCTTCACCGATCAGGGGCCGCTTGGGTCCTTTCAGGCGTCTGACCGAACTGTCGCTGTTGAGGCCCAACACCAGCAGATCACCCAGCCTGCGGGCTGCCTGCAGGTATTTGACATGACCGGCGTGCAGCAGATCGAAACAGCCGTTGGTAAAAACCACCTGGCGGCCTTTGGCCCGTTCCTGTTCGATGATGGCAGCCAGGGCGTCGCGGTTTTTGATCTTGCTGTCGCTGTCGCGGTGAGTGGCAGCCAGCGTGTCGATGATCTCGGCCGGGGTGACCACTGAGGTGCCCAGCTTGCCCACGGCAATGCCGGCGGCAAGGTTGGCCAGCCGGGCCGCTTCTGCCAGACTCAGGCCCCCGGCCACACCGAAGGCCAGCAGGGCCAGCACCGTGTCGCCGGCGCCGGTGACATCAAACACCTCCCTGGCCACGGTGGGGATATGTACCGTCTCGCCGTTGCCGGAGAACAGCGTCATCCCTTCCTCGCTGCGGGTGACCAGCAGGTTTTCCAGTTCCACCATCGACATCAGGATGCTGGCTGCCTCCTGCAGGGTTGCCTGGCAGCGGATCGGTATGCCCGATGCGGCCTCGGTCTCCTTGCGGTTGGGGGTCAGGCAGGTGGCGCCACGATACTTGCGGTAATCGTTCCCCTTGGGATCCACCAGCACCGGAATCCGGCGTTGCTGGGCAGTGTTCATTACGGTGCGCAGCACCTGGTGGGTCAGCACCCCCTTCAGGTAGTCGGAGACCAACACGACGTCAAAGCCGGCCAGCTGGTGGTGCAGCCAGTCACAGAGCTGTTTGTCGATGGCGGGGGAGAGTGGTTCGCGGGATTCGCGGTCGATGCGGACGATCTGCTGGTTGGCTGCCAGTACCCGCGTCTTGCGGCCGGTGCGGCGTCCCGGTTCCTGCAGGATGCCGTCGGTCATGATGCCCAGTTGGTTCAGATTTTTGACCAGAGTCCAGCCGTTTTCGTCCTGGCCGATCACCGAGGCCACGCTGACCTGGCAACCCAGGGCCAGCAGGTTGTTGGCCACGTTACCGGCCCCGCCCAGCCGCAGGTCCTCGCGCAGCACATCCACCACCTGCACCGGCGCTTCGGGAGAGATGCGCTCGGTCTTGCCCCACAGGTACTCATCCAGCATCAGATCGCCCACCACCAGACAACGCAGGCTGCTGGCCCGTGAAAACAGCGATTCGACGGTCTTGCGGTCCATCGCTTACCTCCCGAGACTGGCTGGGCCGAACATGCCCTGCTCAATCAGGTCGCACAGGATATGGATGATGGTGATGTGCCCCTCCTGCACCCGGGGGGTGTCGTGGGAGGGGATGATCAGCGGGATGTCGCACAGCTCTTTTATCGTGCCGCCGTCCTTGCCCAGCAGGCCGATGGTGCTGCAGCCGGCCTGACGGGCCACTTCGAGGGCCCGGTAGACGTTGGGAGAATTGCCGCTGGTGGAAAGGCCGATCACCGCATCACCCGGCGCTGCCAGTGCCTCTACCTGGCGGCTGAAGACCCGTTCGAAGCCATAGTCGTTGCCGATGGCAGTTAAGATGGAGGTGTCGGTGGAAAGGGCGATGGCCGGCAAGGCGGGCCGCTCGATCCTGAAGCGGCTGACGATCTCGCCGGCAAAGTGCTGGGCGTCGGCCGCCGAGCCGCCATTGCCCATGATCAGCAGCTTGTTGCCGATCTGGAAGGTCTCGATCAGACGCTGCGCCAGGTTGGCAATGCTGGTGGACAGTTCGTTTTCGATCTGCACCATCAGTTTGCGGTGTTCCTGTAACTGGTTGACTATCAGTTCATGCATCGACATCTCCCTTGAGCAGATCTTCAATGACACTGAATTGCCGGGTCCCATCGTACCCGGGAACCGGGATGCCGTCCACACCTTTCACAATCGACAGCTCGGGCGCGTCGGCGCTGAGTTTCTGGAGCCATTTGCGCAGGTCACGCCCGGCGCCGAAGCGTGCCAGGCTGATCAACTCAATGCCGGTGTGCAGGCAGCGGTAACCCTGTTCGGAGGCCTGCTGGTACTGGCGGTGGTGCAACAGCAGGGTGAAGCGATGGCCACGGCGGGCGGCCGCCAGGATGACCGTTAAGGCGCTTTTTAGGTGATCAGGCTCGGTTTGCTGGGGGAAGTAGACGGCGAACTGCTGCGAGGTTCCCCAGCGTTCAAGGACCGCCCGCTGCGAGAGTCGTTCCCGTTCATTGCGGCGTTCTTCGGAGCCGAACACCAGCGGGGGGGCACTGTGCACCAGGGCTGTCGGCACCAGAAAGGTGCGGTAGTCGCAGGTGGCGGCCCGTTGCTGGTAGTCGCGCAGGCACCAGACGCTGCCATCCAGCTCTTCGTCAAAGCAGCCAATTTCGTCACGCATGGCTCGGGAGAGCAGCATGCCGGCAAAGGAGAGCTGGCAGGTCTCCAGCTGGCTGCAGCAGGCCTTGGTCAGACGCTTGGGGAGCGGTGTTTCGGTGGTGCAGAGCGGGCTGACGATGCCGGCACGCTCGTTGGCGGCGACGTTCAGCAGCTGCTGCAACCAGGCCCCGTCGACGGTGCCGTTGGAGCGGACCACCATGGCCCAGTCGGCGTCAGAACGGGCCAGGCCACGGTTTAAGGCCGGCACGAAGCCGATGTTGCGCTCCATGGTCATGTAGAGTACCCGGTTGCCCAACGGCTCGCAGAATTCTTCCAGCAACAGCTCGGTATCGCGGTCGCAGCCGTTGTTGATGATGATCAGTCGGGCGCTGTCGGCGGTGTTGAGGATCGAGACCAGGCAGGCCCGGGTCTCGAAAGGTTGGTTCCAGACCGGAATGATGATGTCAACAGTGGGAGTTGTCATGGCAGTTAGGCTGTCTCTGTATAACAGAAGGGGTGGGCAGTGCCCACCCCTCCCGAGGCTGATCGTTATTGCGTTGACTGGGCTGCGGAGAAGTGGGCGTCGTTAGTAGGAGACCGCCACGCGGCGCAGCAGGTTCAACTCGTCCAGGACCTTGCCGGAACCGAGCACGACGCAGTCCAGCGGATTTTCCGAGATCAGCACCGGCACCTTGGTGATCTCGCGCAGCAGCATGTCCAGGTTGCGCAGGTAGGCGCCGCCGCCTGCCAGGAAGATGCCTTTGTCGACGATGTCGGCCGCCAGTTCGGGCGGGGTCCGCTCCA
>DFYU01000025.1 GCA_002383415.1 Geobacter sp. UBA4074
CGGAAGATGCGGATGGCGATCTCGCCACGGTTGGCGGCCATTACCTTTCTGAACTTGTTGACTTTTTTCATGTGACTGCCTCCTGAGAGTTCGATCAGATCGAAAGTAAGATTGAAAATTTTTAGCGAAGCTGAAAAAATTTAGTTATTTTGAATAGTTATGAAGCTTATGGTGGCGGCACTTAACCAGAAACAAGGGGTGATGTCAATAGATAAATGTGCGCTTTTGCGGATGCTGCCCGTCTGGCTCCGTATGTATGCGGCTTCATGTATACGCTATGTATTCAGCGTGTCGTCCCTGCATTTTTTGTGTTATCGTGAGCTGCTACAGAGCTGTGATGGAGGAGGCCTTTGTGCAACTAATCGTGAAATTACGACCGTATCTTTTTATCGCCTTGGCGGTTGGAGCCGTCCTGCCGGTGGTAACGGCGCCAATGGCCTTGGGGGCAGGCATCGTGTTCGGGCTGCTGTTGGGCAATCCCTGGAAGGTGCAGACCTCCCGCTGGAGCCGACTGTTGCTGCAGGGGGCTGTGATGGGTCTCGGTTTCGGTGTGCCGATTCAGAACGTCATCATCACCGGTCGGGATGCCTTTGTCTATACGGCAATCAGTATCGGTCTGACCATGCTGCTGGGCCTTGCGCTGGGCAGGCTGTTCGGCACTGCCTCCCGCACCTCAACCCTGATCTCGTTCGGCACCGCCATCTGCGGCGGCAGCGCCATTGCCGCCATGGCCCCGGTGATCAGGGCCGAGCCGGAAGAGACAGGGGTGGCGCTGGCCACCGTCTTTACCCTCAACGCGGTGGCGTTGCTGGTCTTTCCACCGTTGGGGCATCTGATGGGGATGGGGGAAGGGCAGTTCGGTCTTTGGTCGGCGCTTGCAATTCACGATACCAGCAGCGTGGTGGGTGCGGCGGCGGCCTTTGGCAGTGGGGCCTTGACCATCGCCACCACGGTCAAGCTGACCCGCATGCTCTGGATCATGCCGGTGGCGTTGGGGGTGGCGTTGATGACCCGTTCTGAGGGCAGGGTTGCGTTTCCCTATTTTATTCTCGGGTTTCTGGCTGCTGCGGGGCTGCGCAGTCTGCTGCCCCAGTACCTGCCGCTCTGGCAGGCGGGGTTGGCCGTGGCCAAGCAGGCGCTGGTGGTGACGCTGTTTCTGATCGGCAGCGGCCTGACCCGTGAGGTGTTGGCCAAGACCGGACTGCGTCCGTTGCTGCAGGCCACACTGCTCTGGGTGGTCGTTTCGCTGGCATCTGCCGCGGCCATTATGGCCGGCTTGGTATCGTGAACAAAAAAACACCCTGCGCCATCAGGGCGGGCAGGGTGTTTGAGTGCGGCGTGCCAGTGCAGCAGGGCTAGGCGGTATATTCGTCGGCGTACTTGACCAGGTTGGGCAGATCCGGCTTGGTCAGGATTTTTTGCGCCCCCAGCGATTCCCATTTGCGGATGTTGTCCTCCGAGGCCAGCGAGGAGAAGATGATGATCGGCAGTTCCTGCGGATTCTTCTCCTTGCGGACGGTGGAGGTCAGGTGCAGGCCGTCCATCTGGGGCATCTCCACGTCGGTGATCAGGAGCTGCAGCTTGCTGCGTAGTGTAACGCCCTCAGTGTCGCAACGCTGCATCAGGTCGCGGATCTTGTCCCAGGCCTCGGCCCCGTTGACCGCCTCCAGCACGTTGTAGCCGGCCCCTCGCAGGGCGCTGCACATGGTGGAGCGGATAAAGGGTGAATCGTCGGCCACCAGGATGGTTTTATTGCTGCGGTCATGGGTTGGCGCCTCGGCCAACTGTTCCGGCGCCAGCGGTTTCAGGGCGCTGGAGCTGCAGAATTCGGCCACGATCTTTTCAAAGTCCAGCACCAGGATGATCCGGTCGTCCATCTTGACCAAGCCGGTCACCTGATCGGAATGGGCGCTCATGGAGGGGGCCTCGACGTTTTTCCAGGAGATGCGGTAGATGCGGGAGACCGAGTGGACCAGCACCCCCACCATCAGGTTGTTGAACTCCAGCACGATCACCCGGTCGGCCTGCATGTCGCCGGTGTCCTTGTTGAGGATGCGGGCCAGGTTGAGGACCGTGATCACCTTTTCCCGCAGTTTGATCATCCCCTCGATGGCATCCACGGCGTTGAGCGATTTGGTCACCTCCGGCATGCGAATGATCTCGCGCACCTTGGCCACGTTGACCCCGTAGTGGCAAGGCACCAGATTGCCGTGGTGATCGTATTCATCCACGCGGAATTCAACGATTTCCAGTTCGTTGGTGTCACTCTCAAGCAGGATATTGGTCTGTTTAATCGCCATAGGGTCCGCTCCACTGGGTTGGAATAGTGCAGGAGTATACCACAACTTAGCGGATTGCAAAGAGGACAATTTAAGCCCTGTTGCGGCATTGACAGCGCTACACCCCTGTGTTAGCGTCGCGCCTGACCACAAACTCTGGAGAATCCAATGATAACGCCCGATTTTACAACCTTTTGCCAGTTAGCCAGCCAGGGGAATCTGGTGCCGGTCTATCGCGAGATCATGGCCGACATGGACACCCCGGTGACCGCCTTTCGCAAGATCGACGATGGCCGCTATTCGTTTCTGCTGGAGAGTATCGAGGGCGGCGAGAAATGGGCCCGCTACTCCTTCCTGGGTGCCAGTCCGTCGCTGATTGTCCGCTCCAAGGGACAGCGTGTCGAGCTGGTGCGCAACGGCGCTATCGAACAACGGGAGGTGGCCGATCCCACCACGGTGGTGCGGGAGATCTTAAGCCAGTACCAACCGGTTGAGGTGGCGGGACTGCCTCGCTTTTTGGGCGGTGCCGTGGGCTACCTGGGCTACGACATGGTGCGCCACTTTGAGCAGTTGCCCACAGGTCTTCCCGATACCATTGGCGCCTGGGATTCGTTGTTCATGATCACCGACAGCCTGCTGATCTTCGATAACGTCAAGCAGAAGATCCAGGTGGTGGCCACCGCACATCTGGACGGCAGCCTGTCGCTGGAAGAGGCCTACCAACAGGCCGTGGCGCGGATCGACGGGCTGGTGGCCCAGCTGCGCAGCCCGCTTTCAGTCAGTCCTGTCACCCGACCGGCCAGCAGCACGGTGGGCTTCAGCTCCAACATGACCCAGGCCGGCTTCGAGGCGGCGGTGGAACGCTGCAAGGAGTACGTGCGGGCCGGGGATATCATCCAGATCGTGCTGTCGCAACGTTTCAGCGGCGACCTGACGGTGGACCCCTTTGATATCTATCGTGTGCTGCGTACCACCAACCCCTCCCCGTATATGTTTTTTCTGCGCTGCGACGACACCACCGTGGTGGGCGCCTCGCCGGAGGTGATGGTGCGCAAGGAAGGGTGCAAGGTGGAACTGCGGCCTATCGCCGGTACGCGCCCCCGTGGTGCCACGGTGGAAGCTGATGCCCAGCTGGCCGAGGAACTGCTGGCCGATCCCAAGGAGCGGGCCGAGCATGTCATGCTGGTGGACCTGGGACGCAACGACTTGGGACGGGTCTGCAGGAGCGGTAGTGTTGAGGTCAGTGAGCTGATGGTGATCGAGCGTTACTCACACGTGATGCATATCGTCTCCAACGTGCGCGGTGAACTGCTTGCGGACCGCGACGCCTTCGATCTGGTGCGGGCCACCTTCCCGGCCGGCACCCTGTCCGGCGCCCCCAAGATTAGGGCCATGCAGATTATCGACGAGCTGGAGCCGCTGCGACGTGGCGTCTACGGCGGGGCTGTCGGCTACATTTCCTATTCCGGCAATATGGATCTGGCCATTGCCATCCGCACCCTGGTGGTCAGGGACGGCAAGGTGCATCTGCAGGCCGGGGCCGGTATCGTGGCCGATTCCGACCCGACCACCGAATGGCAGGAGACGGTCAACAAGGCCATGGCGGTAAGACGGGCAATCGAGATTGCGGAGCAGGGGCTGGAGTAGCGCTTAGTGTAGTTCCAGCGGCCCGGTCTGGTGTTTGGGCCGCTTGAGCAGCAGCAACAGCGGGATGATGGCCAGGAAGGCCAGTCCGACGATGAAGAAGATCCGGTTGTAGGCCAGGGTGGCCGCCTGCTGGCGTACCATGCCGTAGAGCATGGTCAGTGCGCCCTGGTCGGCCTGGGTGGCCGACAGCCCTTTGGTGATCAGGGCCTGTTTGAGCTGCTCGAAGCGTAGCTGAAACACGGGGTTGTACTGGTTGATGTGGGGCACCAGCACGGTCTGGTAAAACTGCGACAGACGACCCAGCATGGTGGCTGCCACCGCAATGCCCACACTGCCGCCGATATTGCGCAGCAGGTTGAACATGCCGGTGGCGTTGCCGATCTCCTGCTTGGGTATGGCCGAGAGGGTGACGGTGGTCAGCGGTACGAAGGTCATGGCCAGGCCGATGCCCAGCACGATCCGGGGCCAGACAAAGGCCCAGTAGGATGCCTCCAGACTCAGGCGCTGCATCAGAAACATCGAGGCAGCGCCGATCAGTAAACCCGCCAGCACGATCTTCCGGCCGTCCCGCTTCTGCAGCGCCGCCCCCACCAACGGCATGGTCAGCAGGGTGGCCACCCCTCCCGGCGCCATCACCATCCCTGCGTCGGTGGCTGAATAGCCCATCAGTGTCTGCAGAAACAGCGGGATCAGCATGATCGAGCTGTAGAGGCAGAATCCCACCACAAACATGATCAGGTTGCCGGCCGAGAAGGACAGGTCTTTGAACAGCCGCAGGTTGACGATCGGGTGTTCGTGGGTCAGCTCGACCCAGATCAGGGT
This sequence comes from Geobacter sp. UBA4074, assembly GCA_002383415.1. Lineage (GTDB taxonomy): Bacteria > Desulfobacterota > Desulfuromonadia > Geobacterales > Pseudopelobacteraceae > Trichlorobacter. Next base: position 4,749 of record DFYU01000025.1, read on the forward strand.
TGCCAGCGCCACCACCGTCAGTAGGGTCAGGCTGATGATGAAGGTGGAGTTGAACCAGTCTTCGGACTGGCCCTTGTCCAGCACGATCTGCAATGCTCCCATGCCGACGGTCAACAGGCCCAGGCCCCACCAGTCAACGCTGCGGATGCCGTTGCCCTCCCGCAGATGGGGTGGGTCGAAGATGAAAAAGCTGCACATGATGATGGCGATAGCGCCGATCGGGATGTTGATGTAGAAGATCCAGCGCCAGTTCATCTGGTCGGTGATCCAGCCACCCAGGGCCGGTCCCACGATCGGGCCGAACATGGCGCCCACCCCGAAGATCGCCATGGCCATCCCCTGCTGCTGCGGCGGGAAGGTCTCCATCAGGATTGCCTGGCTGATCGGGATCAGCGCCCCGCCGGCCGCCCCCTGCAGGATGCGGAAAAAGATCAGCGAGGCCAGGTTGGGGGCCGCGCCGCAGGCCAGGGAGGCCAGGGTGAACAGCACGATGCAGGTCATCAGAAAGCGCTTGCGGCCGAACATGCGGGACAGCCAGCCGGTCATCGGCAGCACCACGGCGTTGCTGACCAGGTAGGAGGTCAGCACCCAGGTTACCTCCTCAGTGCCGGCGTTGAGGCTGCCTTGCATGTAGGGCAGGGCCACGTTGGCCACCGAGGTGTCCACGATCTCCATGATGGTGGGCAGCATCACGGTGATGGTGATCAGCCATTTATTGATGCTGCGTTGCGCCTCCGACATCAGCGCAGCGGGCTAAGCTCGCGCAGCACATCGCCGAAGCCCCGCCCGGTATGGATCACCGGCACCACGCTCATCCCCATCCGCAGCAGATGCTCTGGGTCGCTGTCCGGGTCGATCAGGATCTTGACCGGTATCCGTTGCACCACCTTGACGTAGTTGCCGGTGGCGTTTTCCGGCGGCAGCAGCGAAAAGGCGGCACCGGTGCCGGCCATGATGCTGTCCACGTTACCGCTGAAGCGGCGGCCGGGGTAGGCGTCCACCCGGAAACTGACCTTCTGGCCGGGGCGGATATGGGTCAGTTGGCTCTCTTTGTAGTTGGCGACGATCCAGGGCTCCTGCAGCGGCACCACCGCCATCAGCGGTTGACCGGCCTGCACGGTGGCGCCCGGTTCCACCCCCTTGCGGGTAATGTAGCCGTCGGCCGGGGCCGTGATGCGGGTGTAGCTCAGCCGTAGCCGCGATTCAGCCAGCTCGGCCTGCCGCAGCCGGATACGGGCCTGGGCGCCGGGGCCGGCGTTGAGTCCTGCCTGGGCCTCGGCCCGCTTGAGCTGCTCCTGTGCCTCGCGCAGCGCCGCCTCAGCCACCCGCTGGCCGGTTTGCAGGCGTTCAAGCTGTTCCTTGGCAATCACCTCCCGGGCGTGGAGTGCTTCGCCCCGCCGAAGGTCATGACTGGCCTGATCGTGTCGGGCCTGGGCCGATTGTACGGCTGCCCGGGCCGCCGAAACCTGGGAGGTGTCGCTTGAGGTCTCGTTGATCGCCAGCCCCACGGCGGCCTCGGCCTTCTCGGTTGCCAGACGGTAGTCGGCCGGGTCCAGCTCCACCAACAGGTCGCCGGTCTTCACCAGCAGATTGTCCCGCACCTGCACCGCAACCACGGTGCCGGGCACGCGGCTGGCAACCGGATGCACCCGCGCCTCCACAAAGGCGTTGTCGGTCTCCAGGTTGGTACGGCTATGCACCAGCCAGCGGAGGCCGAACCAGCTCCCGATCAGTACCAGCGTCACCAGCAGCAAAGCTGCCTTGCGTTGCGGGCTCAAGCGCTTGCCGGCATCCGGTTGCCGGTTTTCGTCAGGCTGTGGCTCGCTTGCTGGCGTTGTCATGGTTTCATCTGCCATAGGGACGTACTCCTTGTCACAACAGGCCCAGGGCCTTGTTCAGTCAGGCGCGGGCCACCTGGAAGTCGTACAGGGCCCGGTAATGCTCAGTCTTGACCTGGGTCAGCAGGCTTTGTGCATCCAGCACGTCGCTGGCGGTGCCGACCCGTTCCTGATAGCGGTTCTTGTTGATGCGCAGGTTTTCCTCGCCCTGGCGGATCGCTTCACGGGTGACGGCGATCTACTGGTCGGCCAGCTGCAGGTCGTTACGGGCCGTAGCAATTTCCAGGCGGGCCTGCTGTTCGGCCATCCGTAGCTGTTGCTGGACGCGGGAGCGCGAGGCAATCGCCTTTTCTTGGCCGGCCGACGAGGCAAAACCGTCAAACAGATTTACCTTTAACCCGACTGTGGCGGCATAGATGGTCTGCTCACGCAACCGTTCGTTTTCCAGATAATCCAGCGAGAGCCGGGCATACAGTTCCGGGTAGAAGGCGGCCCGACTTGCACGTACCTGTTGTTCACTGGTCTCCAGCTGGCTGCGCAGCGCGGCCAGATCGGGACGGTTTTCAAGGGCCTCTGTCAGTGCAGGCGGAGTAGCTGATGGTTGGGTGGGGAGTGGCGGTTCGGCAAGTTGATGCTGTTCATCCGGGGCAGACCCGATCAGGAAGTTCAGTTGCAGTTGCAGATTTGCCAGCCGGTTGCGGCTGGCCAACAGTTTCTGGTGGGACGAGGCGTGGCGCACCTCGGCCTGCAGCAGGTCGTTGCGGGTGACGGAGCCATGCTCGTAGAGGGTCTGGGCAACCCGGCGGTGTTCCTCCACCGAGCGCAGTTCCTGCTCTGCAGTCAGCACCAGCTTTTCCCCTTCCAGCAGACCGAAGTAGGTCTGAATGACCTGCAGCGCGACCTCCTGTTCCTGGGAGCGGATGTCCGACTGAACCGCCTTGAGCCTGTATTGAGCCTGCTTTTGACGGGCGTCGCGGCGACCAAAGTCGTAGAGGGTCTGTGTGAGGGCCAGGCTGGCAAAGGCGTAGCTGGCCTGCTGGGTTTCCATGGACTGGCCGGCCACCTGCATGGCCTGCGGGTCCAGCTGGGCGGTGTAGCCTCCCTGGGCGTCAAGCTGCGGATAGCGGCCACTGTCGGCCTGGCGACGGCTTGCCTGAGCAATGGCCTGGTCCCACTGCACGGTCTGCAACAGCGGATGCTGCTGCTTTGCTTTCTGGAGCGCCTCTTCCAAGGTCAGGGGCGTTGCCAGGACTGTGCTGCAGGTGAGCAGGAATGTGGGCAGGATTATGGCCAGCCAGCGTGCCATGTGGTACTCCTTTCATTGCCACGGGCCTGGTACCGTGACGCAAATTCAGCACTCTACCGATAATTATCCGGCTGTCAATATCCGTCATCGGCACGGGTGGTGTCGCAACGTCAGCCACTGGTCCATGCAGGGAAAAAAGACTTGCATGCAGCGTATAATCTATGCTATTCGCAATGATACATTTTGTTCGTTTTCAACAAAGTGGGCTCGCAAGGCCCACTTTTTTATTGGGGTACGCCTGTATGGCAGCATCTGTCGACATACCACAGCGGATCACGGAGCTGGCGCAGCCGATCCTCGATTCCCTGGGCCTTGAGCTGGTGGATCTTGAGTTCAGGGCCGCCGGACGCAGCCATGTGCTCTGTCTCTACATCGACAAGCCGGGCGGGGTGAACCTGGACGACTGCGCCGAGGTCAGCCGTGAGTTGTCGCTGGTTCTGGATGTGGAGGACTGCATCCCTGACCGCTACAGCCTTGAAGTCTCTTCCCCGGGGCTGGAACGGCCACTGAAACGGCTGGAGGACTTTGTCCGTTTTAGCGGCAGGCTGGCTCAGATCAAGACCGCTGAGCTGCTTCAGGACGAGCAGGGCAACAAGCGCAAGACCTTTTTGGGCACCCTGCAAGGGGTGGAGGGAGAGCTGGTGCTGCTGCAGCTTAAAGAGGGCCAGCAGGCCCGCATCCCGCTGGACAAGATCGCCAAGGCCCATCTGGCCTTCGAATTTTAACTATATAACGCTTTCATTTATTCATCAGTATTAGGTAAGGAGATTCGTACCGTGGATACCAACGTCAACCTTAAGCAGGCCATCGAGCAGATCGTCAAGGAAAAGGGGATCGACCGTCAGGTGGTCGTGGAGGCGATGGAGCAGGCAGTCCTGTCTGCCGCCAACAAAAAGTACCGCAACACCAGAAATCTGGAGGCTCACTTCAACTCGGAGACCGGCGAGGTGGAGCTGTTTGAATATGTGGTGGTGGTGGAGGAGGTGCAGGATTCCTACACCGAGATTTCGCTGGAAGAGGCCCGCGAGATGGACCCCGAGTGCGAGATCGGCGACGAACTGGGTGAAAAGATCGACTCCGGCGACTTCGGTCGGATCGCGGCCCAGACCGCCAAGCAGGTCATCATCCAGAAGGTGCGCGAGGCCGAGCGCGAGACCGTTTATAACGAGTACAAGGACCGCCAGTGGGAGATCGTTACCGGTCAGGTGCGCCGTTTCGAGCGGGGCGACCTGTTGATCGACCTGGGCCGCGCCGAGGCGATCCTGCCCTCCAAGGAGCAGATGCCCCGCGAGGTCTATCGTCCTGGCGATCGTGTTCGTGCCATGATCATCGATGTGGGTATGACTACCAAAGGCCCTCAGATCGTGCTGTCCCGCACCCATGGCCAGATGCTGGCCAAGCTGTTCGAGGCCGAAGTGCCGGAGATCAGCGAAGGGATCGTGGAGATCGTCAACGTGGTGCGTGACCCGGGCAGCCGGGCCAAGATTGCCGTGGCCTCCCATGACCGCGACGTGGATCCGGTGGGCGCCTGCGTCGGTATGCGTGGTTCCCGTGTGCAGAACGTGGTCTCCGAACTGCGGGGTGAGAAGATCGACATCATCCCCTGGTCAGGCGATATGGCCCGCTTTGTCTGCAACGCCCTGTCTCCGGCCCAGGTCACCAAGGTGTTCATGGACGAGGAGCAGCGCACCCTGGAAGTGATCGTACCCGATGATCAACTGTCGCTGGCCATCGGCAAGCGTGGCCAGAACGTCAGTCTGGCGGCCCGTCTGACCGGCTGCCGGATCGATATCAAGAGTGAGAGCAAGGATACCGAGGCCGACGAACTGGACGAGTTTGCCTCCTTTGACGGCACTCAGCTGGATGAACCGGAAGAGCTTGAAGAGCAGGAGGCCGCCGCTGAGGCGGCTGAGGTCGAGGCGCAGCCGGTGGAGTCTGACAAGGAGTAAGCCATGGGCCGCGAGGCACAGGCAGGTCCCCAGCGCAGCTGTATCGCTTGCCGCCGGGAAGGTGACAAGGCCAGTTTTCTGCGGTTTGTGCTGGCGCCGGATGGCAGCGTGACCCCCGATCTAGAGGAAAAGCTGCCGGGACGCGGCGCTTACACCTGTGTGGCGCGCAGCTGCTTGCTGGAGGCAGTCAAGAAACGCCAGTTCGGCCGTTCCTTCAAAGGGGCCGCAGCGCCGGTGGATGGCGCAGCCCTGGACAGCCTGCTGCAGGAGCAGATGGAGCGTCGTATCAGCGGGTATCTGGCCCTGGCCAATAAGGCCGGTGTGGCCACCTCTGGCGGTGAAGCCGTCGAGCGGACCATCAAGGGCAGCAACCGGCCAAATCTGCTGGTGCTGTCAGAGGATATTTCACCCGCCATCGGCGAGAAGCTCGAGGGGCTTGCCCAGCGGGCAGGTGTGCCGGTGATGCGGGCGTTGACGAAGGAAACGTTGGGTATGTTGTTGGGCAAGGAGTCTGACCGGAGCGCCGTGGCGATCATGTCGCCGGGGTTTGGTCAGTCGCTGATACGAGAATTGGTGCGTTACAGGAACTACCTGGAGGAGGATAGCGGGAGATGAGTAAGACCCGGGTGAGCAATCTGGCAGAAAAGCTGGGCGTCGAGACCAAAGAGGTCATTGCCCGGCTGAAGTCATTGGGCTACGACGTCAAGTCGGGGGCTAACACCGTTGATGATGAAGCGGTGGCCAAGCTCATGGCTCCTCAGCCGACAGAGGCGACCCCTGCCGAGGTGCGGGTTACCTCCACCGTTGTCCGTCGCCGGGCGGCCAAGCCGGCCGCCGTTGCCGAGCCAGAGCCGGTTGCAGAACCGGTGGAGGAGGCTCCGAAAAAGGCCACCGCAGCTGCAGCACCGGCTGAGCCGAAACCGGTCGAAGCCACGGTTGTTGCCAAAAAGCCGGTTGAGACCAAGGCCGAGCCGGTGGTGGCGGCTCCTGCTGCCGCCGTTCAGGAGCAGCCTGCGGCTCCGGTTGTAGCGGAAAAGGCTGCCGAGCCGGCACCTGCGGTTGCAGCTGAAAAGCCGGTTGCCCCCGCTGCCGCGACTCCCGCTCCCGCTGCTCCAGATGCTGTTCCCGCACAACCGGCACGGGCCAGCGCCAACCAGGCCAGGATCACCGGCCGGGTTGAGATACCAATTACACCCGACTATCGGAACACCCGTCGTGAGCCGGGTCGAGGCCCGGGTTCAGACCGTGGTCCCCGTCCTGCCGGCAGTGGCGATTTTCGTGGTCCCCGCCCGGCAGGTGGTCCTGGTGGTGACCGCGGTCCCCGTCCCGCAGGACCGCCCCGTGACGGTGGCGCTCCCCGTCCCGCCGGTCCTCGTCCGGTACAGTTGACTCCGGTGGACTTGGCGCCTCAGGGCGACGATCGTCGCAAGGGTCCTGGCGGTCCTGGACGCAAGCCAGGCGGGCCGGCAAAAGATGCCGACAAGGCCAAAAAGGCGGCACCGGGCAAAGGTAAGGGCCGTGAGCAGTTCACCAAGACCACGCTGCTTGAGCGCGAGGAGCGTCAGTTTGATCCGTTCCACAAGTCGCGTAAAAAAGGTGGCAAGGAGCGTGAACTCCCCGGTCAGACCGAACTGACCACCCCTAAGGCCATCAAGCGGATCATCAAGATCTCCGAGACCATCACCATCGGTGAGCTGGCCAAGCGGATGGGGATCAAGGCCACCGACGTGATCAAGGCCATGATGAAGATGGGCACCATGGTGACCATCAACCACGTACTGGATCATGATGCTGCTGTGATCCTTGCCTCTGACTATGGGTATGAAGTTGAAAACGTGGCGGTGGACCTGGACGAGATCCTGGAGTTTACCCCTGACGCGCCGGAACTGCTGCAGGAGCGTCCGCCGGTGGTGACCATCATGGGTCACGTCGACCACGGCAAGACCTCGCTCTTGGATGCCATTCGTCAGGCCAACGTGATTGCAGGCGAAGCTGGCGGCATTACCCAGCATATCGGCGCCTACGATGTGGAGCTGCATGGACGCAAAATCACCTTCCTGGATACGCCCGGTCACGAGGCCTTTACCGCCATGCGGGCCCGCGGCGCCAAGGTGACCGACATTGTTATTCTGGTGGTGGCGGCCGATGACGGCGTGATGCCCCAGACCAAAGAGGCGATCAACCATGCCAAGGCGGCCGGCGTGCCGATCATCGTTGCCATCAACAAGATCGACAAGCCCGAGGCCCGTCCGGAAAAGGTCAAGCAGGAGCTGACCGAGCATGGCATCGTTGCCTCCGAGTGGGGCGGCGACACCACCATGGTTGAGGTCTCTGCCAAGCAGCGCCTCAACCTGGAAGGGCTGCTGGAGATGATCCTGCTGCAGGCCGACGTGATGGATCTCAAGGCCAACCCGGACAAGGCGGCCAAGGGCACCATCGTGGAAGGCAAGCTGGACAAGGGCCGCGGCCCGGTTGCCACCGTGCTGGTACAGGAAGGCACCCTGCGCACCGGCGACTACTGCGTGGTCGGTGTCCACTCCGGTCGTGTGCGGGCCATGCAGAACGACCGCGGCGAACGCGTGCTTACCGCAGGTCCGGCCATGCCGGTTGAGGTGATCGGTCTGTCCGGCGTNNCCACCCTGCGCCAGATCAAGCAGCGCGAGATCGAACTGGCCAAGCATGCCAAGATGTCGCTGGAACAACTCTACGAGAAGATCCAGCGGGGCGAGGTCAAGGACCTCAACGTCATCGTCAAGGCCGACGTACAGGGCTCAGTGGAGGCAGTGGCGGAGACCCTGCGCAAGCTGTCCACCGATGCGGTCCGCCTCAACGTAATCCACACCGCGGTTGGCGCCATCACCGAGTCGGACGTCAACCTGGCCACGGCATCCAACGCCATCATCATCGGCTTCAGCATCCGTCCCGAGGTCAAGGCCCAGGCCATGGCCGAGAAGGAAGGGGTCGATATCCGACTCTACAACGTGATCTACGACGCCGTGGATGACATCAAGAAGGCGATGGAAGGTCTGCTGGATCCGGTCTTCAAGGAGAAGTACCTGGGCCGGGCCGAGATTCGCGAAATCTTCTCGGTGCCCAAGATTGGCAACGTGGCCGGCTGCTACGTCCAGGACGGCAAGATCCTGCGCAACTCGCAGGTCCGTCTGCTGCGCGACAACGTGGTGGTCTACGAAGGCAAGCTGGGTACCCTGCGCCGCTTCAAGGATGACGTGAAGGAAGTGGCCTCGGGCTACGAGTGCGGCATGGGGCTGGAGAACTACAACGACATCAAGGTTGGCGATATTATAGAGTCGTTTGAGATGGAAAAAACAGCAGCAAAGCTGTAGAAACGGTCTTCGTTTCGGTAACAATAAGGTAAGTTACGATGCAACATAAACGTTCCGACAAGGTCGCCGAGACCATCCATACCACCGTATCCACCATCCTGATGCGTGGGCTGAACGACCCGCGCATCGGGTTTGTGACCATCACCGGGGTGGAGGTGACCGATGACCTGCACCTGGCACGGATCTTCTTTTCCGTGATCGGCGACGAGGCGGCAAAAAAGAGTACCGAAGCCGGGCTTAACAGCGCGGCGCGTCATATTCGCCGTGAGCTTGGCAAGGTACTCAAGATGCGCTACACCCCTGATATTCTCTTCAAGTACGACCATTCCCAGGAGTACGGACAACGGATCGACGCACTGCTCCGTGAGGTGGGCGAGGGCCATGATGGAGACGATTCAGAACATAGTTGAGGCGATTCGGCGTAGCCGGAGTGTGTTGATTACCAGTCATGAGGGGCCTGACGGCGATGCCGTCGGCTCCTCGCTTGGTATGGCGGCCTTTTTGCGGGCCATCGGCAAAGAGGTGACCGTACACCTGGCCGATCCGGTGCCGGAACTGTACCGCTTTCTGCCCGGTGCCGAGCAGGTGCGCAGCGATATCCCCGATCAGGATTTCGATCTGGCCTTTGTGCTGGATGTGGGCGAGTTCCGTCGCGCCGGCACGCAGTTCGGCAATTTCAAGCGGATCGGCCAGACCGTCAACCTTGACCACCATCTGACCTGTGAAAACTTCGGCAGTTACAACCTGATCGATGAGCAGGCAGCCGCCACCGGGCTTCTGGTCTGGCGGATAGCCAAGGCCTACGGCTTCAGGGCCGACCATGATACGGCGCTCTGTCTGTACGTGGCGGTGCTGACCGACACCGGTTCCTTCCGCTACTCCAATGCCAATCGTGAGGCCTTTGAGGCCGCCGGCGAACTGCTGGAACAGGGGGGGCTGAACGCCTGGTTTGTCTCGGAACGGCTGTATGAAAGCCAGCCCCGCAAGCGGCTGGAACTGCTGGCACAGGCCCTGCCGACCCTGGAGTTCATTCGCGACGGTCAGGCCGCCTCGCTGACGGTAACATTGGATATGTACGCCACAAGCGGCGCCAGCGCCGAGCTGACCGATGGTTTTGTCAACTACCCGCGTTCGGTGGCCGGGGTCGAGGTGGCGATCTTCTTCCGCCAGCTTGAAGAGAAAAAATATAAGGTCGGCTTCCGCTCCAAGGGGGCGGTTAATGTGGCGGCTCTGGCCCAGGCCTTTGGCGGCGGCGGTCACCATAATGCGGCCGGCGGTACCGTGGACGGCACCCTGGACGAGGTCAAGCGGATCGTCTATCAGGCGGTGCATGAGGCCGCGTGGTAGACGGTTTTCTGATTATCGATAAACCGGCCGGTTGCAGTTCCCACGATGTCGTCAATCGGGTGCGACGTATCCTGGCCACCAAAAAGGTGGGCCACACCGGCACCCTGGACCCCTTTGCCACCGGCGTGTTGCCGATTGCGGTGGGGGAGGGGACCAAGGCGATCCCGTTTCTGGATGAGGGTGAAAAGTGCTATCTGGCCACCCTGCAACTGGGGATCACCACCGATACCCTGGATATCACCGGTACGGTGCTGCGCGAGGCTGTCAGCAGCCAGGTGGGTGAAGCCGACCTGCTCCGTGCCATGGCCGACCTGACCGGTGAGATCGATCAGGTGCCGCCGATGTACTCGGCCATCAAGCAGGGCGGGCAACCGCTCTACAAGCTGGCCCGCAAGGGGATCGAGGTGGAGCGGGCAGCCCGCCGGGTGATCATCCGGCGTTTCGCTCTGCTGGCCTTTGAGTCGCCCCTGGCCCGCGTCGAGGTTTCTTGCTCCCGTGGCACCTACGTGCGCACCCTGGCCGATGACCTGGGCCGGTTAGTGGGGTGTGGCGCCTGCCTGACCGAGCTGCGGCGCACCATGAGTGGTCCGTTCCGCCTGGAACAGGCCCTGACCCTGGAGCAGCTGGAGGCGGTGGTTGCCAGCCATGAGATTGGCCAGCATCTGCTGCAACCGCTGGCCATGCTGGAGCATCTGCCCCGCATTGCACTGGATGGCGATCAGGCCCGGCTGGTGCGCAACGGCCAGGTGCCCTACCGTTGTGAACTGCCTGACCTGCCCGAAGAGGGCTGCTGCTGTCTGGTGGCCGAGGGAACGCTGCTGGCAATGGCCTGCAAGCGGCAGGGACGGCTGGTTTTGCAGCGGGGGTTTGTCACGAGTTAATTGCTTTACATCAGCGGTAAAGCTGTGCTATATAGTTATCCCTTTTACGTTTTTACCGTAGTTCGACACATATTACCCACAGCGGTACAGGAGGAGCTTAAAGGTGCTGGCAACTGAAAAGAAGCAGGAAATCATCAACAATTTTAAGAAGCATGAGGGCGACACCGGTTCCCCTGAAGTGCAGATCGCCATTCTGAGTGAGCGGATCACCTATCTGACTGAGCACTTCAAGATGCACAAGAAGGATCACCACAGTCGCCGTGGCCTGCTGAAGCTGGTTGGCCAGCGTCGTCGCATGCTTGATTATCTGAAATCAAAAGACCTTAATCGCTACAAAGTGGTGATCGAGCGTCTTGGTATCCGCAGGTAGGTAACGGGCGCGTATCCGGCATTGCCGGTGAGTGCCCGACCGTATGTTTTATCGCAAAAGGGCTGCAAGGCCCTTTTGCTGTTTCGTTAACCAGTGTTGGGGACGTGGATTGACTGCCCGTCTGAACGGACCGTCCATCGACGGCCCCAGCGCATACCACGCAGGAGGAGAAACCATGAGTTTGACGTTTAATGAGCAGTGCGTTGAGGCAGCCGTAGGTAATATGCAGGTCAAGATTTCCACCGGCAAGATGGCCAAGCAGGCCAACGGTGCGGTGGTGGTGCAGTCCGGTGACACCATGGTACTGGTGACCGCCGTGGCCGCCAAGGAAGCCAAGGAAGGGCAGGATTTCTTCCCGCTGACCGTGAACTACACCGAGAAGGCCTATGCCGGCGGCAGGATTCCCGGCGGCTTCTTCAAGCGCGAAGCCCGTCCGGCCGATGCCGAGACCCTGATCTGCCGTCTGATCGACCGTCCGATCCGGCCGCTGTTTCCGGAAAACTTCCTGAACGACACCCAGATCATCGCCACCGTTCTGTCGGCCGAAGTGGATCACGACCCGGCCATTCTGGCCATGATCGGCGCATCGGCCGCCCTGGGCATTTCCGACATCCCGTTCTTTGGCCCGATCGCCGGCGTCAAGGTGGGCCGGGTGGATGGCAAGCTGATCGCCAACCCCACCGCTGCCGAGCTTGAGCAGAGTGACATGGAGATCGTGGTGGCTGCCGGCCGCGACGCCATCTTCATGGTTGAGGGCGAGTCCAAGTTTGTGACCGAAGAGGATATGCTGGAGGCGATCTTCTTTGCCAAGGATGCCGTGCAGGGTATTCTGAATGCCCAGGACGAGCTGCAGAAGAAGGCCGGCGTTGCCAAGCGCGACGTGCCGCCGCCCAAGGTTGACGAGGCCCTCAAGGCCAAGGTGAAGGAACTGGCCTTTGATCGGATCGCCCAGGCGTTCAAGATCAAGTCCAAGCAGGAGCGCTACGCCGAGGTGGCCCAGATCAAGGCCGACGTGCTGGAAGCACTGGCTGTCGATTTTGAGGGCCGCGGCAAGGAGATCAAGGGTTTCTTGGGCGATCTTGAATACGAGCGTATGCGTAACGATGTGTTGGAGACCGGTATCCGGATCGATGGCCGCGACACCACCACCATCCGTCCGATCGCCATTGAGGCCGGCCTGTTGCCCCGCGTACACGGTTCCACCCTGTTTACCCGTGGCGAGACCCAGGTGCTGGCAGCGACAACCCTGGGCACCTCCCAGGACGAGCAGCGGATCGACAACCTGTTCCAGCGCGATACCCGCAAGCGGTTCCTGCTGCACTACAACTTCCCCCCCTTCTCGGTGGGCGAGACCTCCTTCCGTCTGGGACCCGGCCGTCGCGAGATCGGTCACGGCATGCTGGCCGAGCGGGCCATTGCCGCCATCCTGCCGGATCATGACCAGTTCCCCTACACCATCCGGATCGTCTGCGAGACCCTGGAGAGCAACGGCTCCTCCTCGATGGCCTCGGTTTGCGGCGGCTGCCTGTCGCTGATGG
>DFYU01000032.1 GCA_002383415.1 Geobacter sp. UBA4074
GTGGCAGCCAGCAGGCAGTCCACCGGGTCAAGGGTTGTTTTCATAAAGATGCCCAGAGCAGAGGCCAAACGATCTCGGTCAGGGTTGCTGATCCCTTTGTAGGTAAGCATGCCAAGCAGGCTTTCGGCGGCGGCAGCCCGTGGCACCTGGTAGTGTTTGGTCAGCACATAGAGGCATTCGGTGATTACGGATTCTAGCACCAGCGCTCGTTCTTTGCCGGTGCGCACCTGTTCGAAAAAGGCGTTGGTTTCCAGAAACTGTTTGGCATCGTCCCGCAACAGATACCGCAGGATGTAGTTGGTGTCAGGCAGCGCGACCGGCTTTTTCATCAGCCACCTCCTGCCAGACCTTGTCTCTGATGGTGCTGAAATCTTCTTTCCTTTGCGTTGCATACTGGGCCAAAGAGCCGGCAACACTCTGTACCGGCCGTAAGATTACCTCTTCACCTTGTATCTCAATCTCAATCGTGGTGGTTTTTAACGCCTGCCGCGCCAGCCGGGGTATGGTGATCTGCCCTTTTGAGGTTATGGTTGCGGTGTAGGTCATATAATGCCTCCGGATGATTTGTGCATTACTTTTGCTTAGTGTAATGTAAAAGCAGAAAAGCATAAAGTTTTTTATGCATCTGCCCGGCACAGTCTTTAATACAAAGCGGGCGCCCTTTTTGGGGCGCCCGCTGCTGTCAGCAGTGTCGACGTGCAAGCCGTTGCAGTATTACGCCGCTTCTCTGAACGGAATAACCTCGTCTTCAATCCGCCCATTCAGTTGCAGCTCCAGGCACTCAAGATCATACTGCGTTTGAAGATTCAGCCAGCTTTGGGGGTCAGTGCCGAAAAAACGGGCCAGCCGCAGCGCGGTTTCTGCAGTGATGGCCCGCTTGCCGGCGCAGATTTCATCAATGCGGCGCTGCGGCACGCCAAGGGACTTGGCCAAACGGTAGCGGGTGATATTGAGCGGTTTCAAAAAATCCTCCAGGAGAATTTCGCCGGGGTGGACCGGTGGCAGATCACGCGGTCCCATGGTCTCTTCCCCGTTAATGGTAATCGACGATTTCACAGTCATAGACATTTCCTTCCTGCCAGCGGAAACAGATCCGCCACTGGTCGTTGATACGGACGCTCCATTGGCTGGCCCGGTCGCCGGAAAGCTGTTCCAGGCGATTGCCCGGCGGTACGCGCAAGAAATCCAGGTTAGCGGCAGCGTGGAGCTGTTTCAGCTTGCGTTGGGCAGTGCGTTGCATGTCCTGCGGCAAGCGCACAGAAAATCTGCCATGAAAGAGCTTTTCGGTTTCCTTGCTGGCAAATGAAACAATCATGGAAAAATAGTAACGGGCATCGGTAGTATTGTCAAGCGATAGTACTGTGTAGGCATAGAGGTTAGAAACAGCAACATTCCGGAAATGTTTCTAAAAAACGTTAGGGGCTTATGCATGCTACGGTGAAATCAACCTGAAAGGAGGTGTGTCATGGAGCTATTCGTTGTCTGCATTGTCGGAGTGGTTGTGGCTGCTCTGCTATTCAGGGAATTTGGCGGCAAGAGGAATACTACTTCCGTCATCAGCTCGCATGATGCTGAATCAGCCAGTTTGGCAAACACGTTTCCTCACGACTGGATGACCGATCCGGCTTATTTCTGGATGATGGGCAATATCTACTACAGCCGGCACCAAGGGCAGGTCGATGAGTGTGACGCCATAAATAATCTGCAACCGTTATCTTCGTAAGTTATTGGGAGAGGCTATGCCACCGGGAGGAATTTATCCTGACCCCGTGCATATTACGAGCGCCAACCGGCGTGCCATTGGTAATTGGGCCGGCCGCCTGGTGGAACAGCTCTTCAGTGGCCGTCGTTGATCTGCATCTATTTCGAGTACAGCACCGCCACGATGCGGGCCTTGCGGTCCCCCACCGAGACCAGGCCGTGGGGTTGGCTGGAGTCGTAGTAGACGCTGTCGCCGCTCTTGACCCGGTAGATATCGCTGCCGTAGTGCAGGTCGATCTCCCCCTCCAGCACGTAGAGGAACTCCTCCTCACCCTCGTGGCGGAAGAACAGCTTGTCGTCCCACTGGGAGTTGTCCACCTCCACCAGGAACGGCTCCATATGCTTGTGGCGCATCCCCTGGGCCAGGGAATGATAGGTATAGGGACGGTGTTCGGCGTTGACCGCCTGGCGCTGCAGGTCGGGCCGCAGCTGTTCGCCATGGGTCACCACCAGTTTCTGACGGTTGCCTTCATCCTCGAAGAAGAAGTGGATATCCACCTTGAGTCCACGGGCGATCTTGAGCAGGGTGGCCAGGGGCGGGATGACCTGTTCGTTTTCGATCTGGGAAAGCAGCGGCTTGGAGAGGCCGGTCAGTTCGGAAAGCTCCTGCAGGGTCAGGCGCCGTTGCTGGCGCTGGCTGCGGATCTTTTCGCCGATCCGGAATTCTTTGATCTGTGCCTTGATGTCGCTCACGGGCGGGGCCTCCTGCAACGGGCGGTGATGACGGGCAGAACGGTTGACAGTGGGCGGAAAAGTGATTATGTCTAACCCTGTTCTATTCGTATGGGATTACCATGTAGCAACTATCAGAACGGGTTGTCAATATGATGCATCATTACTTGTCGCTTTCACGTCTGGTGCTGGCCGGTACGCTGCTGTTGCTGCTGGCCGGCTGTTCGTCACCTTCCTCGGATGAACCGCTGCTGTTTTCTTCCAAGCGGCCGGTGGGGGAGGCCGAAGCGCCGGTCAAGCAGGTGCCGGCCGATGTGCTGGCGGCCCAACGGGCCTTTACGGCGGTCTCACGGCAGGTCACCCCCAGCGTGGTCAACATCTCCACCCTGGGGCGGCGTAAGCTGGTGCGGCCGATGCCGGATTTTCCATCCTTTTTTGATGATTTCTTCGGTGGTCCCCAGGTGCGGCAGAACCGCAGCCTCGGTTCCGGTTTTATCATCAGCCGCGACGGCTTTATTGTGACCAACGAACATGTGATCCGCGATGCCGAGAGTATCCAGGTCAAGCTGTCCAGCAACAAGGTCTACCAGGCCAAGGTGGTGGGGGGCGATCCCAAGACCGACATCGCCGTGATCAAGATCGAGGCCAGTGACCTGCCGGTGTCGGTGCTGGGTGATTCGGACCGGATCGAGGTCGGCCAGTGGGCCATCGCCATCGGCAATCCCTTCGGTCTGGAGCATTCCATGACCGTGGGGGTGATCTCCGCCACCGGCCGCTCCAATGTCGGTATCGAGACCATCGAGAACTTTATCCAGACCGACGCCTCGATTAACCCTGGCAACTCCGGCGGGCCCCTGCTGAATATCCACGGTGAGGTAGTCGGCATCAACACCGCCATTGTGGCGAGCGGACAGGGGATCGGTTTCGCGATCCCCACCAGTATGGCCAAGCCGATCATCGCCCAGCTGGTGGAGAAGGGCAGTGTTACCCGGGCTTGGTTGGGGGTCGGCATCCGTCCGGTTTCAGCGGAGGAGGCCAATCGTTTGGGGCAGGAGAATGGCGAAGGGACGCTGATCACCGAGCTGGCTCCCGGTGGTCCGGCCGAGCGGGGTGGCCTGCAGCCGGAGGATCTGCTGGTGGAGTTTGGGGGCAGTCCGGTCAAGGATCCTTCCCATCTGCAGCGGCTGGTGGCCGAGGCCCGGATCGGCAAGCCGGTGCAGGTCAAGGTGCTGCGGTCGGGACGCCCGTTGGCGTTGACCCTGGTGCCCGCTAACGCCGACGAGGCCCGTCCGCTACGTTCCTCCGGTCAGGGGCGTCTGTCGCGCTGAGGTAGCGACACCTGTTTACTTTATGCGCTAACTACGCTACAGTGCGTTCACTTTTCGTCGCGTGCACTCCCTCCGAAAGGACGGCCTATGAACATCATCACCAGTAAAGAGCAGGCAGCACGTCTGGCGCGGGCTGTCGTCTCGGACGTGGCGATCTACAATCAGGAAAAGGTGGAGAAGGGGATCAAGAACGACAACATCTTCGAGACCCTGAGTGAGGAGATCGAGGAGGGGCGTCAGCACTTCTATTCGCGGGTAGCGCCGGAACTGAACCCTGAACAGATCTTTGACCTGACGTTGGTGGACATTCTGATCAAGCGGGCCGGCAAGATCGAATCGCCGATCTGGTAGCTTGTTGGCAGCACTATGTTTTTTTGACAGAGGCGTACCCGCTGGGGTGCGCCTCTGCTGTTTGGAGCGCAAGGTATGATGACGGAACAACAGCATAGTCTGACCGTGCCGGCTGAGGCAGCTGGGCAGCGTCTGGATGCCTTTCTGGCGGCACAATTGCCGGGGCAGAGTCGGTCGTCCCTGCAGCGGCTGATCACGGAGGGGCAGGTGCTGGTGCAAGGCGCCAAGCCCCGCCCATCATTCAAGGTGGAAGCCGGGCAGCAGGTGCTGGTGACGGTACCGCCGCCGGTGCCGACCACGCCGCTGGCCGAGGCGATCCCGCTGACGGTGGTCTATGAGGATCATGACCTGATCGTGATCGACAAGCCGGCCGGTATGACGGTGCATCCCGGTGCCGGGGTCGATTCCGGCACCCTGGTCAATGCCCTGTTGGCCCACTGTTGCGACCTGTCCGGCGTGGGGGGCGAACTGCGGCCCGGCATCGTGCACCGTCTCGACAAGGGCACCTCCGGTCTGCTGGTGGCGGCCAAGCATGACATCGCCCACCGTGGCCTGACAGAGCAGTTTGCTGCCCACAGCATCAAGCGGCTCTACTGGGCCCTGATCTATGGCTCGCCGGCCGAAGATACCGGCAAGATCAGCGGCATTATCGGTCGCCACCCCACCGAGCGGCTGCGGCTGTCCGGCATGGCCCGTCACGGTAAACCGGCCGTCACCAACTGGCGGGTGCTGGAGCGGTTCGGGGCGGCCAGCCTGGTCCAGTTGCGGCTGGAAACCGGCCGCACCCATCAGATCCGGGTCCACCTGAGCGAGGCCGGTATGCCGCTCCTGGGGGATCCGCTCTACCCGGATGGTGGCCGGTTCAACAACCTCAAGGATACGAAGCTGAAGGGGATGATCGCCCATCTGGGCCGCCAGGCCCTGCATGCCCGGGTGCTGGGTTTCGTGCATCCGGTCAGCGGGCAGTATCTGGAGTTTCAGAGTGAGCCGCCGCAGGATTTTCAGGGGCTTTTGGCCTATCTGCGCGGCTTGGCTGCGTAGTGAGGCAGCTCCAGGGTACGTAGACATCCTGCCTGCGTCTGGTACACTTGAAGCTCACCTCCAGTCAGCGCTGTTTTCAGAAGGGAAGGAACCGCCATGAAACTATTTGATCCTTGCCAACTCGGTTATTACGCCCTGCAGAACCGGGTGGTGATGGCGCCCATGACCCGTAGCCGGGCCACCGGTAGCTGCGCCAACGCCCTGATGGCCGAGTACTACGGTCAGCGGGCCTCTGCTGGTCTGATTATCAGTGAAGGGGTTTCGCCGTCGTTGAATGGACTTGGCTACGCCCGGATCCCCGGTATCGCCACGGCTGAGCAGACCATCAGTTGGAAGCAGGTCAGCGAGGCGGTCCACGCCGGCAACGGCAAGCTGTTTGTCCAGCTGATGCATTGCGGACGGGTGGGCAGCCGGCGTAACCTGCCGCCGGGCGCTGAGCTGGTAGCCCCCTCGGCGGTGGCGATGAACGGCGTGGTCTGGACTGACCGTCAGGGGGAACAGCCCTATGACCTGCCCCGCGAGATGACTAGCGTCGATATCGCAAAGACGGTCGACGAGTACCGGCAGGCGGCCCGTAATGCCATTACTGCTGGGTGTGACGGGGTGGAGGTGCATGGTGCCAACGGCTATCTGATCACCCAGTTTCTTGATCCCGGCTCCAACCTTCGTGACGACGGCTATGGCGGTGATGCCGGGCGCCGCAACCGCTTCGCGCTGGAAGTTTCGGTAGCGGTGGCCGAGGCCATCGGACCGGGCCGGGTCGGTATCCGCCTTTCACCCTACGGTGTCTTCAACGATATGAGTGGCAGCTACGGCGGTATTGCGGAGCAGTACATCGAGCTGGCTGGTGAACTGGGCAGGCTGGGATTGTTGTACCTGCATCTGGTGGATCATTCTGCCATGGGGGCACCCAAGCCGGACCCGGCCACGGTGCAGGGGATGTGCCGAGCCTTCCGTCAGCGGGGCGGCCAGGCGGTGATCCTGTCCGGCGGGTATGATGTTGCCAGGGCCGAGGCCGATCTACAGAGCGGCGCTGCTGATTTGATCGCCTTTGGCCGTTTGTTTATCAGCAACCCCGATCTGGTGGCCCGTCTCAAGCAGGGCCAGCCATTGGCCGAGCCAGACCAGAGCACGTTTTACAGTCCTGGTGCGGCCGGTTATACCGATTACCCGATGGCCCCCTGAAGCGGGGCAAGCTAAGACGAGCGGGTAAGCGAGTGGCCTGGCTGATTGACCGGCCTGATGCTCAAGATAAAAGGGGCGCAGGCCGGTCAGTCACGCTCTGGCGGCTCGATTGCCATACTTCCCCGTATCTGCTCCGCCAGTTCCTCGCCGATCCCCGCCACGGCGGCCAGTTGCTCCGGCGTGGCCCGCCGCACCCCTTCCAGTGATCCAAAATGGGTCAGCAACAGTCGTTCCCGGCGCGGCCCGATCCCCGGAATATCCCGCAGTGCCGAGTGCAGGGTTTCATGCTCCCGCAGGCTGCGGTGGTATTCGATGGCAAAGCGGTGAGCCTCGTCGCGGATGGCGGCCAGCAAGCGAAGTGGTGCCGAATCCTGGCGTAGTTTGACCGGGTTTCTGCGTCCCGGCAGAAAGACCCGCTCTTCACTCCGTTCCACAGTTACATCCTTGCCATCCCCCTTGACCCTGCTCTTGGCCAGGGAGACCACCTGCAGCTGCTCGCGCAGCCCCAGTTCGTCAACAATGGCCAGGGTGCTGTTCAACTGGCCGATGCCGCCATCCACCACCACCAGATCAGGCAGTCCCCATGCCACAATCCGCTGCGGGCTGAAACGACGGCCGAAGACCTCCTTCAGCATGGCGAAGTCGTCCTGGCCGGTAACGGCCTTGATCCGGTAGCGCCGGTAGCGGGTCTTGTCCGGTGCGCCGTCCTGAAATGCCACCCCGCTGCCCACCGAATGGCGCCCCTGCAGGGTGGAGATGTCGTAGCACTCGATTCGGCGCGGCAGGGAAGACAGGCCCAGCTTGTGCTGTAATTCCTGCAAGGTCCGCTCGACACCCTGCTGTGCGGCATGTTTCTCCTGTAGCGCGGCCTGGGCGTTGCGGGCGGCCAGGTTCACCAGTTCCACCTTCTCGCCCCGCTGGGGATGCGTGAGCCGCACCTTTTTGCCTTTCATCTCCGAGAGCCATTCTTCAAGTGCGCACTGGTCGTCCAGCGACTGGGGCAGCAGCAGTTCGTCCGGGATGCTCCGTTCGGCATCATAGTAATGTTGGATGAAGGCCGACAGCGCATCACCATTTCCAAGCTCGCCGGTGCCGTGCAGCACGCTGCTGCCGGACAGGTTGCCGCCGCGAATGAACAACAGGGCCACCGCCAACCGTTCGCCATCGCGGGCCAGGCCGAGGATGTCGCTGTCGCCGCCCTGGCTGACCACCTTCTGGCGTTCCAGGGTGGTGTCGATGGCCTGCAGCAGGTCGCGCCAGCGGGCCGCCTCTTCATAGCTCTGGGTCTCGGCCGCCGCTCTCATCCGCTGCTTGAAGCCGGCCACCAGATCTTTGCTCTTGCCTTCCAGAAACAGGATCGCCCCATCCACCAGTGAACCGTACTGCTCAGGGCTGATCAGGTGGTGGCAGGGGGCGCTGCACTGGCCGATCTGGTGGTAGAGACAGGGCCGGGCGCGGTTCATACAGGTGGCCAGCGGGTAGTGGCGCAGCGGAAACATCCGCTGCAGCTGGCGCAGTACCTCCCGCGCCGCCGAGGCCGAGGCGTAGGGGCCAAAATAGCGGGCCCCGTCTCGGACGATCTTGCGCACCACCGTAAAACGGGGGAAGCGTTCCCGCAGGTCGATCCGCAGCGAAAAAAAGGTCTTGTCGTCTTTGAGGTTCAGGTTGTAGCGGGGCTGGTGCTGCTTGATCAGGTTGTTTTCCAGCAGCAGCGCCTCTTTTTCGGTGTCGGTGACCGTAAAGAGGATGGCGGTTACCCGCGCCATCAGGAAGCGGACCTGGGGCCGGCTATCGGTGTTGCCGAAGTAGCTGCGTACCCGTTGGCGCAGGTTGCGGGCCTTGCCGATGTACAGTATGGCGCCGTCGGCGTCGTACATTAGGTAGACGCCGGGGCTGGTCGGGAAGGAGCGTATGCTGTCGCGCAGATCCATGGGCTGCATTGTAGTCGGCCGCGCGCCAAAAGAAAAGAGGCTGATCAGTGCCGCTAGGTTGGTCGGGCAGAGCACGGTGCGGCGTGAAATCGAGCTTTCCGCGGTTGACAAGGGGTTGCGAAAGGTGCTATGGATTACGCATTTTATGTCAGTGTTTCTTGGCAGTTATCAACGTTGCCCCATCAATTGGGGAAAGGGTGCTCCCGTGAAGATGCCTAAGACCCGTCGCCGCTTGGCGACAATCGTCGCTGGACTGGCCTGTGTCGTCCTGTTTGCCGCACCGCTGGTAGTAGCCCAGGAAAGTGGGGATTCCCAGACCTTCCTGACTGGTTTCAATGCCTACCAGCAGAAGGACTACCCGACAGCCGTCAATCGTCTCAGCGAGGTGTTGCAGAAGCATCCCGAGACACCGCTGCGGGACATGACGCTGTTCTGGTTGGCCCGGGCCCACTACAAGGCTGGCAACAACCAGGATGCGGCCCGCTACATGGCGCAGTTCACCCGCGAATATCCCGACAATCCCCTTAAAAACACCGTTGAAGATGAGTTGCTGACCCTGGCCAGCCGGTATGAGGCCAGCGGCCAGGCGGCTGCCGTCGCCAAGGCTGAAGCCGAGGCCAGCCGACAGGCTGAGGCGCAACGTCTGGCCCAAGAGCAGGCTGCCCGCGAGGCGGCCGACAGGGCTGAAAAGGCCCGTATCCTCAAGCTCAAGGCTGAGGAGGAGCGGCTGGCCCGCGAGAAGGCTGAAGCTGAACGGGTTGCACAACTGAAACTCGAGGAAGAGCGCACGGCGAAGGAGTCAGCCGAACAGCAGCGTCTGGCCCGCGAGAAGGCGGAAGCCGAGCGTGTTGCTCAGTTGAAGCTCGAAGAGGAGCGCAAGGCCAAGGTGGCGGCTGAACAGCAACGTCTGGCGGCAGCCAAGGCCGAGACAGAGCGGTTGGCCCGTGAAAAAGCGGAGACCGAGCGTCTGGCCAAGCTGAAGCTGGAAGAGGAACGCAAGGTCAAGGAAACGGCAGAGCAGGCCAAAAAGCTGGCCGCTCAGAAGGCTGCGGAGGAGCAAAAGGCTGCCCAGAAGGCGGCTGCCGCTGCTGCAGAGCAACGTGCCTTGCGCGAGAAGGCGATCAGCGAATACCAGCGCATCCTTGCTCAGTTTCCCGGCACGCCGGCGGCTAAAACTGCCGCTGCGCGCCTTAGCCAGCTTGGCGTCGCGGTGTCTGTACCTGCCGCTGCAAAGGCTGATCTGAAGACTACGACCGACAACGCCCAGGTGCTGTCGCTGGAAGTGGCCCAGTATGCCGCTTTTGAGTTTGGGGTGCAGCCGCAGCGCCAGCCGGCGGAAGTATCCCGCGTGGTTGCCATCCCCGTTGAGGTGCTGAACCGCGGCAATGGCAGTGACAGTTTCTATCTGGCCTCCGGTTTCCCGGCAGAGTTCGGCGCCCGTTTTGTCGCTGCTGCCGCCCCTGACCAGGCCATTAATCAGACGCCGCCACTGGCGCCGGGCGAGCGTTTTAATGGTCTGTTGCAGCTTACCGTTCCGGCCGACACCATCGACGGCCTGCGGATCACCTATCCGGTCAAGGCTGCGTCGCGATTCAATGCTGAAACATCACAGAGCCGTGAGCTTTCGCTGGTCGCATCGGCACCGCTGCTGCGGGCCATGATCAAGCCGGCAACGACCCAGGCTGCACCCGGTGAGCGGATTCAGTACCGGATAACGGTCTTGAACGTCGGCTCCATGGCGGCCCGAGAGGTCAGTCTGCGACTGAACTTCCCGACCCAGTATGAGCCAGCCGAGTTTGCCGGTTTCCGTCAGGAGATGCAGGCGGTGCTGGTGCAGGATGGGCTGGCCTTGAAATCAGGCGAGAGTCGTGAGTTTGTGGTCAGCTTCAAGCTGCGTGATGAGGCCCTGGCCCGCGAAGAACTGGTGGTGCGGGCCGATCTGGTCAATGCACCTCTCAAGGCAGTCAGCACCTTCCACGCCGCTGCCGTTTATGTGCAGCCGGTCAGTGCTGTGGCCGTACGGATGGCCAGCAGCCGGGTGGTGCTGATCCCTGGCCAGACCATCACGCTGCCGGCTACCGTGGTCAACAACGGCAATCAGCGGGAACGTTTCAGCCTGGTGGCCAGTGTGCCGCCCTCCCAAAAGGTAACCGTCTACCATGACCAGAATCGTGATGGCCTGCGGCAGCCCAACGAGCCGGAAGTGGATGCCATTGGGCCGTTGGGGCCCAAGGAGGAGGCCGCTCTGGTGCTGGAGGTGGCGACCGACCGCTCGGCCCAGGACGGTACGGAATCCGGCGTATCTCTGAGCGTTGCTGCGGAATCGGGCCAGGGCAAGGTAGTGGTTGCCGATGCCCGACTGGGCTTCTCCCGGCCGGTGGTACAGCTGGCTCTTAAAGGCCGTGGTGGTCTGCTGGTGCCAGGCGAGCTGCTGACTGTGGATTTGGTGGTGCACAACCAAGGCTCGAACCTGGCGAAGGGTGTCGTGCTGCAGGCTGCTTGGCCTGAGCAGCTGGAGTTGGTGGCAGCTGAACCGGCAGCCGAACAGAAAGCTGCCGGCCACGGCCGCACCTGGCGGTTGAATGAGCTGGGGGCCGGTGAGAAGCGGGTCGTCAAGGCCTCCTTCCGGGTTAAGGCGGGCACCGGTGTTGGCACCGGCATCCAGGTCAAGAGCGAGCTCTCCTACAACGACCAACTGGGGAACAGGTACTGATATGCGTTTTCTGATTGGCGCCCTGGCGCCGCTGTCGCTGTTGTTGACAACCCCGGTCTGGGGCCAGGACTATCTCTATCAACCCCGCCCACTGGCACAGGATGAGCGGCCTGCCGCTGATGCAGGGCTGCTGGTCCGGGAGGTGCAGGTCAAAAAGGGCGATACCCTCTCCCATATCTCCAAACGTTTTTCCGGTCGCGGCGCCTACTATCCCCAGATTTTGCTGTTCAACCGGATCAAGAATCCCCATCTGATTTACCCCGGTGATCTGTTGCGGGTGCCGGTCACCAGTCACCGTACAGCCCAGCAGCAAGCCAAGCCTGCAGCAGGTAGCGCAATGGTCACGCCTGCAGTAAAGCCACAGCGGCCTGCCGAAAAGGCACCGCAAACCGGCGAGCAGACGGATTTCAATCGAGCCCTGGGTGCATTCAAGCTCGGGGACTGCAACGAGGCAGTGAAGCTGTTTGATCGGTTTATTGCTATCTACCCCCAGTCGCCGTTGCTGCCGGAGGCCACCCTCAATCGGGCCGAGTGCTACCTCAAGCAGTCAGCCAACTAGGCCGGCGCGTTAGCTTAAGCTGAAAAAAAGGGCGTCCCCGGCGGGACGCCCTTTTTGTGTTGGATCTGGCCAGCTTACTCAGGGCCAGGTGATCACAATTCCCCGCAGGCGGCCGCCTTGGGCATCGTGGTACTGGACCAGCTCGAGGCCGCCCGCTGTGCCGCGTCGAATCTCATAGCCTTCCTTGATCTCGGATGAGCTGGGGTGCATGGTGGCTACCCCGGCCAGTTCCTTGAGGATGCTGTTGTAAAAGGCATCCTGCATGCCGGCCCCACTGCGGTCGATCACCTGCAGCGCCTTGATGGCGCCGTCCTGTTCGCGGAAGAGACGAAATTCGTTGGCCTGGCCGTGGTAGCTTTCCCATCCCGGATTGTCTTTGCCGTAGGCGGGATCAATGCTGTCGGCCGGGATAAAGGAAGGCAGCGATTTTGGGCGCACGAGGCCGTGGGACGGCAGCCGGCCCTGTTCGCCGGCAGCGGATGGCGTCGGCAGAATGCCTGAGCTGAGCGGAGCCTGAGCTGAGGGGGCATCGGGCAGGCTGACCTGCTGGGGCGAGCGCGGTCGTTGTTGAACCAGGGTGATGATCACCACCAGCACCACAGTGCCAACCACCAGCCAGAAACCGGTGCGCCGCACGAGCGACGGCACGGAGGGGCGCTGGTCGTCGGTCAGGACAAGGGACTCGGGGGGCAGCTGATCGATGGGAACCGTGTCATCCAGTTCGGCAAGTGCCGCCGATCGTGGCTGTACCTCCTCAGCCGTGCTTTCCAGGTGCTGGCTGAAGGCCGAGATGATCGACAGGTTTGGCCGCCGCGGACGATCATAGGTCAACGGCTCCGCAGCTATTGTCAGCGTAGCCGGCGTCAGGTTATCCGCTGGTGCTGCCGGTGTCGGGCTGAACTGTACGGTGTCAGCCGTCGATTCCGGCGTTACTTCAAGGTCGGATGTGGGGGGCAGTTCAAGAATAGAGCTGACCTGAGACGTTGCTGAACGTGCCGGCATGGCCGGCTGGTTAAGTAACTGCTCAATGGTTGATTCAAGCTGCTCGTCGCTTAAGGCCGGATCGAGGATCGTCTCAAAGCGGGCGGAGAGTTCAACATCAAGGCTCTCGGAGGGTGAGATCAGGGCAAAACGGGCTTTCCGCCGGTTCAGGCGTGATTTAAGATGCTTGTGCAGGATGTCGGCTGACAGGCCGGACAGGTGGTTCTGGATGATGATCAGATCAGGCCCGTGCTGTTCCAAGGCCTCGATGCCACGGTGGATCTCGCTTACCACCACCAGATCATCCCGTTCGACGGCAATCCGCTCAAACAGCGCGCTGATGCGGGGTATGTCGGTGATTACCAGCGTGGCCATGGCGACTCCCGAAAAAATAAAGGTGTATTGTACGGTAAGGCAGATCATCAGGCAACAGGGAATATCCGGCTGTTTCCCTTGCGTTTGCGGCGTTGAATCGGGTAATCTCACAACACTTACGGAATGAGGTGCAGTGTATGCTGTCAGCCACGATTATCGAGCAGTTACGGGCCATTGTGGGCCCTGAAAATGTTGCCACCGAGCGGCAGGATCTGATCTGCTACGGCTATGACGCCACCCAGATGGAGTTTCTGCCCTCGGCAGTCGTACATCCGGCCAATCCGCAAGAGGTAGCGGCGGTGCTCAAGCTGGCCAACCGGGAGCGGTTTCCGGTCTTTCCGCGGGGGGCCGGTAGCGGCTTCACCGGCGGCGCGCTGCCCAAGGCTGGCGGCGTGGTGCTGGTCACCACCCGCATGAATCGGATCTTGCGGATCGACACCGAAAACCTGATCGCCGAGGTGGAACCGGGGGTGGTGACCGAGACCTTCCAACTGGCCGTTGAAAAGCTTGGTCTGTTCTATCCGCCCGATCCGGCCTCGCTCAAGTTCTCCACCCTGGGGGGTAACGTGGCCGAGAACGCTGGCGGACCCCGCTGCGTCAAATATGGCGTCACCCGCGATTTCGTGATGGGACTGGAGGTGGTGCTGCCCAGTGGCGAGATCATCCGTACCGGTACCGAGACCTACAAGGCGGTGGTGGGCTATGACCTGACCAAGCTGTTGTGCGGCAGTGAAGGCACCCTGGGGGTGATCACCAAGATCATCTTCAAGCTGTTGCCGCTGCCGGAGGCCAAGAAGACCATGCTGACCATCTTCGATTCGATCGATGGCGCAGCCAAGGCGGTTTCCACCATCATCGGCGCCAAGATCATCCCCACTACGCTTGAGTTTATGGACTACGCCACCCTGCAGTGCGTGGAGCGCCGTTTCAACCTGGGGATTCCGGCCGAGGGGCGTGCCGTTTTGCTGATTGAGGTGGATGGCGACCGGGATCTGATTGAGAAACAGGCCGCCCGTATCCAGGAGCTGATCGCGCCGTTGGGGCTGGTGCAATGCAAGGTTGCCAAGGACGATGCCGAATCGGAGGCGTTGTGGAAGGTGCGTCGGCTGGTGTCGCCGTCGCTGCGTGACGTGAACCCCAACAAGTTCAATGAGGATATCGTGGTGCCACGCAGCAAGGTGCCGGAGGTGATCCGCCGCATCGAGCAGATTCAGCAGAAGTACGAGATCCCGATCGTCAACTTCGGTCATGCCGGCGACGGCAATATCCATGTCAACGTGATGATCGACAAGGAGGTGCCTGGACAGGAGGAGAAGGCCCACCAGGCGATCAAGGAGGTCTTTCAGGCAGCGCTGGACCTGAACGGCACCATGTCCGGCGAGCATGGTGTGGGTCTGGCTAAACAGCCTTTTATCGAGCTGGAGCTGTCGCCGGCGCAGATCGCCACGATGCAGGCCATCAAGCTGGCGCTGGACCCGAACAATATCCTTAACCCCGGCAAGATCTTCCCCTGGAAGGAGTTCTCGGATGCAGCATGATGACCAGAAAGAGCTGCAGGAGGCCTCGCTGCTGGGACGGCTGCTTTCGCTGGAAGCGGTGCTGATGCTGATGGGGGTGGCTTCGCTGGTATATGGGCTGATCAACGGTGAGCATAGCAGCACCTTTTTCGGTCTGGTGATTATTCCGGGCGTCTTTGTGCTGCACAAGGTGAAGCGCAAAGACTGGAAGGCCCACTGGGCGCAGCTGGAAGAGCTGCAGCGTCGTGAGCAGGAGCGCAAGAATGGCGGGAGCTGATAGTTCGATCGTATTGGCGTCGGCCTCGCCCCGTCGGGCGGAGTTGTTGGAATTGGCCGGCATCCCGTTTTGGGTGGCGCCGGCCGATATCCCGGAGGAGCCGTTGCCCGGCGAAGAGGCGATCCCCCACGCCCTGCGGCTGGCGGAAAGCAAGGCCCGTGCCGCTGCCCAACGTGAGCAGGCTGGGCGCTTCTTCATCGGCGCCGATACCATCGTGGTGCTGGACGGCCGGATCATGGGCAAGCCGCAGGACAGCGCCGATGCGGTGCGGATGTTGACGGCGCTCTCCGGCCGCAGCCATGAGGTGGTAACCGCCTACTGCGTGCTGGATCGTGTGACTGGCCAAGACTTCAGCGATGCGGTGCGGACAACGGTCCAGTTCAAAGGGCTGGCAGCCACCGAGATCCAGCGCTATGTCGATAGCGGTTGCCCTCTGGACAAGGCTGGCGCCTACGCCATCCAGGGCGGAGCGGCCCACATGGTGCGTGAAATCAGGGGCTCCTACACCAACGTGGTGGGACTGCCCACCTGCGAACTCTATGAGGCGTTACACCGCATGGGGGCGTTGTGACCATGTCGCCCATCGCCGATCATCTGGCCGCTGTTCATGAGCGCATCCGCAAGGCGGCAGAACGGGCCGGTCGCGACCCGGCTGCGGTGCGGCTGGTGGCCGTCTCCAAGACCAGACCGGCGACGGATATCGAGGCCGCCGCCCAGGCTGGGCAGTGCCTGTTCGGCGAAAACTACGTGCAGGAGCTGGTTGCCAAGGCTGCTGCGGTGCAGCAGCCGGTGGAGTGGCACTACATCGGCCATCTGCAGTCCAACAAGGTTCGTCAGCTGGCCGGACTGGTTTCCATGATCCATTCGGTGGACCGGTTGTCGCTGGCGGAGGAGATCAGTCGTCAGTGGGGGCGGTTGGGCAGCAGCTGTGATGTGCTGGTGCAGGTGAATGTGGCTGAGGAGACAACCAAGTCGGGCACCAGTACAGAAGAGGCGTTGACGCTGGTGAGCCAGATGGCGACGTTGCCCCACCTGCGGGTGCGGGGGCTGATGACCATGCCACCCTTTTTTGATAACCCCGAGGCAGCCCGCCCCTACTTCAGGCAGCTGCGGCAACTGGCTGAGACGATTCGTGCCGCAGCATTCCCGGGCGTTGCACTTGACGAGCTGTCGATGGGCATGTCGGGCGATTTTGAAGTGGCCATCGAAGAAGGGGCCACCCTGGTACGGGTCGGAACGGCGATCTTTGGTGAGCGTTGAAACAATCGGCAGGGAGGGACGACTATGAAACGACTGGTACTGGTGATGTTGCTGGCGCTGCCACTGCAGGTCTCGGCCGAGATATATTCCTGGACCGATGCAGCCGGTACGGTGCATTTCACCGAGGATCTGGGGAGTGTGCCGAAAAACTATCGAGCCAAGGCGTTACGTCAGGCCAGCGGTGAAGATGTGACCGTGCCGGCAGCCGTGCCGGAGGCCAGCTCGCCGGACGGTTCCACGAAAGCTGAACGTACGCAATCAGAGGTATCGCAAGACACTGCAGCACCGGCTCCAGGCATCACCTCCGCCACCCGTTTCGGCAGTCGCAGTGCGGCTGAGTGGCAGGCCGAGTTCAGGTCCCTGCGTCAAAAGCTGGCTCAGATTGAGCAACAACAGGAGCAGCTGCGAAAAGAGGGGGGCGACGGAACCAAGGCGTTGAGCAGGCAGCAGATCGAAGAGATCAATGCACGCAACAAACAGTTCTATGACGAGTATGAGGCCACCCGGCTCCGTTTCAACCAGCTGGTTGAGCAGGCCAATCAGGTCGGTCTGCCGCCGGAGTTTGCTCAGTAATCATCTGCTGCGGCGGGTAGCTTAGCTCTCATACCCGCTGGCCACCAGCTCCAGGTGGCCATCGTTGGGGCAGAACAGCAGGCCGTGTACCGGCACATCCTTCGGCAGCAGTGGGTTTTCACGCAGTATCTGTACCACCCGTTCTACATTTTCGCGCGGGTGTGAAAATGCCCCTACCCAGGTTGCCATGTCAGGTATCAACCGGTCCACCTCTGCTGCAGCAACCCCTCGCGCCAGCATCTTGGCTCGCAGTCCGTCGCCATCCACGCTGGCCATGCCGCAATCCACGTGGCCGATCACGATGATCTCCTCCACCCCCAGTTCATAGACCGCCACCACCAGGCTGCGGATCACACCGCCCTGATTGGGGTCGATGATGGTGTTGCCGGCATTCTTGATGATCTTGGCGTCACCGCGCTCCAGGCCCATGGCCGGCTCCAGAAAATCAACCAGCCGCGTGTCCATACAGGTGAAGATGGCCAGCTGGCGACGCGGTGATTTTGAGAGTGGCGGAAAGGCGCCCGGATGGGTGAATTTCTTGTTGTGGGACAGTATTTCGTCAAGCAGGGTCATCTCAACTAACCTCCTCGGCTTCAGTCAGAATGATCGGTTCCTCGGCAAGGGACGATCGCTGCGCGTCTTCGACTACCTTGATCACAAAGCGTTGGGCCGCCTCTATGGCCAGCTGCAGATCCCAGCGCGACAGGTCGCGATCCTCCACCAGATTGCTGATGCCGCGGATCTCCAGACAGGGGACGCCGTAGCGCAGCGCGACCAGCGCACAGGAGGCCCCCTCCATATTTTCGCAGATCGCCTGATGGCGTCGACGCAGTTCCAGCCCCCGGGCGCGGGTGCCGCTGCAGGCGGAAACGGTCAGGAAGCGGCCCCGTGTCAGGCGGACGCCGTGAGTGTCGGCCAGTTGCATCGCCTTTTCGGCTGCGTGGTGCGACAGAGGGATGGTGTTGTAATACTGCCGCTGCTGCTGGGTGTAGAGCGGCAGCTGCATGGCCCGCAGATCCAGCCAGCCGTCCGGAGTTTCAGCTCCTTCGTCGGCAAACAGCTCGTCACTGGCCACCGCCAGGTCACCCACTGCCAGGCCGCTGCCGGGGTAGGCGCCGCCACAGCCGGTAATGATCATCAGGCTTGGCCGATACTGTTCTAGCAGATAGGTTGCCGTGGCAGCTGCGTTGGCCTTGCCTACCCCGCCGGCGCAACAGACCAGGCTCGATTCGCCAAGAAACCCCTCGGTGGTCTGGTAGAGGCCCCGTCCACCGTTGCGCGTGCCTTCCAGCATACTGACCAGCAACTCCAGTTCACGGGGTACTGCTGCCTGGATCAGGATCGGCTTCATGGGCGGATACCGGCGCTCGGTTGCTGGTTGTCCCGCCGGTCCAGTTCTACGGCGGCATAGGCCGAATGATTGTGGATCGATTCGAAGTTCTCCGCCTCAACCGAGAACCAGCTGATCTGCTC
Source organism: Geobacter sp. UBA4074 (assembly GCA_002383415.1). Lineage (GTDB taxonomy): Bacteria > Desulfobacterota > Desulfuromonadia > Geobacterales > Pseudopelobacteraceae > Trichlorobacter. The sequence continues at coordinate 17,998 of DFYU01000032.1, forward strand.
CAGCGCAGACAGCCGCAGGTAGGCCTCCCGCACCATGTCCTCCACAAAGCGGGGCCGTTCAAAGGCCTGTTCGGTGACATATTTCTCGTCGGCCCTCTTCAGCAGCGCATACACCGGGCTGCTGCCGCACTGCTCAATCAGCTCGACCAGGTCTTCGATCCAGATGAAATCGCGGTAGCGTAGCCGCACCGTCATGATGCTGCGCTGGTTATGGGCCCCGAAGCGGGACAGTTCTTTGCTGCAGGGGCAGAGCGAGGTGACCGGCACCTTGACGCCCAGTACGAAATCCAGTTGGTCACCTGCCAGGCAGGCGTCAAACTCGCAGGTGTATTCCATCAGCGAACGGGCGCCTGAGACTGGGGCTGCCTTGTCGATGAAGTAGGGGAACTCCACCCGCAAATGGGCGGTACTGGCTCCCAACTTGTGTTGCATCTCCCGCAGGATGTCCTCCAGCCGGTCCAGGGCGATCTGCTCCCGGTGCCGGTTGAGGATCTCGACAAAGCGGCTCATGTGAGTGCCCTTGAACTGATGGGGCAGGTCGACATACATATCCACGCGGGCCACGGTGTGCTGCAGGTTGTGGTGCTTGTCCTGCACTACAATCGGGTAGGAGATATCCTTGACGCCCACCTTCTGGATCGGAATTTTGCGGTGATCACGGGTCTGCTGCATGTCCGGCATGGCTGTCAATGCGGCTGTGGTTGAGGAGTGGGGCTGCTTCATGCGGGCTCCCCTTCGGTCTGCTCAAGCCCGGCCACAGCAACGATGGTCTGCCAGATCTGGTCACGGCCTTCGCGGTTTAGCGCTGAAAACAGCAGCAGTTGATCGCGCGGCATCTCAAGGGTCTTGGCGATCAAGGCAATCTGTTTGGCCCGTTCGTTCTTGGTCAATTTATCCGTCTTGGTAAGCACGATGATCGGCCGGCGTCCGTAGGAGCGCAGCCAGGAAAGCATCTGCAGGTCGCCGTCAGCGGGCACCCTGCGGATGTCGAGAATCAACACCACCCCCTGCAGGGTTTCCCGTCCGGCCAGGTAACGCTCCATCATCGGGCCCCACTGGCGTTTTACCTCCAGCGGCACCTTGGCGTAGCCGTAGCCCGGCAGGTCCACCAGGGTCAGGCAGCCGTTGACGTCGAAAAAGTTGATCAACTGGGTGCGGCCCGGTGTGGAGCTGGTCCTGACCAGTCCTTTGCGTTCCACCAACACGTTGATCAACGAGGATTTTCCCACATTGGAGCGGCCGGCAAAGGCGATCTCCGGTAGACCGGGAGGAGGGTAATCGGCCGGCTTGACGGCGCTTTTGATGAAGGTTGTGCTCTTTATTCGCATGGTTGTGGCATTATAGGCGTGGGCTGGCCCTGTTGCAAGAATGAAACGGCACCTTTCAGCTTTCCGTAGCAACGTCCGGCTTTTTGTGGTACACATTGACCCATGCAGGATACTTCAGGAGCCGGCAGGTAAGTATGGCGGATCAGGTGGTTGACAGCATAACCGTAGTAGCCGTAGAGGCTCCCCGCCTCTGTGGCGGCAGTGCGTATGACGTAACCCCCCAGTCAGTGTCCCCCTTGTTGTCAGATGTAGTCAAATCTGTGTCGTTCGGCTCTGCGGAGCTCTACCCATTCCATCACGCGTAAGGAGGAGGCAGCTATGGAGAATGTTAACGCCAAGGATCGTAATGGCCACACCCAGCTGATCAACGCATCCAAGGAGGGCCTGGTTGAATCGGTGCAGGACCTGCTCCGTCGGGGCGCCGACATCACCGCCTCCAGCGACAAGGGCAAGACCGCCCTGCATTACGCGGCGGCCAATGGTCAGACCGAAATCGTTAAGATGCTGATTGAAAAAGGGGCCGAGGTTGATGCCCGCGACCGAGAGGGCCACACCCCGCTGATGCTGGCTGCCATTTACGGCTGCAACAAGACGGTGCAGGTTTTGCTGGAGGCCGGGGCCGACCCCCGCGCCAAGACCAAGACCGGCAATACCGCCGCCCTGTACGCCGAAAATAACAGCCACCCTGTTGCCACTACCCTGCTCAAGAAGGCCGAGCGGGTCAAGCACGGCAACGCCTGATTGCATAACCACCCACCCGCCGGGCGGGGCTAGCATCGTTTCATGTCAGGACTGCAGCTCGTTGCAGTCTGTATCTTCACTGCAAGGAGTCTGTACATGCTGACCACCTCGGATTTTAAGCGCGGGCTGGTGATCCAGCTCGATGGCGCCCCGTGCCTGATCCTGGACGTCACCTTTCAATCCCCTTCGGCCCGTGGTGCCAATACCATGGTTAAGACCCGCTACCGCAACCTGTTGACCAGCCAGGTGCTGGACCGCACCTTCCGTTCCGGTGACAAGGTGGACGAGGCCGACTACGAACGGCACAAAGGGCAGTTTCTGTATGCCGACGCCAACGGCGGGGTCTTCATGGACCTGGAGACCTACGAACAGTTCGAGATGGGGGAGGAAGGCTTTGCGGCCCTGGCACCTTACCTGCTGGACGGCACCGAGGTCACGCTGGGCCTGTTCGAAGACCGGATGGTGGCGGTTGAGTTGCCCTTGACCGTGGAGCTGACCGTAACCGAAACAGCGCCGGTCATCAAAAATGCCACTGCAACGGCCGAGACCAAGGATGCCGTGCTGGAGACCGGTCTCAAGATCAAGGTGCCGCCCTATCTGGAGAGCGGTGTCAAGGTTAAGGTGGACACCCGTGAGGCCCGCTTTATCAGTCGTGCCTGAGACCCTTTTAGGGCTAATCTTCTTGACAGTCTTGCGTAAGTTCCTGTAGTGTCGTGCTTTCCTACGCGGGCCTATAGCTCAGTTGGCTAGAGCCACCGGCTCATAACCGGTTGGTCCCAGGTTCGAGTCCTGGTGGGCCCACCACATTTTATCAACGTCAGGGGAACAGACCGGATGCGGTCACAACGACAACGACCTACCGTGACCACAGGTTCACCAGAGTGCACGCCACAAGGCTGCACTCTTTTTGTTTTTTGTCGATGAAAACGGCAAAAATCTCTGATATAGTCGGAATTATTAATAAAAAATTCCCTTTTCGGTTGGCTGAAGAGTGGGACAACGTCGGTTTGCAGCTGGGTGACCCGGCAGATCCGGTGGAACGGGTCATGGTGGCCCTGGACCCTCTGCCCGAGGTGTTGGACCAGGCAGTAAACCGCAGCTGCCAACTGCTGGTTACCCATCACCCTCTGATCTTCAAGCCACTACGCCAGATTACGACGGGCTCCATCACCGGCAAGCTGGTGCTGCAGGCAGCCAGTCATGGGCTGGCACTGGTGGCCATGCACACTAACTACGACATCGCCGATGGGGGGCTGAACGATCTGTTGGCTGAGCGCCTGGGGTTGCAGCAGCTGCGGCCGCTTACGGTCACTGACCAGCAGCAGCTGGTCAAGCTGGTGGTGTTCGTACCTGAAGGCGACCTGGAAGCTGTCAGAAAGGCGATGTTTGCTGAGGGCTGCGCCCTGGGCAACTACCGTGACTGCTCCTTCACCACCACCGGCGAGGGAACCTTTACCCCTTTGCCTGGTGCCGAGCCGGCCATTGGCGCCATTGGCCGACTGGAACGGGTGGCTGAGTGCCGTCTGGAGCTGCTGGTGCAGCGCGACCGGCTGGCGAAGGCTATGCAGACCTTACTGAAGGTGCACCCCTACGAAGAACCGGCCTTTGACTGTTATCCGCTGCTGAACCAGGGGCATGCGCAGGGACTTGGCCGGATCGGTGTTCTGGAGACGCCCAGCACCCTGGCCGCCTATAGTGATCAGGTTCGCGAACGGCTGCAGTCGGGCCCTGTTCGGCTGGTTGGTGATCCAAGCCGGTTGGTGCGCAGCGTGGCGCTCTGCAGCGGCAGCGGCGCCTCGCTGCTGAAGGATGCTGTGCGTGCCGGTGCTGATCTGCTCGTGACCGGTGATGTCAAATATCACGAGGCCCGCGAGGCTGAAGCCTGCGGTATTGCCCTGCTTGATGTCGGGCATTTTGCCTCAGAACAGCTGATGGTGGTGGCAGTGCAGCACTTTCTGCAGACAACACTGACTGCTGCCGGCTACGCCTGTGACGTGCTGGCAGCGGAAGGGGAGCGCGATCCTTTTCAGGTCAGGTGCTTATAGAGGTGTGAAGTAGACAGGGAGGCTTTTGACCTCCCGGGAGGAGACAGGTTTGAAGAAAAAGCTGCTGTTGCTGGAAGAGTTGCAGGTCATCGACTGTGCCATTGACAACAAACAGGCGGAACAGGCTGTTCATCAGGCCGATATTGCCGATCTGGAACAGCGTCTGACTGTGGCGCGGTCTGCCTTGGCCGGGGAACAGGCCAGCCTGGCCGAGATCCAGCGTGCAAAAGAAGAGCTCGAGGCTGCCCTGCAGGCTGAACAGGACAACATCAAGCGTTCTGAGACCAACATGAAGGAAATCCGCACTAATAAGGAATTCCAGGCCGTTGGTCGCGAGATTGCTGCCGCCCGCAAGCAGGTTGCCGAGCTGGAGGAGCAGATCCTGCAGAAGACTGGACAGCAGGAAGAGCTGCAAGCGGCAATCGATGCGCACAGTGCGGAACTGGCCAGCCTGGAAGAGACTGCTGCCAGTGATTGTCAGGAGCGGATGGCGGCCATAGCTGACCTGCAGGCGGTCATCGATGCGGCGGTTGCCAATCGTGAGCAGATTGTAAAAGAACTGTCCAGTTCCGTCGTGCGGCGCTATACCCAGCTGCGCAGCCAGCGGCGTGGACAGGCACTGGCCGAGGCCCGCGAGGGTTCATGCCTGGGCTGCAATATGCAGCTGCCGCCCCAGCTTTACAACACGCTCTTCAAGTGCGACGAGCTGTACTTTTGTCCGCATTGCCAACGGATTCTGATCCTCAAGCAAGAGCAGGGCTAGCAACGGCCTTTTTACGCCCTGGCCGCATTTCGTCGGCGGCATGGCTGCTCAACGTACTTAATGTACGCCTGCGCGCCATACCTGGGCTTACCGCAACCAGGACCTAAAAATCCCCGTTGCTACTAGTATGAAGGTCACAGCGTATTGTGAAGTACACGTTGTGCAAACGATTGGCTGGAGCAGGACAGACGGTCGCCGCTGCAGATGCAGGGGAGGAAAGTCCGGGCTCCGCAGGGCAAGGCGCTGGATAACGTCCAGCGGGGGCAACCCCAGGGAAAGTGCCACAGAGAGCAG